>NZ_JAKEIP010000255.1 GCF_021474425.1 Streptomyces muensis | reverse complement strand
CGGCGGGGGGGGGGGCCGCGCGGGCCGCGGGCGCGGGCGGGGGGGGGGGGGGCGCGGCCCCCCCCCCCCCCCGCGGGGTCGAAGGGGCAGCGCCCCTTCAAGGATGGGACGGGTAGGGGCGGCGGGGGCGAAACCACCCCCCGCCCACCTACGTCGTGGACCGCCGCCGCCGAGCCCCCGGCCTCCGCTCACTCGGCCGAGTAACCGGATCCCCAGCCTCCACAGCCGCATCCCGCCGCCGCATCCCGAACTCCGCCAACGCCTCCGCCAACTTGTGCACAGACGGCTCCGGAGCCATCACATCCACCCGAAGCCCATGCTCCTCAGCGGTCTTGGCCGTAGCAGGCCCGATACACGCGATCACCGTCACGTTGTGCGGCTTACCAGCGATCCCCACCAGATTCCGCACAGTGGACGACGACGTAAAGAGAACGGCATCGAAGCCACCCCCCTTGATCGCCTCCCGCGTCTCCGCCGGCGGCGGCGAGGCCCGCACGGTCCGATAGGCCGTGACGTCATCGACCTCCCAGCCCAACTCGATGAGCCCGGCCACCAGAGTCTCGGTCGCAATATCGGCACGAGGCAGGAAAACCCGGTCGATCGGATCGAAAACGGGGTCATACGGCGGCCAGTCCTCAAGCAGCCCCGCAGCCGACTGCTCCCCACTGGGCACAAGATCCGGCTTCACCCCAAAGGCGATGAGCGCCTTCGCCGTCTGCTCCCCCACCGCCGCGACCTTGATCCCGGCAAAGGCCCGAGCATCGAGCCCGTACTCCTCGAACTTCTCCCGCACGGCCTTGACCGCATTCACGGACGTAAAGGCGATCCACTCGTACCGCCCGGTGACGAGCCCCTTCACGGCCCGCTCCATCTGCTGAGGCGTCCGCGGCGGCTCGACGGCGATCGTCGGCACCTCGTGCGGCACGGCCCCGTACGACCGCAACTGGTCGGAGAGCGAAGCGGCCTGCTCCTTCGTCCGCGGCACCAGCACCCGCCACCCGAAGAGCGGCTTGGACTCGAACCACGACAGCTGATCACGCTGAGCAGCGGCGGAACGCTCACCGACCACGGCTATCACCGGCCGCCCGCCCTCCGGCGAGGGCAGCACCTTGGCCTGCTTCAACGTCTGCGCGATGGTCCCGAGCGTCGCGGTCCAGGTCCGCTGCCGAGTCGTCGTACCGGCGACTGTCACCGTCAGCGGCGTATCGGGCTTCCGCCCCGCGGACACCAGCTCACCGGCGGCCGCACCCACGGCGTCAAGCGTCGTCGAGACGACAACGGTCCCGTCCGAAGCCCCGACCTCGGTCCAGCAACGATCCGAAGCCGTCCGCGCGTCCACGAACCGCACGTCCGCGCCCTGCGCGTCCCGCAGCGGCACACCGGCATACGCCGGCACGCCCACGGCCGCGGCGACACCGGGCACGACCTCGAACGGCACGCCCGCCGCGGCACAGGCCAGCATCTCCTCGGCGGCGTACGCGTCGAGCCCGGGATCCCCGGACACCGCACGCACGACCCGCCTGCCGCCCCGCGCGGCCTCCATGACAAGATGTGCGGCATCCCGCACCGCGGGTAGCGCAGCGGTCGTTGACGCACCGTCAACAACCGCTAGTTGAGGCGTGCCTGTGCCCGGAGCGGCGTCCGAATCGGGACCCGTGTCCGTGTGCACTTCGGCGACACCGTGTCTGGCGTGCACGCGTACCACGTCGAGCACCTCGTGCTCGGCGACGAGTACGTCCGCGTTCGCCAGCGCCTCCACGGCGCGCAGAGTCAACAGCCCCGGATCCCCGGGTCCGGCACCGAGGAAGGTGACGTGCCCGTGTTCAAGGCCGGCGGGAAGGGTGGTGGGGCTCAATGTGCTCGCTCCCCCATCAGACCGGCCGCGCCCTGGGCAAGCATCTCGGTGGCGAGTTCGCGACCGAGCGCAAGCGCCTGGTCGTGCGTCTCGGGCACGGGACCGGTGGTGGACAGCTGCACCATCCGCGTGCCGTCGGTCGTACCGACGACGCCGCGCAGGCGCATTTCCTTGACAATCTGCCCGTCGGCCAGAAGGTCGGCCAGCGCGCCCACAGGGGCGGAGCAGCCGGCCTCCAGGGCGGCGAGCAGTGATCGCTCGGCGGTCACGGCGATCCGCGTGAACGGATCGTCGAGCTCGCCGAGCGCGGCGATGAGGTCCGCGTTGTCCGCGGTGCACTCGATCGCCAGTGCCCCCTGGCCGGGGGCGGGCAAAACCGTGTCGACCGACAGGAAGTCGGTCACTTCGTCGATGCGGCCGATGCGGCGCAGGCCGGCCGCGGCCAGCACCACCGCATCGAGCTCACCATCGCGCACATACCGGATCCGTGTATCGACGTTCCCACGGATCGCAACCGTCTCGAAATCCAGCCCGTGTCCGCGCGCGTACGCGTTCAGCTGTGCCATCCGGCGCGGCGAACCCGTACCGATGCGCGCGCCGCGCGGCAGGTCGGTGAGCTTCAGGGCGTCCCGGGCGACGATCACATCGCGCGGGTCCTCCCGCTCGGGTACGGCCGCGAGGGACAGCTCCTCGGGCTGCGAGGTCGGCAGGTCCTTGAGGGAGTGCACCGCGAAGTCGACCTCGCCCCGCAGCAGCGCGTCCCGCAGCGCGGTGACGAACACACCCGTGCCGCCGATCTGCGCGAGGGCCTCGCGCGAGACATCGCCGTACGTGGTGATCTCGACGAGTTCGACGGGCCGTCCCGTCAGCCGGCTCACGGCGTCCGCGACCTGCCCGGACTGGGCCATGGCGAGTCTGCTGCGCCGGGTGCCGAGCCGTAGTGGCGCTTGAGTCATCGTGGGCCTCGGTTCTTCTCGGTGCTGTCCTCGGCCCGGGAGACGGAGGCCACCGTCTCCTGGTCGAGGTCGAACAGGGTCCTCAGGGCATCCGCGTACCCCGCGCCGCCTGGCTCTGCCGCGAGCTGCTTGACCCGTACGGTCGGCGCGTGCAGCAGCTTGTCGACGACGCGCCGCACGGTCTGCGTGATCTCGCTGCGGTGCTTGTCGTCGAGCCCGGGCAGCCGCCCTTCGAGCCGGGCGATCTCGTTCGCCACGACATCGGCGGCCATCGCGCGCAGGGCGACGACGGTGGGCGTGATGTGCGCGGCCCGCTGCGCCGCCCCGAAGGCCGCGACCTCGTCGGAGACGATACGGCGGACCTGGTCGACGTCGGCGGCCATCGGCGCGTCGGCGGAAGCTTCCGCCAGCGACTCGATGTCGACAAGACGCACCCCGGCGAGCCGGTGCACGGCCGCGTCGATGTCCCGGGGCATGGCGAGGTCGAGCAGCGAGAGGACGGGCGTCGGGCGGTGCGCCCCGGCGACCGGCTCGGGCTTGCGGCGCTCGGGGATGCGGCCGACGGTGGCCACGGTCGCGGCGAGCGCGGTGATCAGCTCGGCGTCGGCCTCGGGGCTGCGCCGGGCGGCCTCACGCCGGTCGACGGCGCTGCCCGCGGCCCAGCTCGCGTGCTGCTCCAGCGTGGCCGCGTCCATCCCGGCGACGGCGGCCTCCCCCATGACAGAGAAACCTCCCTGCACGGAGCCGAGATCCAGCGGGCAGTCCTCGTCGGTGCCGACGCTGGTGGGCGGCAGCGGGGTCTGCCGTACGTCGGTGGCGTCGGCGGCGCTCCTGGCGGCCGGCGTCTTGGCGGCCGTACGAACGCTGTCAGCGGCCTCCTCGAAGGCGACCGGCTGACCGGTACGGCCTTCCACCGACGCGGCGACCTCTTCCGCCGTGAGGACGATCCCGGTGGCGCCGGTGCAGGAGACGACGACATCGGCACGTGTCAGCTCGACCGGCACCGAGTCCATCGGTACCGCGCGGGCCGGCACGTCCGTGCCGTCGGCCAGGCCCTGTCCGTATTGCTCCACGAGCAGGGCGGCGAGGCGCTCGGCGCGGTCGTAGGTGCGGTTGGCGACCACGATCTCGCCGACCCCGACCCGTGCGAGCGTGGCCGCGGCCAGCGAGGACATCGAACCGGCGCCGATGACCAGGGCCTTCTTGCCGCGCGCCCAGTCCTCCACGGCCGCACCGGCGGACAGCTGCTCCAGGCCGAAGGTGACCAGGGACTGCCCGGCGCGGTCGATGCCGGTCTCGGAGTGGGCGCGCTTGCCGACCCGCAGGGCCTGCTGGAACAGGTCGTTCAGCAGCCGCCCGGCGCTGTGCAGCTCCTGCGCCTTGGCGAGCGAGTCCTTGATCTGCCCGAGGATCTGCCCCTCGCCGACGACCATGGAGTCGAGCCCGCAGGCCACGGAGAACAGGTGGTGGACGGCCCGGTCCTCGTAGTGGACGTACAGGTACGGCGTGAGCTCGTCGAGCCCCACCCCGCTGTGCTGGGCGAGCAGCGTGGACAGCTCGGCGACACCGGCGTGGAACTTGTCCACGTCGGCGTACAGCTCGATGCGGTTGCAGGTGGCGAGCACCGCGGCCTCGGTGGCCGGCTCGGCGGCGACCGTGTCCTGCAGCAGCTTGATCTGGGCGTCCGCGCCGAGCGCCGCGCGCTCCAGGACGCTGACCGGGGCGCTGCGGTGGCTCAGCCCCACGACGAGGAGACTCATGCCGGCATCACGGCGGGTACGTCCCCGTCGGGTCCCTTGTCGGCGGACGGCGCGGAGTCGTCGGCCCCCTCGCGGGTGACGGCGGCCGCCGGTCCGGTGCCGTCGGTGTGGGCTTCCTCGCCGGCCTTGCGCTGCTCGTGGAAGGCGAGGATCTGCAGCTCGATCGACAGATCCACCTTGCGCACGTCGACGCCGTCCGGAACGGTCAGGACGGTCGGCGCGAAGTTCAGGATAGAGGTGACGCCCGCGGCCACGAGGCGGTCGCAGACGGCCTGGGCGGCACCGGCGGGGGTGGCGATGACACCGATCGACACGCCGTTGTCCTGGATGATCTTCTCCAGGTCGTCGGAGTGCTGCACCGGGATTCCCGCGACGGGCTTCCCGGCCATCGCCGGATCGGCGTCGATAAGAGCGGCCACCCGGAACCCACGAGACGCGAACCCGCCGTAGTTGGCGAGCGCGGCGCCGAGGTTACCGATACCGACGATCACAACCGGCCAGTCCTGGGTGAGCCCCAGCTCGCGGGAGATCTGGTAGACGAGATACTCGACGTCGTAGCCGACACCCCTCGTGCCGTACGACCCCAGGTACGAGAAGTCCTTGCGCAGCTTGGCGGAGTTGACCCCCGCCGCGGCCGCGAGCTCCTCGGAGGAGACCGTGGGTACCGAGCGCTCCGACAGTGCGGTCAGGGCTCGGAGGTACAGCGGAAGCCGGGCGACGGTGGCCTCGGGAATCCCTCGGCTACGGGTCGCCGGTCGGTGAGTTCGGCCAGTTGCCACGGTGCTCCTGCGGGTAGAGCGGGACTGCCGGCGGTCAGTCGTGCCCAGACCGCCCCGTCGAATGCAGGCTATGTCTTTGTGAACGCGTGCACAAAGATGGTGTCCGATTTGCCCGCCCAACGTGACCGGGCTCACGCACGCCCGGCGCACTGGTCTGGAACCGGCGCATACGCACCACCGTTCCTCATCTCTTGGGGGCAAAACCGCACACTCTCCTCAACGATCCCCGCCCCCGAGACCAAGTCGCCGTCGATCCTAAGCCGTTTTCGGCAAAGTTGGACTACCCGGTCAGTACTCGGTCACCGGCCGGTCAGTGCTTTGCGGAGGCGATCTTCGTTCACACGCCAGAAGGTGTGCTGGGCTCCGTCGACCAGGACGACGGGGATCTGTTCCCAGTACTGGTCGTGGAGTTGGGGATCCTGAGTGATGTCCTTCACCTCCCACGGAACCCCCAGCTCCCCACAGACCTTCTCGACGGCGATCTGTGCGTCATCACACAAATGACAGTCGGGCTTCCCGATCAGGGTGACGAGCCGGTCCTGCGGGGACTTGGCTGCGGCGCGACGAAAAAGAGGGCTCATGTCAGCCATTCTCGCGCGCCGCCACGCGGAGGCCCGGCCGCTGCTCCACCACGCTGTTTAACTGCGCGGTCGCGGAGAGTTCACAACCTTCAAACCTCTCGACTCCGGAAGCACCGAACAAACTGGCTATGCTCACGGTCATGGCCGCTCTTGGATGGCTCACTCCCCGTAGGCGTTCCGCCACGGCGCGGAGCGTGTTGGCTGGCGAGGCTTCGGCGGAGGCAGCGCGGAAATCGTCGCAGGAAGCGACGGAGGTCTCCGAGGCCGCCGAGCCGGAGTTCCCGGTACTCGGCGACGAGAAGGCCGCCGCCTTCTTCGACCTGGACAACACCGTGATGCAAGGCGCCGCCCTCTTCCACTTCGGGCGGGGCCTGTACAAGCGGAAGTTCTTCGAGACCCGCGACCTCGCCAAGTTCGCCTGGCAGCAGGCGTGGTTCCGGCTGGCCGGGGTCGAGGACCCCGAGCACATGCAGGAGGCCCGCGACTCGGCCCTGTCGATCGTGCAGGGCCACCGCGTCGCCGAGCTCCAGTCGATCGGCGAGGAGATCTACGACGAGTACATGGCCGAGCGCATCTGGCCCGGTACCCGGGCCCTCGCCCAGGCCCACCTGGACGCGGGCCAGAAGGTCTGGCTGGTGACCGCGGCCCCGGTGGAGATCGCCACGGTGATCGCCCGCCGCCTGGGCCTGACAGGCGCCCTGGGCACCGTCGCCGAATCCGTCGACGGCGTCTACACCGGCAAGCTGGTCGGCGAGCCCCTGCACGGCCCGGCCAAGGCGGAGGCGGTCCGCGCCCTGGCCGCGGCGGAGGGCCTGGACCTCTCCCGCTGCGCCGCCTACAGCGACTCGCACAACGACATCCCGATGCTCTCCCTCGTCGGCCACCCCTACGCCATCAACCCCGACACCAAGCTCCGCAAACACGCCCGCAAGCTCGACTGGCGCCTACGCGACTACCGCACAGGCCGCAAGGCAGCCAAGGTCGGCATCCCCGCAGCAGCAGGCGTAGGAGCAGTAGCCGGCGGCACAGCAGCAGCAATCGCCCTACACAGACGCCGCCGCTAACGGCCTACCGGCCCGGGAGGCACGCTACGACCGGCGGGCGCTACCTGCGACGGCCTTCCGAGGCACGGAAGCGCGCTACAGCCGAGCGGCGAGCCGCGCGGCACTGCCCGCAACGGTCAGCCGAGGCACGGGAGGCACGCTACGACCGGTGGGCGGATCGACTGGCGCCGCCTGCGGCGACCTTCCGAGGCACGGAACGCGGTACAGCCAGTGGGCGAGTCGGGGCCGCGCCGGGAGGTATCCGTCCTCGTTCCGGTGCCGGACGTAGGGTCAGCGGGTCCCGCGTCCTGACACCGGCCTCTGCGCGTCTCCGTGACACGCCTACACCTCAGCCCTTTCGTCCGTCGACCACCAGACACGACCGTCGCGCCCTCAAGCCCACAGTTACCCACAGTCACTTTTCAGCACCGCCCCAGGCATTTTCAGCCCGTCCGGCGTTTGAGGACGAGGCCGAAGGCCGACAGCGGGGTCCAGGGGGCGCAGCCCCCTGGCGGGGTCGAAGGGGCGGAGCCCCTTCAAGGGATGGGACGGGTAGGGGCGGCGGGGGCGAAACCCTGGACTCCGCCCCGGCCACGAACAACCGGAACGGAGCCCCTCCACACACCTACACGTCAGCCCTCATAGGCATCCATCGGCGGACAAGAACACACCAGATTCCGATCCCCAAACGCCTGATCAATCCGCCGCACAGGAGGCCAGTACTTGTCAGCAACCGACCCCCCAACCGGGAACACAGCCTCCTCCCGGCTGTAAACGTGCCCCCACTCCCCACCAAGCGCCCCCGCAGTATGCGGAGCATTCCGCAACGGATTGTCCTCAGCAGGCCACTCCCCCGACCCAACCTTCTCAATCTCCGCCCGAATAGCGATCATCGCCTCACAGAACCGATCGAGTTCGCTCAGATCCTCGGACTCCGTCGGCTCGATCATCAACGTCCCCGCCACCGGGAACGACATCGTCGGCGCATGGAACCCGTAGTCGATGAGTCGCTTCGCCACATCGTCGACACTCACCCCGGTCGCCTTGGTAAGCGGCCGCAGATCGATGATGCACTCGTGCGCGACAAGCCCACCCGGCCCGGTGTAGAGCACCGGATAGTGCGGCTCCAGCCGCTTGGCGATGTAGTTGGCGGACAGCACAGCCACCTGCGTGGCCCGCTTGAGCCCCTCGCCACCCATCAGCCGCACATAAGCCCAGGAAATCGGCAGAATCCCCGCGGAACCCCAAGGCGCGGCCGAGATCGGCCCAACACCCGTCTCCGGCCCGGCGGCAGGCTGCATCGGATGGTTCGGCAGATACGGCGCCAGATGCGCCCGCACCCCGACCGGCCCGACGCCCGGACCACCACCGCCGTGCGGAATGCAGAAGGTCTTGTGCAGATTCAGATGCGAGACGTCACCGCCGAAATGCCCGGGCTTGGCAAGCCCCACAAGGGCGTTGAGGTTCGCTCCGTCGACGTACACCTGCCCACCGGCCTCGTGCACCTGCGCGCAGATGTCGGCGACATGCTCCTCGAACACACCGTGCGTCGACGGATACGTGATCATCAGCACCGCCAGCTCGTCCCGGTGCTTCTCGATCTTCGCCCGCAGATCCTCGACGTCGATCTCACCGTCCTCGGCGGTCCTGACGACGACGACCTTCATACCGGCCATCACCGCGCTGGCCGCATTGGTCCCATGAGCGGAGGACGGAATCAGACACACGGTCCGCTGCTCGTCCCCGTTGGCCCGGTGGTACCCGCGTACGGCGAGCAGTCCGGCCAGCTCACCCTGCGACCCGGCGTTGGGCTGCAACGACACCTTGTCGTAGCCGGTGACCTCGGCGAGACGTTCCTCCAGCTCCTGGATGAGCGTCAGATAGCCCTGCGCCTGCTCGGCGGGCGCGAACGGGTGCAGCTGCCCGAACTCCGGCCAGGTGACCGGCTCCATCTCGGTCGTCGCGTTCAGCTTCATCGTGCAGGACCCCAGCGGGATCATGCCCCGGTCCAGCGCGTAGTCCCGGTCGGCGAGCCTGCGCAGATAGCGCAGCATCGCGGTCTCGGAACGGTACTGGTGGAACACGGGGTGCGTGAGGTACTCGTCGCTCCGCAGCAGCCCGCCCGCCAGCGCGTCCTCGGCCACCGCGTCCAGCGCCTCGATGTCCCCCTCGACCCCGAACGCCGTCCATACGGCGCCCAGCTGGGCCCGGTTCGTGGTCTCGTCGCAGGCGACGGAGATGTGGTCGGCGTCGACGAGGTGCAGGTTGACGCCGTTCTGCCGGGCCGCGGCGACGACCTCGGCGGCCTTCCCCGGCACCCGGACGGTCAGCGTGTCGAAGTAGGAGCCGTGCACGACCTCGACCCCGCCGGCAGCGAGCCCGGTGGCCAGGACGGAGGCGTACCGATGAGTGCGCCGGGCGATGCCGCGCAGTCCCTCGGGTCCGTGGTACACGGCGTACATCCCGGCCATCACCGCGAGCAGCACCTGAGCCGTACAGATGTTGCTGGTGGCCTTCTCCCGCCGAATATGCTGCTCACGCGTCTGCAGGGCCAGCCGGTACGCCTTGTTCCCGTCCGCGTCCACGGACACCCCGACGAGCCGCCCGGGCAGGCTGCGCGCGAACTTCTCGTGTACGGCCATGTAGCCGGCGTGCGGCCCGCCGAAGCCCATCGGCACACCGAACCGCTGCGTCGTCCCGACCGCGATGTCCGCACCGAGCTCACCGGGCGACTTCAGCAACGTGAGCGCGAGCAGATCGGCGGCGACGGTGACGAGCGCGCCGAGTTCGTGGGCCTGCTCGATGACGGCCTTGATGTCCCGTACGACACCGGAGGCACCCGGGTACTGAAGGAGCACGCCGTTGATCTCACGGGAGGCGACGTCGGCCGGAATCCCACCACTGAGGTCGGCGACGACAACCTCGACCCCCGTGGGCTCGGCCCGGGTCTCGATCACGGCGATGGTCTGCGGAAGCACATCCGCGTCGACCAGGAACAGCCCCTTCTTGTTCTTGCCCATGCGCCGGGACAGCGCCATGGCCTCGGCCGCGGCGGTCCCCTCGTCGAGCAGTGAGGCACCGGAGGTAGGCAGCCCGGTCAGATCGGCGACCATGGTCTGGAAGTTGAGCAGCGCCTCTAGCCGCCCCTGCGAGATCTCGGGCTGATACGGCGTGTAGGCCGTGTACCAGGCCGGATTCTCCATGACGTTCCGCAGGATGACCGGCGGCGTGAAGGTCCCGTAGTACCCGAGCCCGATCATGGAATCGAGCACCTGATTGCGATCGGCGAGCGACCGCAGCTCGGCGAGCACCTCGGCCTCGGTACGTGCCCCCGGCAGATCAAGAAAGTCGGCGTTCTTGATCACATCCGGCACGGCGGCGGCGGTGAGCTCGTCGAGCGAGCCGTACCCGACGTGCGCGAGCATCTTGGCCCGAGCCTCGTGATCAGGACCGATATGACGCTGCTCGAAAGGGATCCCCTGTTCGAGCTCGGAGAGCGGAATGCGATGGGCGGTCATTACGGAGGCCTCCTGGTCTGACACGACCTTCGAGGGGCACCACGGCGCGGGTACCCGGACGGCCTCCCCCTCTGTCATCTCAACCTGAGAGCTTCACCGGGTCACCACAGAGCGCCCGGCTTTCACCGTCGGTGAGAGCGGAAGCCGTCGACACCCGCCCTGCTTTCCAGAGTGACCTCGTCCGTGCGGTACGTGTGCCTGAGAGATTCCGGGGAGGATTTGCTCCTTCGGCGCCTCCGGATGGTGTCCGGAGGACTCTCCCGCACGGGGTCAGCAGCCGCTAGCCAGCCTACCAGCGGGGTCAACGCACGGACCTTCGAGTGGCCGCGCTCACCAATCTGCCTTTTCGTAGTGCTTACGACTGCTTACTACTGCTCTCGGATGAGTTGCGAACAAGTGGAGGGCCCGTGCAGACCGACATCGATCCGCGCAATCTGATCGGCCGCAAGGCCTTCGACCGCAACGGCACCAAGATCGGCACCATCGACGAGGTCTACCTCGACGACGCGACCGGAGTGCCGGAATGGGCCGCGATACGCACCGGCCTGTTCTCCCGCGACGCCTTCGTCCCCCTGGAGCCCAGCGAACTGGTCGAGGGCAGCCTCCACATCCCCTTCGACCGCGCCCTGATCAAGGACGCCCCCGACTTCGGCGTGGGCCGCCACCTCTCCCCCGAACAGGAACTCCAGCTCTACCACCACTACGGCCTCGACGTAGCCTCTCCACCCCCACCCCCCGACCGAGACTTCGGCAACGTCGCAGGCCAGGAAACCCCAGAAGACACGCGCGGTTAGGGGTTGCAGCCCCGTCGGCCAGCCACAACCGACGGCCCGCACCCCCACCCAGGGGCGCGGGGAACCGCGCACCGAGCCTTGATGCCCTCGCACCACACCGAGGCGAGGCACCTCAACGAACGCAACCCCGGACGCCCTGAAGCAGCCAGCGGCCCAAGTTCCCGAGCCGCACCTAGCTGCGGGCAGTCGTGCCGCTGGGGCGGCACGGGTGGGCGCGGCGGCACCCCGCCGGCGCGGGCAAGTAACCCAACCCCCGAAAACGTCACCCGGGCCGACAATGCCACGCGCGCCCACCTCTCCAACCCGCGCGCCGCCCTCCCTGCTATCCGGGAGCCACAGGCATGTCCCCCACGCCCCCCTCCGTCACCT
>NZ_JAKEIP010000254.1 GCF_021474425.1 Streptomyces muensis | reverse complement strand
CCGGCCCCACCGCCGACCGTCCACCACCCCTTCCAGACCTGCGACGGCTGCGAGCGCGCATTCCGCTCACCCGCCCCCGGACACTGCCGCGACTGCCGACCCGACCTCCTGGAGGCCGCCTAGCATGAAAGCGACGATCCTTGCCCCTGGGCACAGACCACGAGGAGCGAGCGCCATGACCATCGCCCCGGACAACGCGCGGCAGGATGCTTCCCACCTGTACCGAGCCATGCGCGACTTCGTGGAGGCCACGGACGGCACCCTCCCTGGCAAGTTCGAGATCACCAAAGAAGGGATCGTTCACGACATGATGTCGCCGGGAGGACCCCATGAGGTCACGGCCGCGCACGTCAGCCGCCGCTTGGAAAAGCTCATGCCGGATGACTTGCTGGCGCACAACGGCACACCCGATGTGGAGAATGAGCCTGAGGGCATCATGCGCCACCCCGATGTCATGGTGATCGCATGGGCCGACCTGAACGTGCAGGGATCCATCGACCCCCGTACTGTCATCGCGGCCGTCGAGGTCGTGTCCCGCTCCAACCCAGACAACGACTGGGTGAGCAAGATGCGGGACTACGCTGTGATCGGCATCCCCGTCTACGCCATCTTCGATCCCCGCACCGGCACCGGCGCCGTCTTTACCGACATCCACTCGACGCCGGCAGGCCCCCGCTACGCGACCCGCAAGGACTTCTTGTACGGCGAGGACGTCACCATCGCGGACTGGACGATCTCTACCGAGAACCTCCCCCGGTACAAGGCCGAGGGCACGGAGGAGGTCGGCACGCAGCCGACCTCCTGAACCCTACGAGTGCCCCAACTCCGCCGAATCCTCGTCCGCCCCCACCGAGACCGACCCCGAGTCCGCCGCCGGTCGCAGCGGGAACGGGTCCACCCGGGTCTCGTCGATCACCGGCGGAGCCGGACGCGGGGGCTTCGGCATGACCGCGGCCTCGGAGTGGCCTCCGCAGCCGTACGTCAGGGACACCACCCGGCCGTCCGCCGGGGAGAACTCGTTCGCGCAGACGCCGAAGGCCTGGCCGAGGGAGCCGCCGATGGGGGCCAGGAAGCCGCAGGTGACGCAGGAGGCGGGGGCCGCCTGGGCCATGGGGGTCTTGGCGCCGTACGACTCCTCCCAGCGGTCAGCGGCGACATGGAGGCCGTAGCGGGACAGGACGCGGGCGCGGCGCATGCCCAGTTCCTCGGCGACCGAGGCGATCGAGCCGCGGGAGGGCGCGACGGAGAGGTTCGCGGGGACGCCGGCCGTGACCTCCGCGTCCTCGGCCTCCACCAGCTCCGCCATCTCGTGCGAGACCGCCGAGCTGGGCACCGGCTCGTCCTCGCCGGAGAAACCGGGCTCCAGGCGCAGATCCTCGGCGTCCGTGGGGAGCAGGTCGCCGGGGCCCATGTCGCCGGGGCGCAGCCGCTCGCTCCAGGGCACCCACTCGGGGGCGAGGAGGGCGTCCGGGCCGGGCAGCAGGACCACCTCGTCCAGGGTCACGATCTTGGCGCGGGACGCCCGCGCCACCGTCACCGCCCAGCGCCAGCCGCGGTACCCGAGCTCCTTGCACTCGAAGTAGTGCGTGACAACGCGGTCCCCTTCGGACAGCAGGCCCGCGTGCTCACCCACCACACCTGGCGCGGCGGCCTCCTCGGCGGCACCGCGGGCGAGGTCGACCGCCTCGGCGCACAGACGGTCGGGGGTGCGGCTTCGCGTTGTCGCTGCGCTCACAGGTATCGCTTCTCTCCTACGCCGTCTCTCGGGTGCGGTTGCCGTGAGGCGATGGAGCAGACGGAGCGGACCTGTGGGCCGCGTCGACGTCCGCACCCGAATCGCGCTCGGGCGCACCTACGTCATCCATTGTGCGGGATGGCTGAGATACGCACGCTACCTGCTCGCGGGCGCTGGGCCTACACCGACGGCCCATTCACCGCCGCGCGGCGCCCTCCCCGGAACTGAGACCTTGCCCTCCATACGCGCCGTAACCGCACTACCAACCCCCACTTCGGGGCACTATTGCGTCGTGGCAACCGCGAGGCAGCCCGAAGGAGCCACCGGCATCGGTGGGGCCAAGGGCGGCCGCAATCGAGGTGGCGGAACGGGCCGCGGGCGCGGCTCCTTCCGTGCGGTCGGCCGTGCCCTGCACTTCCCGTTCACCGGCACCGCCCGCGGCATCCGCAAGGCCACCCACGCGCACGGGGCGGGCGAGTCCGGCCTCGGCAAGCTGATCGAACTGCACGGGGTGAACGGCGCCGGGGACATGATGATCACCGTCGCCCTCGCCTCCACCGTCTTCTTCTCCGTCCCCACCGACGAGGCCCGCGGCCGGGTCGCGCTCTACCTCGGCATCACCATGGCCCCCTTCACCGTCCTCGCGCCGGTGATCGGCCCGCTCCTGGACCGGGTTCCGCACGGCCGGCGCGCCGCGATGGCCGGGGCCATGTTCGCCCGCGCCATGCTCGCGCTGGTCCTGTCCGGGGCCGTGGTCACCGGCAGCATCGAGCTGTATCCGGCCGCCCTCGGGGTGCTGGTCGCCTCGAAGGCCTACGGCGTCGTCAGAAGCGCCGTGGTGCCCCGGCTGCTGCCACCCCGCTTCTCCCTGGTGAAGGCGAATTCCCGGGTCACCCTCGGCGGCCTCCTCGCCACCGGCATCGCCGCCCCCATCGGCGCGGGACTCCAGGCCCTCGGACCGCGCTATCCGCTGTACGGCGCCTTTTTGATCTTCGTCGCCGGTACGTTCCTGTCGTTCACGCTGCCGCCGAAGGTCGACTCGGCCAAGGGCGAGGACACCGCGCTGCTGGCGGCCGACGAGCAGCATCTGCACGGGCCGCACCTCAAGCCGGTCAAACGCCCCGGCCTGCGCACCGTCGGCATCGCCGTCACCCACGCCCTGGGCGCCAACGCCGCCCTGCGCTGTCTGTCCGGCTTCCTGATCTTCTTCCTCGCGTTCCTGTTGCGCGAGCACCCGATGTCCGGCCAGAGCGCGGCCGTGTCCCTGGGCATAGTGGCCGTCTCGGCCGGGGTCGGGAACGCCTGCGGTACGGCGGTCGGCGCGTGGCTGCGCTCCCGGGCGCCCGAGATCATCATCGTGACGGTCGTGGGCTTCGTACTGCTCGCCGCCCTCACGGCCGCGATCTTCTTCGGCGCGATCCTGGTGGCGTTCCTCGCCGCGACCGCCGGGTTCGCGCAGGCGCTGGCGAAGCTGTCGCTGGACGCGCTGATCCAGCGGGACGTGCCGGAACTGGTCCGTACGTCGGCGTTCGCGCGCTCGGAGACGCTGCTGCAGATGTCCTGGGTGCTCGGCGGCGCCATCGGCATCGTGCTGCCGCTGAAGGGCTCGTTCGGGCTGCTGGTGGGGGCGGCGATCGTCGCCGTCGGCTGGCTGACCACCGTCAAGGGTCTGATCGGCTCGGCCCGGCACGGCGGACACAGCCGGCCCCACGTGGCCTGACGCCGACGTGACCTGCGTGTGACCTCCACTTGCCGCACGGCACGCCGCCCCCCACATGGAGAGCGCGTCACACACGCCCGATAGCCTTCGCCCATGACCACGCTGCACTCCGTATCGCGACGCCGCCGCGCGCTCGCCGCCGCCGGCGCCGTTTCCGCCGGACTGCTCGCCCTGTCGGCCTGCGACAAGCCGACCCCGCTGGCCACGGTCACCGTCGGCACCTCCTCCGTGCACTCGGAGGCGACCTGCGGTGGTGAGGGCAAGGCCCTGGAGACCTCGGACCTGGCCGGGTGCCTGAAGGACAAGGGCATCGAGTCCATCAAGGTGGACCCGGACGACACCGTCCGCTTCGGCGTCGACCCGGAGATCGCGGACGAGGGCTGGACCATCCTCATGAACGGCCAGCCGCTCACCGACTCCAGCACGAAGACCTACCGCACCGTCCCGGGCAGCGTGTTCTTCAACGCCCAGTACGGCGCGAGCGGCGACTCCACGCTCGTCTCCATCAAGGAGGGCGAGAAGGACGTGACGGGCCTGTGGTCCTTCAAGCTCAAGAAGGACAGCTGACCACGTCCGCCGTACGTGTCCTGGTGGCCACCGCCGTCCCCGCCGAGCGGGACGCGGTGGCCCGGGCACTCGACCTGCCCGGCGTCGACGTGATCGCCGCCGGCGTCGGTCCGGCCCTCGCGGCAGCCTCCACCGCCACGGCCCTCACCCGGGCGGCCCTGGAGGGCGCCCCCTACGGTCTGGCCGTCTCCACCGGCATCGCGGGCGGCTTCGCCCCGCACGCCCCCGTCGGCTCCCTCGTCGTCGCCGACGAGATCACGGCCGCCGACCTGGGCGCGGAGACCCCCGACGGCTTTCTGCCCGTCACCGAGCTGGGCTTCGGCACCGTCACCCACCGTCCGCCGGAAACACTCGTACGAGACGTCGTGTCGGCCACCGGCGCACGCCCCGGCGCCGTCCTCACCGTCTCCACCGTGACCGGCACCGCCGTCCGCGCCGCGCGGCTGCGTGAGCGGCACCCCACCGCCCTCGCCGAGGCGATGGAGGGCTTCGGCGTCGCCGAGGCCGCCGCCGCGCACAACACGCCCGTGCTGGAGCTGCGCGCGGTCTCCAACGCCGTCGGCCCGCGCGACCGCGCCGCCTGGCGCATCGGCGACGCGCTGGCCGCCCTGACCGAGGCCTTCGGGAAGCTCGGACCCGTCCTGGAGAGTTGGCAATCGCATGACCGGTGAGCAGCAACAGCGGCGACAGCCCTGGCAGATCGCGTACTCCCCCTGCCCGAACGACACCTTCGTCTTCGACGCCCTCGCCCACGGCCGCGTCCCGGGCGCTCCCGCCCTCGACGTGACGTTCGCGGACATCGACATCACCAACGGCATGGCCGAGCGCGGCGAGTTCGACGTGCTGAAGGTGTCGTACGCCGTGCTGCCGTACGTCCTCGACGAGTACGCCCTGCTGCCCTGCGGTGGCGCGCTGGGCCGGGGTTGCGGACCGCTGGTGCTCACGCGCGAGGCCGGCGTGGACCTCACGGGCCGTACGGTCGCGGTGCCGAGCGAGAGGTCGACGGCGTATCTGCTGTTCCGTCTCTGGGCGGCGGACGTCCTCCCCGGCGGGGTCGGCGAGATCGTGGTGATGCCGTTCCACGAGATCATGCCCGCCGTGCGGGACGGCAAGGTCGACGCGGGGCTCGTCATCCACGAGGCGCGCTTCACGTACCAGAACTACGGTCTGCACAAGCTCGCCGACATGGGCGAGCACTGGGAGGACACGACCGGCCTGCCCATCCCGCTCGGCGCGATCATCGCCAAGCGCTCCCTGGGCGCCGACCGCCTGCGGCTCCTCGCCGACGCGATCCGCACCTCCGTACGCGCCGCCTGGGACGACCCCGAGGTCTCCCGCCCCTACGTCATGGAACACGCCCAGGAGATGAACCCGTCCGTCGCCGACCAGCACATCGGCCTGTACGTCAACGAGTTCACCCACGACCTGGGCGTGGACGGCTATGCCGCCGTGCGGGGGCTCCTCACACGTGCGGCGGCCGAGGGGCTGGTGCCGCCCCTCGGCCCGGGTGTGCTGGATTTCCCCTGAATCTCTACGGCTACGGCTATACGTCGAGCTGGTCGGCGACCGCGCGCAGCAGGCCGGCGATCTTCTTGCCGGCGGTCTTCTCCGGGTAGCGGCCGCGCTCCAGCATCGGCGTGATGTTCTCCAGGAGTGTCGTCAGGTCCTGGACGATGGAGGCCAGTTCGTCCGGCTTCTTGCGCTGGGCGGCCGCGACCGAGGGGGTCGGGTCGAGCAGGGTGACCGAAAGTGCCTGGTCACCGCGCTGACCGGCGACCACCCCGAACTCCACTCGCTGTCCCGGCTTGAGTGTGTCTACTCCGGCGGGGAGGACCGAGGAATGAACGAAGACGTCACCGCCGTCGTCGCGGGAGAGAAAGCCGAAGCCCTTCTCGCTGTTGAACCACTTGACCTTGCCGGTAGGCACGTCTGTCCTCGTCCTCGTACTCGTCGGAAAACTGCTTCTGAAAACGGCTCTTGATAGCACTACAGCGGGTCGACCATGACCCGCCGCTACCAAGGCTAATGCTCCCGGAGCCGGTGACAAGACGTCGCCCGGTTGTTCCTTCGCGCTGGGAACTACCCTGGTCCGGTGCGTGACAAAACCCAAACGAATTCCGCCGCTCCCGGTGACCGACTGATCCGTGCCGGTGCGGTCGTGTTCTTCATCGGTGCCCTGGCCACTCTGGTCACCGTGACCCCGTTCCTGCTCGGAACGACGCCATTTCCCACATACATGTTCGGACTGAGCATGCTGATGGGTGTCGGATTCCTCGTCGCCGGTGTCGGGGTGCTCCGCTCGATCGCCGCGGGGCGGCGTCAGGCGCGCGGCGCGGCCAGGTAGCCGGAGAGCCAGTCCGGGAACTTCGTCAGGTCGGTGAGGACGACGTCCGCGCCGAGTTCGCCGAGTTCCACCGCGCTGTAGGGGCCGGTCGCCACGGTGACGGACAGCGCGTCGGCCGCGCGGGCGGCGCGGATGTCTCCCTGGTGGTCGCCGACGTAGACGCTCGCCGCGTGCTCGCGCAGCGCGTCGGCCTTCTGCTCGGCCCACAGGTCGCCGACGACGGCGTCCGGTTCGATGCCGAGGTGTGCCAGGTGCAGCTTGGCGTTCGGCTCGTACTTGGCGGTGACGACGATCGCGCGGCCGCCGGCTTCCCGTACGGCGGTGATCGCCTCGCGGGCGCCGGGGAGTGCGGGGGTGGCCGTGATCGCCATCGCCGGGTACATCTCGCGGTACAGGTCGGCCATGGCCGCGACCTGCTCCGCCGGGAACCAGTTGATCAACTCGTCGGCGAGGGGCGGTCCCAGCCGGGTGATCGCCAGGTCGGCGTCGATGTGGGTCCCTGTGCGCTCGGACAGCGCCTTGTAGCAGGCGTGGATGCCGGGGCGGGAGTCTATGAGGGTCATGTCGAGGTCGAAGCCGACCGTTGTAGGAGCCATGGGGTTCATTGTGCCGTCGCCCAGTAGCTCGGGGGTGTCCGTCGTGTGGCGGCTGCGGGTGGAGTGGGGCTGGTCGCGCAGTTCCCCGCGCCCCTAAAGGGGCGCAGGCTGCAGCGCCCTTCTTTTAGGGGCGCGGGGAACTGCGCGACCAGCCACGATGGCGCCGCAGACGATCGACGGCCCAGCGCTCACGTCTCTTTCTGTGAGCGCCAGACGATGAACAGCGCCGATGCCACCGCCGCTCCCCGCAACACCCAGGGCCACGTCTCGCTCAGCGCCGCGTTCATGTGGCCCTCGGCGATGCGGTCGCCCCAGCGGCCCTCGGTGCGCCCCCACAGCCAGACGACACCCGCGGTGAGGGAGAGGCCGGGCAGGATGATGACCGCCCACTTGGTCTCGGCGTCGCTCAGCCGGCGCGAGCCCCAGGCGATGAGCCAGCCGAGGAGCAGGGCGAGGACCTGACCGAGGACGGCGCCGGCGACGAGAAGCGCGGCGGCGAGCAGGAGAAGGGGGTTGCTCCAGCGCCCGTTGGGGAGGGTCAGCCGGCGCCGGGCCTTCGGAGCCTCCTCCTCGGCCTCCTCCACCTCGGCCGGCTCCTCGACGAGGTCCTTCTTCTTGAGCCGTGTCTCCTCCGGCGCCGGCGGGCGCCTGAGCATCTCCGGGATCTCGACGCCCCCGACGAACCCCGGGACGTCCTCGCCCGGCCCGAACGGGTTGGTGTCCACCCGCCACCAGTCCGCCTGGCCCGCGCTGCCGCCGAGGTCCGCCGTACCGGCGAGGTGCGGCGGCGGGGGCGCGTCGTCGTGGACGGGCGGGGCCTCGGCGGGGCGCGGGCGGGGCACGAGCCGGCGCAGGCCCTTGGGGCGTTCCTCGTCGGCCCCGCCGTCCGGCTGTACGGGCACGGAGGTGACCGGGCCCTGGGGCGCGGGGGCGGCGGAGCCCCCGACGGCGGCGACGACCTCGTCCGGGGTGCCGAGCCGGGCGATGATGCGGCGGACGGCGGCGGGACTGTCGACGGGCGCCTTTGCGCGGCGCCGGTCGATCTCGCCCCGTAGCTCGTTCACCAGGCGCATACGGGCGCTCGACGGCAGCTGCCGCTGCTGGGCCACGTCGCCGACGCGGCTCAGATACTCGTAGACGACCTGGTCGCTCTCGATCCCCACGAAGTCCCCTCCGGGGTGGGTGTGCCGAAACCCCGCGGGGACGACGTTAGCGCAGGACAAGGTGTGCGGTGCGTTGGCGCCGGCGGGTCAGACCGGTCGGCACTCGCCCGAGTTGTGCGCTTCGGAGCAGAGGCCGTGGCCGTGTTCGTGCAGGATGTCGCGACCGCTCTGCTGGGTGAGGAAGTTGAGGAAGGCCGCGGCGACGGAGCCGGCCGGGGGCTCGCCGTAGGTGTAGGCGAACTCGGTCTGCCAGTACGGGTAGTTGGTGTCCTCGACGCCGTCCGCGGTCGGCTTCCTGCCGTCGATGGTCAGCTTGACGATTCCGGCGGCGGCCTTGTGGCCGTCGACCCCGGCGGCCTCGCTGTAGCCGATGGCGCCGGGCACCGCGGCGGTGGTGTTCAGCATCGTGTCCGTGCTGGTGACCTCGCAGCGGCCGTACCGCTTCGGGTTGAGGGCCGCGCAGTCGGTCACGGTGAACTGGGGCGGTTCCTTGCCCTTGAGGACCTTGGTGACGAGGGTGCTGCGGGTGCCCGAGCCGGGGTCGCGGTTGATCAGGTGGACCGGGACGTCGTTGCCGCCGAGCTCGGACCAGTTCTGCACCTGTCCGGCGAAGACCCTGCGGATCTGGTCCAGTTCGAGGTTCTCCACGCCCGCGTCCTTGTTGACGACGAGGGTGAACACGGAGAAGGCGACGGGCCGCGGGATCAGCCGGGGGTGGCCGTCGGAGGCGAGACCGTCGGTGAAGGCGAGGTGGTCGCCGAGGCCCTCGCCGACCGGGACGTCGCCGTCCTGGCCGGCCTTGTCCAGGTCGGTGACCCCGTCGGTGCTGCCCTTGAAGGTGTCGCTCTCCAGCGGGATGGCCACCCCGGCGCCCTCGCACCTGGTGAGGTAGTCCTCGGCGGCGGCCCGGACGGCGGGCGCGAAGGCGGTGGAGCCGTGCAGGTACAGGGTGCCGCCGACGCAGTCCAGCGGAGGACGCCGGTCGTCGCGCAGGAAGAGCGTGTAGGAGGCCTGCACGACGACGGCCGCGATCAGGATCCAGATGGCCCACCAGGCGGGCCGGGAGGCGAAGACGTGGCTCTCGGTGCGGGTCGCCTTCAGCCGGAAGAACCGCACCACCGGGTCGTACCAGCGGCCGTGCCCGCCGGCGCCGCGGACGACCGGGTCCGGGAAGGGGTCGGTGCCGTTGTCGTCGGGCCAGCGTTCCAGCACGACGAGCACCTTGTACTCGGAGCCCCTGGGCAGCGTCACCTTCGGCAGCCGGATGATGCCCGTGCGCTCGCTCTCGTTGTTGGTGCGCCGAAAGCCGGGCTTGGCGCCTGTGCGGACGTCGGCGCCCTCGGTGACCTCCTCGAAGAAGAAGTCCCGCAGTTCGTCCTGGCTCGGGTCGGTGAGGACCACGGCGGCGACGCGGCGGTTGCGGAAGGTGACCTTGATGCCGTAGGGATCGGCGGGGTCGGCGAGGTAGTCCTCGGACACGATCTTGGCCGACCCGGCGTTCTCGATCCGCAGCAGGACGAACGACGGGTCCTTGAGCTGGTGGCCGTCGTGCCGCATGTCGCCCAGCACGTCGGCGTACGGCTTGTCGGCGGCGTCCGCGGCGAGGGTGTCCATCTGCACCCGGTAGCCGAGCCGCTTGCGGCCGACGATGGCGAACTCCCACAGGAACGCCGCGACGGGAAACGTGAGACTCAGGATCGCGATCCACTGCTCGGCCCGCTCACTCACCGCTTCCCCCAATACCCTTGAGCCGTGAAGTAGTTGACAGGGAGCCCAGGGTGACGAGTGGGTGCGCGGTGTTGCCAGAGCTGCCGGAATCCTACGGATGATGTTCATCCGGGGGTCATCTGCGAAACGTTCCGTTCGCCCGCCGGGACCCGTTCCGGGCACCGGTCACACCCCCTGTGCCCTGGGGGGTGCTTTGAAAGGGCCGCACAGCACCCGCGGCGCCCGGCACGCACCCTCGCCGCACCGGCCAAAGACCCAAGTAGCTCCGCTACGAGGGCCTTCGTCCGGCACGCCGAGGGCACGCACCGGACACCGCGGGCACCGCACAGCCCTTTCAAAGCACCCCCCACCCCCACCCGCTAACGTGGGCAGGATGAGCGACCCGGCTACACCGCCCCGTTCCCTCGCGGAAGCGCTCCGCGCGCGGGACGACGCCTCCCTGGCCGTACTCCTGCGCAGCCGCCCCGACCTCATCACCCCCGTCCCGACGGACCTCACCCAGCTGGCCACCCGGGCCGGCACGCGGGCGTCCGTCGTGCGGGCCCTGGAGCGGCTGGACCGGTGCGCGTTGCAGACGGCGGAGGCGCTGGCCGTGGCGGCGGATCCGGCGACGTACGACGAACTGCTGGCGCTGATGGCGGGCGACGAGGGCGACCCGGCCGTCGTCGCGGCGCTGCCGCACGCCCTCGGCACCCTGCGCGAACAGGCCCTGGTGTGGGGCGCCGACGACCGGCTGCGGCTGGTGCGCACGGCCCGCGAGCTGCTGGCGCCCTCGCCGCAGCACCCGTCCCCGACCGGCCTGGGTCCGACCGTGCAGGAGGCGAGCGCGGGCATGTCGCCGGGCCGGATCCAGGAGATCGTCACGACGGCCGGGCTGCCCTCGACCCATGACGCCGTGTCCGCCGTGTCCTCGCTCTCCGCCCTGTTCGGCGACCGGCGACGGATGACGGCCCTGCTCGCCGACGCCCCCGAGGAGTCCCGGGAGGTCCTCTCCCGCCTGGTCTGGGGCCCGCCGTACGGCCAGGTCACCGCCGATCCCGCACCCCGGCTGCGCTGGCTCCTGGACCGCGGCCTGCTCCTGCCCACCGCACCCGGCACGGTCGTACTGCCCCGCGAGGTCGCCCTGCATCTGCGGGCCGGCCGCGCGCACCGCACCACCGAGCCGTTGCCGCCGCCCGTCGAGGCGGCCGCGACGCACCGTCCACAGGTTGTGGACAGCACCGCGGCCGGACAGGCGTACACCGCGCTCACGACGGTCGAGGAACTGCTGAAGGACTGGCACGAGGGCGGTCCCGCCGTGCTGCGGGCGGGCGGCCTCAGCGTGCGCGACCTCAAGCGCACCGCCGTCGCCCTCGACGTCTCCGAACCCCTGGCCGCCTTCTGGGTCGAGCTCGCCTACACCGCCGGGCTGCTGGCCTCCGACGGCGAGGCCGACGAGCGGTACGCGGCGACCCCGGCCTACGACGAGTGGCTGGAGCAGCCCGTCGCGCAGCGCTGGGCCGTGCTGGCGCAGGCGTGGCTGACGGCGACGCGTACGGCGGGCGTGGTCGGCGGACGGGACGCGAAGGACCGTACGTTGTCGGCGCTGGGCCCCGGCCTCGACCGCTCGGCGGCGCCGGAGGTACGGCACCGGGTGCTGACGCTGCTGGCCGGGCTCCCGGAGGGGACGTCCCCGTCCGCCGAGTCGGTCCTGGCCCGCCTGCGCTGGGAGCGTCCGCTCCGCGGCCCTCAGCGCGAGGACGACCTGCGCGGCCGCCTCGCCCGGTGGACGCTGAGCGAGGCGGAGCTGCTGGGGGTGACCGGGCGGGGCGCGTTGTCGGCGCACGGGCGCGCGCTGCTCGGGGCGCCGCAGCCGGAACCGGCCGCCGATGCCGGGGAGCAGCCGGCCGGCCCCGGCGACAAGCTCCCCGTCCACCAC
>NZ_JAKEIP010000253.1 GCF_021474425.1 Streptomyces muensis | reverse complement strand
GCCCACCCCCTCCGGGGAAACGGGATGCACCGGGCGCCCCCGTGCCGGATCATGGCCGCATGTCTGCGAACCCACACGACGCTCTGCCGATCCGGCTCAACGTCGACGACAGCGACTCGCCGTCCGACGTCGTCGACGCGCTGTTCCTCGGCCGCTTCGCGACGGGCGAGCAGCCGTACTCGCACGCGGCGAACATCGACCGCGTACGGTCCGGTGCGACGCTGCTGCCGCCGGGCGCCCGCGTCCTGCGCGCCGCCCGCGACGACGACCGCAGCGCGACGCTGGCGGAGGGCGACGGCTGGACGCTGCTGATCTCCCGCTGGAACCGCGGCGCGGACGTCACCGTGACGGCGACCAGCGCCGAGCTGGCGGAGAAGGTGCTGGGAGAAGCCACGGACGGCGCGGCGGACGAGCCCGAGCCGCAGCCGGAGAACGTGACGATGGGCTTCTGGTACGTCTCCCCCAGGCGCGGCCCGCACCGCACCACCCGGCAGATCTCGGCGGGCACCTGGGACGAGGTGCGGGCCAACTACACCGCGCCGGTGGCGGACGCGATGGACCGTCTGATGAAGACGACCCCTGAGGACATCGCGGGCCGGCTGCTCCTGCTGCACGGCCCGCCGGGCACCGGCAAGACGTCGGCGCTCAGGACGCTGGCCCGCTCCTGGCGGGACTGGTGCCAGGTGGACTGCGTACTGGACCCGGAGCGGCTTTTCTCCGACGTCGGCTATCTGATGGACATCGCGATCGGCGAGGACGACTCGACGGGCAAGGGCCGCTGGCGGCTGCTGCTCCTGGAGGACTGCGACGAGCTGATCCGCGGCGAGGCGAAGCACACGGCCGGGCAGGCGCTGTCGCGGCTGCTGAACCTGACGGACGGACTGCTCGGGCAGGGTCGCAACGTCCTGGTGGGCGTCACCACCAACGAGGACCTGGAGCGCCTGCACCCCGCCGTGGTCCGTCCCGGCCGCTGTCTCGCCCGGATCGAGGTGGGGGCGCTGACGCGCCGGGAGGCGGTGAGCTGGCTGGGCACGGAGGAAGGCATCGGCCGCGAGGGCGCCACGCTGGCGGAGCTGTACGCGCTGCGGCGGGGCACGTCCCCGACGTCCCTGCCGGACCCGAGGGACGGGGCGGACGCGGGGTTGTATCTGTAGTCCCTGTGGTGCGTGGCCCGTGGTGCTTTGATTGAGGTATGACCCTGTTCGTCGGCACATCGGGGTGGCAGTACCGGGACTGGAAGGACGTCCTGTACCCGGCCGACGTGCCCATGCGGCTGTGGCTGGAGGAGTACACGGAGCACTTCGCCACGGTCGAGATCAACAACGCCTTCTACCGGCTGCCGACGCGGGAGAACTTCGAGGCGTGGCGGGACCGGGTGCCGGGGGACTTCGTGGTGGCGGTGAAGGCGAGCCGCTATCTGACCCACATCAAGCGCCTCAAGGATCCCGAGGAACCGGTCCACCGTCTGATGTCGCACGCGGCGGGCCTGGGTGACCGCCTGGGTCCTGTCCTCCTCCAGCTCCCGCCGACCCTGCGCGCCGACCCCGACCTCCTGGACGCCTGTCTGGCCTGCTTCCCGTCCGGAACGCGGATCGCGGTCGAGCCTCGCCACGAGTCCTGGTGGACTTCCGAGACCCGCGGGGTCCTGGAGTCCCGGGAGGCCGCCCTGTGCTGGGCCGACGTCCAGGCCCGTCCGGTGACGCCCCTGTGGCGTACGACGGACTGGGGCTATGTCCGCTTCCACGAGGGCCGCGCCCACCCGTGGCCGCGCTACGGCCGACGCTCTCTGGAGACCTGGGTCGACCGCATCGCGACCACCTGGTCCGACGCCGAGGACATGTACGCGTACTTCAACAACGACCCCGGCGGGGCCGCGGTGCGGGACGCGGTGGTCTTCGGAAGGGCGGCGGCGCGAGCGGGTCTGACGGTGACCCGCACGCCGGAGCTCGCCGCGCGCTCGAAGGCAGGGCGCTGACTATTCCCCGAAGGCCGCCCGCAGGGCGTCCCGGACGGCGGCGAGCCCGGCCTCCTGGTCCGCCCCCAGCCGTCGCACGCGCTCGGCGTACGCCTGCGCGGCCGAGGCCAGCTCACGCTCGGCGGCCGAGCCGGCGGCCGCCACGAACGTGCCGTTGCGGCCCCGCGTCTCGATCACCCCGTCGCTCTCCAGCGCCCGGTAGGCCTTGGCGACGGTGTTGGCCGCCAGCCCCAGGGACTCGGCCAGCCCTCGCACGGTGGGCAGCCGGTACCCCACCGGCAGCACCCCCGACCGCGCCTGCTCGGAGATCTGCGCCCGCACCTGCTCGTAGGGCGCGGCACTGTCATCGATGTGGATCTTCAAGGTCACGCGGCGATTGTCCCGCACCCCCCGGAAATGGAGAGGCACCCTGGCGCATCTCCCCGTAGCGTGCGCCGTGATGACTATCACCGTGCGCCCTCTGCGTCCCGAGGTCCGATCCGACGTCGAGGGCTTCTCCCACGTCCGGCATCTCGCCCTCCCCTTCTTTCTGGTGACCCCGGAGTCCATCGCCTACGACGTCGCCCACATGCACCCGGACGCCCACTACCGTCCGCTCGTCGCGGAGGAGGACGGCGAGGTGATCGGCACCGCCCAGGTCGGGCTCGTCAACGACAGCCCGGAGCCCGGCCAGGCCTACGTCAACGTGTACGTCCACCCGGAGCGCACCCGCCGCGGCGCGGGCACGCTGCTGGTCCGCGCCGCCGAGGAGTACCTCGCCGAGCGTGGCGCGACCAGGCTGTTCGCCTGGATCCTGGACGCACCGGGCAACCGCGCCTTCGCCGAACGGCACGGCTACCGCGAGGGCCGCTCGGCGCACTTCCTCCGCCTGGACCTGGCGAACGGCACGCTGCCCCGGCTCCAGACCCCGCCCCGGGGCGTGGAGCTGCGTACGGGTGCAGACTTCGCGGACGATCCGCGCCCGCTGTTCGAGCTGGACGCACAGGCGGCGTCGGACGAACCGAGCGACGTCGCCTACGAGTTCACGGACTACGAGGCCTGGCTGGAGGAGACCTGGAACCATCCCCTCCTCAGCCGCGAGCTGACCTCCGTCGCCGTCGTCGACGGCCGCCCCGTCGCCTTCAGCGTGGCCCGCACGGACGGTGGCACCCGGTACGGCACCGTCATCACCGGCACCGCACGCGCCTTCCGCGGACGTGGCCTCGCCAAGCTCGCCAAGAACGACTCCCTGCACCGCGCCCGCGCCGCCGGCTGCACGGAGGCGTTCACCGGCAACGACACCGGCAACGAACCCATGCTCGCGATCAACAAGTGGTTCGGCTATGAGATCTGCGCGACGGAGGTACGCCATGTCCGTGAACTCGGCTGACCAGGGACGCCCGCTGGACGTGGTCCTGGTCAAGGGCGGCCGTACGAAGATCCGTTACGAGGCGGAGCTGCTCTCCGACGACGGCACCCGCGTCGTCGTCCGCGCCCCCTGGGCCGGCGTCGGCGTCCGCGACTTCGGCTTCGTCCGCTTCGAGCCGGGCGACGTCTTCACCGAGTACTACTGGCGCGACCGCTGGTACTCGGTGAAGGAGGTCCGAGCGGCCACGGGTGCCCTCAAGGGCTGGTACTGCGACGTCACCCGCCCGGCCACGCTGTCCGGCGCCGAGCTGGTCGTCGAGGATCTCGACCTGGACCTGTGGTGCTCGGCCGACGGCACGGACGTACGCCGCCTGGACGAGGACGAGTTCGCCGAGAGCGGCCTCGAACGGACGGATCCGCAGGCCGCCGCGGCCGCCGTGGCGGCACTGGACGCCTTGGAGGAGCTGGCCCGCGGGGCGGCCGGCTTCGGAGGTCTCCTGGCCCAGGCCCAGAACCAGGAAGGCTCCTAGCCCAGGGGACGTCAGGGTCGGTCCACCACCGCCACGGCCGCGTACCGCTCGTCGTCCACCGCCCTTCCCCACAGCCGCGCGTCGCCGGACAGCCGCTCCACGCGTATGTCACCGGCGAGTGGCGCGAGGAGGGCGGTGAGCCGGTCGGCGGCTATGCCGACCGCTGGCACGGTGGTCCCCCACACGCCCTCGACCAGCACGAACCGTCCTCGCGGGCGCAGCAGCCCACGCCAGTGCCGCAGGACCCGGCCCGGGTCGGGCAGCGTCCACAGGACATGCCGGACGAGCACCACGTCGAACCGCTCCTCCCCCACCGGTGGCGCCGCCGCGTCGCCGACGAGGAAGGCCGCGTCCCGTCCGGCCAGCTTCGCGCGGGCCAGGTCCACCATCGCCGGGGACCGGTCGACTCCCGTGACCCGGTGTCCCTGTTCGGCCGCGAGAAGCGAGAGGCTGCCGGTGCCGCAGCCGAGGTCGAGGACGTCGCAGGCGCGCTCGGGCAGCCAGGACCGCAGGCGGGAGGCCCAGGCCTGGCGCACCTCGGGGTCGCGCAGGCCGTGGTCCGGCTCGTCGTCGAAGTCGGCGGCGGCCGCGTCCCAGTCCACGTCCGTGTCCGTGTCTGTGCCCGTGATGGCGTGTTCACCGTTCGTCATGGGCCAAGAGTGACACCCGCCACTGACAACCGGATCGTGACAGCCGCCACTGACAGGACCAGCGGCGATGAGGAACTCTCCCCGGAAGGGTCTACCTCCACAAGAACGAGGAACTCGGTAGCCCCTGAAGGAGGCAGCCATGCGCCGTGTGACCGTGCAGAAGCCCCTGAAGCGGAAGTCTGATGCCCGCCGGGTCCAGGAGGAGGCGGACGAGCGTCCCTCGGGACGACCCGAGGTCCGCAAGGACATCGCCCGCACCTGGTGGCCGGACGGCTGAAACGCCCCTCGGCCCTCATGAGACACGTCAGTCGAGCCGCTTGCGGTAGTGGACACGGTCGTACGGCCCGTCCATGCGCCGCTCGACGAGCTCGTAGCCGTACTTCGGGTAGATCTTCTGGTTCTCCCACATCAGCGCGTTCGTGTAGAGCCTGACCTCGGTCAGGCCGAGCGCACGCGCGCGTGCGTCCACGAAGTGCAGCAGCCGTCGCCCCACGCCCCTGCCGTGCGCGTCGGGGTGGACGGCGATGCTGTCGAGGAACAGATGGTCCTCGTGGGCCTCGATCACGACGAGCCCGATCACGGGATCGCCCGTCACGAACACCTTCCCCTCGGCCACGTTCGCCGTGTGGTCCGCCTCCATGGGCACGGGCGCCCGTCCGATGCGCTCGATGTAGCGGTGGTAGGCGGCGTCGGTCACTGCCTTCACGGCTGGTACGTCGGCGGCGACGGCCGCCCTGATGTCGTCGTCCGTCATACCGCGACGGTACCTACCTGATCGCAGTCTCAGCACTTCCTTAAGGCGACCCTAAAGATCGCCATCACCCGCCTCCAGCAGGCGATTTCGCGGTTTCCTCGGGCTAGCTTCTGATCGCCCCCACGGGATTCACCCCACGCGTCAGAACCCCCTTGAGGAGATCTTCCATGCCCGCACGCCGCAAGGCCGCAGCCGTCGCCACCCTCGGCCTGACCCCGCTCGCCCTGACCGCCCTCGCCACCGCGCCCGCGGCGGCGCACGGTTCGACGGGTGATCCGGTCAGCCGGGTCTCGCAGTGTTACGCGGAGGGCCCGGAGAGCCCCGAGTCCGACGCGTGCAAGGCGGCGGTCGCGGCGGGCGGTACACAGGCCCTGTACGACTGGAACGGCATACGCATCGGCAACGCGGACGGCCGGCACCAGGAGCTGATCCCGGACGGCAAGCTGTGCAGCGCGAACAGCGAGGAGTTCAAGGGCCTCGACCTGGCCCGCGCCGACTGGCCGGCGACGAGCGTGAGCAGCGGGTCGTACACCTTCAAGTACCGCGTGACCGCCCCGCACAAGGGCACTTTCAAGGTGTACATCACCAAGTCCGGATACGACCCGGCGAAGCCGCTGGCCTGGGACGACCTGGACCTGGCGAACCCGGTGGCGACGAGCACGGACCCGGCGGCGTCGGGCGGCTTCTACACGTTCTCCGGCACCCTGCCCGAGCGCTCCGGCAAGCAGCTGCTGTACGCGGTCTGGCAGCGTTCGGACAGCCCGGAGGCCTTCTACTCCTGCTCGGACGTGGCGTTCGGCGCCGGCGGCTCCGGCAACTCCGGTTCCGGCTCTGACAGCGGGGCCGCCGCCCCCGCCCCGAGTGCCTCCGCGCCCTCCGAGGAGCAGATCGAGGCCGGTGCGGACCAGTCGACGATCGAGCACAACGGCCACGGCGACCAGGACGCCAGTACGTCGGCGGAGCCGGTCGCCGCCGCCGAGGACCAGGGGTCCGGGTCCGCCCCGGCCAACCGGCCGAAGGCCGCCGGTGCCACCGAGAACCTCGCCGAGACCGGCGGTGACAGCGGCACGGCGTATCTGGCGATGGGCGGTGCGGCGACGCTGGCGCTCGGTTCTGCGGTCCTGTTCGCGTCGGTGCGCCGACGGGCGGCGGGCGGCGGACGCCGCTGACGTAGTGCTCCGGGGTCTGACCGGCGGCTCAGGCCGGTCAGACCCCGGTGGTGTCCGGTCGCCCGGGCGTTCAGCCGACCACCGACGCACAGGTGGTCGGCGTCGCACGTGCCGGGTCGAGCGCGTTGGTCACCTCGTGGAAGGCGATCCGGTCGGTCAGCCCGAGGAGTGCGTGCTCGGACAGGTCGACCGCGCACTTGTCCTGGATCAGGACGTTCTTCACGTCGGGCCCGTTCAGGAACTGGGTCCGCCACGGCGTGACCACCTCGTCGTACTTGGTGGCGATCACGGTGTAGCGGACGCCGGGGACGGTGTCGCCGCCCGCGTTGAGCTTGGTCATGAACTCGGATCCCACGACCTGCTGGGCGAGGGCGGGGGTGGCGGCGGTGAGCAGGTCCTCGGCGCCGGGGAAGTAGGGCAGCAGGTTGGTGAGCCCCGCCAGGGTGGTGCCGTGGTTGTTGGGCGCGATGCCGACGAGGGCGTTCACCTTGGCGGCACCGCCGAGGAACTTGAGGTAGTAGCGGGGCATCATGCCGCCCTGCGAGTGACCGACGAGGTCGGCCTTCGCGGCGCCGGTGGCGGCGAGGACGGTGTCGATGTAGGTCGACAGCTGCCCTGCCGACCTGTCTATGGGGCCGAGGGCGTGGAAGAAGGGCACGCCCGGCAGTTGGCCGTAGTCGAGGGAGAAGACGCAGTAGCCGCGGTTCACCAGATAGGGCGCGAGTCCCAGCCAGTTGTCGACGGAGTTGGCGAAGGTGCCGTGCACGAGGACGACGGGGCGGGGATGGGCGGCGGAGGGCTTGCAGGAGTAGTCGTTCCAGCCGCTGTGCGTGGTCGCCGCCGCTTCGGCCGCCTGGGCGGTGGTGGCGGGGACGACGGCGACCGCGGTGGTCAGCAGCAGCGCGGCGACGGGTCTGAGCACTCGTTTCCAGGGCAGCATCATGTGATCTCCTTGCGGCTCAAGGGAGTTGCGACGGCCTTACGCCCTGTGATCCGGATCACGAGGATGCTGTTCACTTGTCAAGTTACGGGCGAGTAGTAGACGTGTGAAGTTACGCGTCAGTAAAAACTTCCAGTGATAACCAGTCACCAGGAGGGACGCCGGGGCCGCGGCCCGCACAGGCCCGCTTGTCGCACCCCCGTGGACACGCTGACGCCTACGCCGCCAGCGCCCCCGGCATCACCGCATGCGGCCCGAACTTCGCTCGCGCGCGGTCCGCGACCTCCTCCAGGCGCCGGGCCTTCTCGTCGAGCGGGTCGAAGGTGAGCTGGTAGGAGGCCTGCTCGGCGGGGTCGAGCCCCTCGGCGCGCAGGGCCAGGGCACGCACCCGGGCGCGTTGGAGGCCGAGGGCCTCGTACATGCCGTACGCCACCTTGGTCAGCGCCGCCGAGTGGGCCGTCGGCTCCTTCAGGGTGCGGCTGCGGGTCGTCGAGGAGCGGTCGGCGTAGCGGACGGTGAGGGTCAGGGTGCGGCAGACCTTGTCCAGGGCGCGCAGCCGGGCGCCCAGCTCGTCGGCGGCCGAGAGCAGGGCGCGGCGATGCCGGTCGGGGTCCAGTTCGTCGCGGGTGAAGGGGCGTTCGGTGGCCAGTGAGCGCGACACGGCGTTCGGGACGACCCGGCCGCGGTCGATTCCGCTCGCCTTCTCGCGCAGCTCACGCCCGGTCTTCGCGCCGACCAGACGCTGAAGCGTGGACAGCGGCGCACCGGCGACCAGGCCGAGGGTGTCGAGGCCGTACTCGCACAGGGTGCGGGCGGTCGCGGCGCCGACGCCGGGCAGCGCGGCGACGGGCCTGTCGGCGAGGAACTCCGCGATGGCGTCCGGGTCCTCGGGAACGGCACAGGTCGCCCCCGGCCGGGCGTCCCGCAGCGCCACGCGGGCCAGCATCGGCCCCGGCCCGGCGCCGATCGCGCAGTCGATCCCGTGATGGGCGAGGGCGCGCACCCGGATCACCGACGCCAGTTCGAGCGCGTCGCGCCCGAAGTACCGTTCGGCGCCCCGCAGATCGGCCAGCGCCCCGTCGGGCGGCAGCGCCTCCACGACCGGCGTGAAGTCCTCCAGCAGTCCGAGCAGCCCCGGCAGGGCCGCCTCGTCCGCCGGCGGCAGCTGGAAACGTACGCAGAGGATGGTCATCCCGCACTCCCCGGACTCTGGTGCCACAACTTCCGTACCTGTGAGGGCTCTTGACCCGCCGGCCGCAGATCGGCCCACGGGTGCATCTCGTATCCGGTCGGCAGCTGGATGCGCCGGCCGTGCGTCGGGTCGTCGCCGTCCCCCTCCGCCACGGGCTCCGCCAGCCGCGCCGCCACCACGTCGAGGCCGCCCTCGGCGCGCAGCTCGACCAGTTCGGCGAGGTTCCAGGCGGCGGAACCCACCACGCTCAGGCTGCGCGGCCCCCGCCGCTGCACGACCCCGCGCACCAGCAGCAGCCAGGAGTGGAAGACGGTGTGGGCGCAGGCGTCGTGCGAGTCGTCGAAGAACGCGAGATCCACCAGCCCCGTCCCGTCGTCCAGCGTGCTGAAGATGACCCGCTTGCCGGACCGGATGGGCGGCGTCTGGGTGGCCGCCTTGGCCCCCGCGACCAGCACGGTCTCACCGTGCCGGGCCTCGCGCAGCCGCCGCGCGCTGACCACGCCCAGCTCGTCAAGGAACTCCCGGTGGTCGTCCATCAGATTGCGCGAGGCGTCCATCGACAGCACACCCAGCTCGGCGCTGAGCCGCTCCTGCGAACTGAGGTCGGGCAGCCCGGCCGCGGCCGTCCTCCGCCCGCCGCTCAGCGGGAGTTGGCCGCCGCCACCACCCCGGCCCCGGGCACCCCGGTGCAGTTCGGTCAGATGCAGTTGCAGATCACGCCGGTTGGCCCCGAAGGCGTCCAACGCACCGACCTGCGCGAGCCGTTGGGCCAGCGGACGACTGGGCCGCCCCCGCTCCCAGAAGTCGAGCAGCGAGGCATACGGCTGCCCGTCCGCGATCCGTGCCGCCTCGGCCTCACTGATGCCGTACACGTCGGAGAGGGCGAGCCGCAGCCCCCAGACCTTCCTCGACTCCTCTGATTCAGACACCAGTTCGATCCGATGGGCGACCCCCGACACGTTCACGTCCAACGGCAGGATCGGCACCCCACGCCGCCGCGCGTCCGCCAGCAGCAGCCGCTTCGGGTACATCCCGGGGTCGTGGGTGAGCAGACCGGCGTAGAAGGCGGCCGGGTGATGGGCCTTCAGCCAGGCCGACTGATAGGTCGGCACGGCGAAGGCGACCGCGTGCGCCTTGCAGAAGCCGTACGACCCGAAGGCCTCGACGATCTCCCAGGTCCGCCCGATGGTCTCCGCGTCATACCCGCGCGCCGCAGCGTGCTGCGCGAACCACACCTGGATCCGCCCCTGCGACTCGGGGTCCGACAGCCCCCGCCGCACCCGGTCCGCCTCGTCCCGCCCGCACCCGGTCATGATGTGCACGATGTCGATGATCTGCTCGTGGAAGACGACGACCCCGTACGTCTCCCGCAGCGGCCCCTGAAGATCCTTGTGCGGATAACGCACCGGCGCCCGCCCGTGCCGCGCCTCGATGAACGGCCGCACCATGTCGGCGGCGACCGGCCCGGGCCGGAAGAGCGAGATGTCCACGACAAGGTCGTGAAAGGTGGCCGGCTGAAGCCGCCCGATCAGATCCCGCTGCCCCGGCGACTCGATCTGGAAGCAGCCCAGGGTCTCGGTGGAACGAATGAGCCGGTACGTCTCCGCATCACCCTCCCCCCGCTCGAAGTCGAGCGCGTCCAGATCGATCCGCTCCCCCGCGACCCGCTCCACCTCCGCGACCGCGTGCGCCATCGCCGACTGCATCCGCACGCCCAGCACATCGAGCTTGAGCAGCCCGAGATCCTCGACGTCGTCCTTGTCGAACTGCGACATGGGAAAGCCCTCGCCGCTGGTCGGCATGACAGGCGTACGCGACAACAAGGAGGCATCGGACAGCAGCACCCCGCACGGATGCATGGCGATCCCCCGGGGCAGGGCGTCGAGAGCCTCGACCAGCTCCCACAGCTTCCCGTACTTCTCCCGCTCCCCCGCCAGCTGCCCGAGCTCGGGCAGCTCGTCCAGCGCCGCCCGGGCATCCCGCGCCCGGATGTGCGGAAAGGACTTGGCGATACGGTCGATGTCGGCCGGATCCATGGACAGGGCCGCCCCCACGTCCCGGATCGCGTGCCGCACCCGATAGGTCTCCGGCATCGAGACGGTCGCGACCCGCTCACGCCCGAACCGGTCGATGATCGCGCGATAGACCTCCAGCCGCCGAGCGGACTCCACATCAACATCGATGTCGGGCAGCACCAGCCGCCGCTTGGACAGGAAGCGCTCCATCAGCAGCCCGTGCTCTACGGGATCGGCGTGCGCGATGCCGAGCAGATGGTTGACGAGCGACCCCGCCCCGGACCCCCGCGCGGCCACCCGGATCCCCATCCCCCTCACATCATCAACGACCTGAGCGACCGTCAGAAAATAGGAGGCGAACCCGTGATGGGCGATGATGTCCAGCTCCTGATGCATCCGCTCCCAGTACGCCCGCCGCCCGTCATAGCCGCGCCGCACCATGCCCGCCACCGCCCGCGAGGCGAGCGCCCGCTGGGCGGTGCGCTGCCCGGCCCCGACGAGATACGGCTCGGGGAAGTGCACGGTGCCCATGCCGAGATCGTCCTCGGGATCGACAAGACACTCACCGGCAGTCGCCCCGGTCTGCTCCAACAACCGGTACGCGGCATCGCGCCGAAACCCCGCGGCCTCGACGACCCGCTCGGCGACCCGCGCCATCTCCCCCGCACCCTTGAGCCAGGCCTCACCGGAGTCCAGCTCCTTGGTGGAGTCGATGGGCACGAGCCGACGCGCGGCGTCCAGCACATCGGCGACCGGCCCCAGACCGGGATCCGCGTACCGCACGGCGTTGCTCAGCACCGGCCGCACCCCCTGCTCGGCGGCGAAGCCCACGGTACGGGCGGCCAGCCGCAGCGAACCCGGCCCGGTGCCCCGGCGCCCGTGCCATACGGCCTCCAGCCGCAGGGAGTCGCCGTAGATCTCCCGCCAGGGCTCAAGCAGCCGGGCCGCCCGATCGGGACGCCCGGCGGCCAGCGCCCGCCCCACATCGGACTCGACACCGAGCAGGACGACCAGCCCGTCCCCCCGGTTGTCCCCCCGAGGCAGCAGCGGCGCCCCTTCACCACCATGCGCGGCCGAAACAACCCGGCAAAGATCAGCCCACCCCCGCCCCCCGTCCCGGGCACGAAAGGTGACCCGAGGAGCCGCCACATCGACAAAGGCGCCCCCCCAGTCTCTTATACACAACACCGAGCCCACCAGACCAGTTATATCATCGCGTATTCCGTCTTCTGGGTGTAAAGAGGGGGGGG
>NZ_JAKEIP010000252.1 GCF_021474425.1 Streptomyces muensis | reverse complement strand
ATGCGTGGCGGGGGCTGGACGTGTGGCTGGGACGACGCCCGCCCCAGCTGTCACCCCCGCCGACCGGGGCGGCCACCGCTGTGCCGCGAGCGCTCACGCATCCCCCTCGCCCCCTGCGCCTCCAGGACGCGCGCTGTCCGGACGGGGCTCACCACGACGAGGGGTGCCCTTCTTCGGTGTACGCGGAGCCGTGCCCTTCGAACCGCGCGGAACCGTGCCGCCCGGGCGCGGGGCAGCAGGGTGGGTCCCCGCTGAGGTACGGGGGCGCGGGACGCTCGACTTGCGCGTTCGCCTGGTGGCCCTTGCGGGTCGAGAGCGGCTGTCGGGCGAACCCACGGGGTGCGGGGACGGGCGACGATCACTTGTGTCGGAATTCAGCCCGGAGTTCAGCGCGGACTTCGCCTCGGGTCCCTCGCGTCCCTCTCGTCCCTCTCGTCCCTCGCGTCCCTCGCGTTCCGTGCGCAGGCAGCGGCGGATCGACTCGGGGTCCAGGCCCTCGTTGCAGGCCTGGTGCAGCAGACGGGCGAAGAGGTAGTCGCGGTCAGCGGCGAGTGCCATGGCAAGGGCTTCTCGAGCCTCCAGTTCATCACCGGTGGACCAGGCGACCCAGCCTGCGAGGGTGAGGGGCGCCGCCGCGTGCTCGCTGTACGACCCGATACAGCGGCGGGCCAGTGCTCGCCACAGCCGGAGGGCGGGGCCCGCCTCGTCGCCCTCCATCCACTCGGCCGCGCGGTCACGGGTGGCACGGTCCTGCAAACCCAGAATCAGCCTCGCGGCTTCGTCGTGTCCGAGCAGTTCGTCGTCCCGGAGATCCGACGTGAGCGCCCCGGGCAGTGGCGGTGCCGCGGCGAACCGGCCCATGAGCCGCTCCGCCAGTTCGAGGGTCTCCTGTGCCACACCTCCGCGGGCCGTGTCGTCGAGGATCCTGGAGACCAGCGCCAGGCCGGCCGCGTCCAGAGCGGCCTCCTGCTCCAGGGCGGCAGCGGTCTCCAGGGGCAGCAGCCTGGCGCGCAGCTCTCGGAGTGTGCCGCGTACCTGAACTCCGGCGTACGTGGCCGCTGCGGCCAGCACGGACGTACCGGGTAGTCCCATGGGACGGCCCTCGGGCGGACAGCACTCGGCTCGATCGCAGCAGTACGACCAGAAACGACCGTCCGAGATGCAGAGCGCCTCGATCACCGGCACGTCCAGGCTGCCGCATGCGACACGCATCTTCTGAGCCAGCGGCCGCAGCTGCTCCATGACCTGTCGGCCCGTCTCGCCCTTGGCCGGTTCCTGACACAGGAAGGCGACCATCTGCTCCGGCCGGGCTCCCCTGCGCTCGCTGCCCGTCACCAGCCCTTGGGCCAACTGCGTGGCAGCGGAGTCCCAGTCGTCCGCACTCGCGGGGATGCCGAGCCGTGCCCGGCCGCCGAACCGGCCGCGACCGGCACTGTCGTGCAGCGCGACGAGCACGATGCTGTCCTCGGGGCGGTATCCGAGGAGATACGGCAGGGCGTCGGCCAGTTCGGCCGGGGTGCGCAGGGTGACCTGGTGCTCGGGCAGGCGCCCTTCGTGCGTGGTGCAGTCGAGTTGGGTCACGTGTCGCGAGCGTCCGTGATCTTCGTCGGGTCCGGCAGGCGCGCCGTACGTCTCGGACGTGTCGTTCGGGTCGGTTGTTCCAGGGGCGAGGTGGTGCTCGCCGCCCGACCTGTCGTCGTGTTCCGGGGATCCCGTGGTGTCGCTGTGGTTCGTCATGGGGAGACGATCTCCCGGATCGCGATGTTCCGCTTTGACCTGTGGATAAGTCCGACCAGGGACACGACAACCCTGGCCACACACCGAACTCGCCTACGCCGGCGTGGGGTTCGTGTCCTCACCCCGGCGCACGACTCTCGATGACATCTCCCGGCAAGGTCACCCCGCCGCGGCGAGAACCAAAGGAAGCACCTCTTCACTGCCTGCCCGGCGGAGCAACCGCGCTGCGACGGCGAGGGTCCAGCCGGAGTCGGTGAAGTCGTCCACAAGCAGGACAGGCCCCGGGGAGTTCGCCAGGGCACCGGCCAGTTCCTCGGAGACGGTGAACGTGCCGGCCAGTGACCGCAGGCGTTGGGCGGAGTTGCTGCGCCGTGCCGCGTGTGCGCCGCTCGGCCCGGTGTAGGTCAGCGTTCCCAGGTAGGGCAGGCGGCCGATGGTCGCGATGCCCCGGGCGAGGGAGCCGACCAGTTGTGGACGGGCCAGGGACGGTACGGCGACGACGCCCACCGGTCGGGCGGAGGCGTCCGTGACGTTCGGCGCCCAGCCGCCCGGTGATCGCGCCCAGTCGGCGAGCACCGCGACCGCCGCCTGAAGGACATCGTCGGGAACCGGACCGTCGGGCGCGTTCTCGGCCAGCAAGGGGCGCAGGCGGTTGCCCCAGCCGATGTCCGACAGCCGTCCCAGGGCCCGCCCCGTGGAGCACTGCTCCTTGGCCGGGATCCGTCCCTTGAGATCGATGCCCAAGGCGGGCATGCCCGTCGGCCACATCCGGCGTGGCTCGACCTCCACCCCGGGGCGATCGAGTTCCTTCGCCGCCCCCGTCAGCGCTTCGGCCGAGACGGACGACGCGATCCAGGTGCCCGCGCAGTTGTCGCAGCGGCCGCACGGGGCGGCCCCCTCGTCGTCCAGCTGCCGGCGCAGGAACTCCATCCGGCAGCGGGGCGTGCTCACGTACTCCCGCATGGCCTGCTGCTCGGCCGTACGCTGCCGCGCCACCCACGCGTACCGCTCCGAGTCATAGATCCACTGTTCGCCGGTGGAGATCCAGCCGCCCTTGACCCGTTTGACCGCCCCGTCCACGTCCAGAACCTTGAGCATGGTCTCCAGCCGGGTCCGCCGAAGATCCACAGTCGCCTCCAGGGCAGGCACGGACAGAGGCCGTCCCGCGTCGGCCAGGGCCGAGAGGGTCTGTCGGACCTGCGCCTCCGGCGGGAAGGCCGTATCGGCGAAGTAGCGCCAGATGGCCTCGTCCTCCTTGCCGGGCAGCAGCAGAACATCGGCGTGCTCGACACCGCGACCGGCGCGGCCGACCTGCTGGTAGTAGGCGATCGGCGACGACGGCGAGCCGAGGTGCACCACGAAGCCCAGGTCCGGCTTGTCGAACCCCATGCCCAGCGCCGACGTGGCGACCAGCGCCTTGACCCGGTTCGCCAGCAGGTCGGCCTCGGCCTGCAGCCGGTCGGCGTTCTCCGTGCGGCCCGTGTACGAGGCCACGTGGAAGCCGCGCTGCCGCAGGAAGGCGGTGGCTTCTTCGGCCGCGGCCACGGTGAGCGTGTAGATGATCCCGGAGCCCTGCAACTCGTCCAGGTGCTCGGCCAGCCAGGCCAGACGGTGCGCGGCGTCCGGCAGCTGGACCACGCCCAGCCGCAGGCTCTCCCGCTCCAGCGGGCCGCGCAGCACCAGGGCCTCACCGGCGCCGGTGCCCAGTTGCTCGGCCACGTCGGCCGTCACGCGCGCGTTGGCGGTCGCCGTCGTCGCCAGCACCGGAACGCCGGGAGCCAGCGCGGCGAGCATCGCCCGGAGCCGGCGGTAGTCGGGCCGGAAGTCATGGCCCCAGTCTGAGATGCAGTGTGCCTCGTCGACCACGAGCAGGCCGGTCGTGGCCGCGAGCTTGGGCAGCAACTGCTCGCGGAAATCCACGGAATTGAGGCGCTCCGGACTCACGAGGAGAACGTCGGTCTCACCGCGCTCGACCTCCTCGTAGATCGTGTCCCACTCCTCGGGGTTGGCCGAGTTGATGGTCCGCGCCTGGATGCCGGCCCGTGCCGCCGACTCGACCTGGTTGCGCATCAGCGCCAGCAGTGGAGAGACGATCACGGTCGGACCTGCGCCCCGTCGCCGCAGCAGCGCGGTGGCGACGAAGTACACCGCTGACTTGCCCCAGCCGGTGCGCTGCACCACCAGGGCACGTCGGCGGTCCTCCACCAGAGCTGCCACGGCCTGCCACTGGTCTTCACGCAGCCGCGCCGAGCCCTCCTGGGCACCGACGAGCTCGGCGAGGACGGCATCGGCTTCGGCGCGGAGCTCCAGACTATTCATGCCTCCATGCAACCTGATGGCACTGACAATCAGCCACCTCACGCGGTGCGACCGGCGCTCTGCTGCCGTCGGCAGAGCGCGTGAGCAGCCACGACCTCGTGATGCGAGGCCGTCCCATGCATCGCACAGTGACGCACTGGGTAGGGATATAACCCTCGCACCACCAGATAACGGTCGGTGGCCCCAATTGCTCGTTGCCGCATTCAGGTTCGGCAGGAAGAATTGAAGTCCGCTCCCCGCACGGCTCGTCCGTGGTCCGGTAGGGCTCTGCTGCGGTGTGCGCTCCCCCGATTCCGACCTCGCCCGCAGTGTGGGCGCGTAGCCGAAGGGAGGACCGTGACCTTCGGATTCGCTCCGTCCTCCGCGGCATCCATGTCGACGTCAGCCGACCTGCCCGCCGCATCCGCCAACCCTCTGGCCCGCATGCTCGAACCCGCGGAGTGGGCCGCCGCGGGCATCCCACTGCTGCGCAATCCCCGCGAGGTCGTCAGCGGTCTGCACTCGCGGCACCGCCCCAAACCAGCGACGGCGATCGTGGCCGTCCTCGACCCGGACGAGCGGCTGCGGGCGAGCGCCTCGTTCACCCGCCGCCCGGCCCCGGCCGACGGCTGGATGTTCCGCAACGCGCTCCTCGCCCAACTACGCCGCGTCATCCCTCACGACCTGCGGCGCCGCACCCCGGTGCGCACCGCGGTACTGCTCTACTGCCGTGAGGGCGACGCCCGTTGGACGGAGGAGGACGGCGCGTGGATGTGGGGTCTGCGTGACGCCTGCACCCTGCATGGGCTGCGATGCGGGGCGTACATCACGCTGACCCGTGACGGCTGGCAGGTCCTCGGCGAGGGACGCGGCGGCCGTCGCCCCAACACCGACTCGGCACCGGAGCCCTTCGCCACGTCCGAGTCACCGCTCCCGCTCCCCCGCACCGGCGGCGCTGCCTCGGAGGTCCTGCGACGCGCGGCAGCCCGCTGAGGACACCCCGAACCGGGTTCCTCGGCTGCCGGCGCGGTCGCGCCCACGGCGTGAGGCGATACGGCTCCCACCGCACGAGACACACGGGACGCCGGCACACGAGACCCGACGCCTGCAGTACGAGCTACGACGCCTGCCGGACAAGACGCGACGGCTGCTGATCGCGCTGCAACACACGCCATCGGCAACCGTGGGCGCCACGGCACAAGCGACCGGAGCTACCCAACCTCGACCGAGCAACGGCAGGCCAAGACCCGTCCATCTCGCACCACGAACCAGTCGGCGACGGGTGCGGACCCCCTCTACGTGGACGCTCATGAGGACCCACCGAGCCGGTGCACAGCGAGCCTTCCGCTCGCCCGTGCACGCGTGCACACCAAAGGCGTCACCGTGAGACATCACCGTGCAGGCGCCGCCTCAACGGCGGCGTCCTGTCCCCCCGGTGTCCTGCGGAGTGTCCCCCCGGACCAGCCGGACCCGGCTCAGACGCCCGCGCCCAGCACCGAGTTGATCCGCTGCGGGTCACCGCAGACGATCAGCAGGGCACCGGCCCGGCCGAGGGCCAGCGGCAGGGCGGCGGCAGCAGCGGTGTCGGGGCCACCGTTGACGGCCACGACGACCACGGGACGCACCGCGGCACGACCCGCGACCGCGGCATCGGCGTAGAAGACGTCGTCCCCCGCGTCATGCTGCGCCCAGTAGGAGGCTTCACCGAAGGACAGCTCGTGCGCGGCCCACGGGTGCTGTTCTCCCGTGGTGATCACCAGCACGTCGTTGGGGGCGCGGCCCGAATCCAGGAGCAGGTCGACGGCTTCCTCGGCGGCGTCGAGCGCGCCCTCGGGCGAAGCCGGGATCAGCTGGATCTGCGGGGTCGCCGCAGCCGGAGCGGAGGCGGCGGGGGCAGCCGGACCGGTCGGTCCGGGCTTGGCCGCGTCACGCGGCGCACGTTGCACCGGCGGCGCGGGCCGCACGGGCCCGGGTCGGCCGGGACGCGACGGAGCCGCGGGGCGGGGGCCGGGTACGGGGCGAGGGGTCGGCGCGGTACGGCCGCTGGCCGGCGTGGCGCGGGGACCCTGGGCACTCTCGTGAATCTGAGGCTCCTCGGGAATGAGAGGCATGAGCTGATGTTTATCAAACGCTGGTGCGGCTCGCGTCAGCGGGTGGCACACAAGTGCGAGCGGAATCGTCAGAAATCGAAGCCGAGCTGTCCCTCGATCTCCGGAACGCTTCCTTCCAACCAGGTGCGGACCTTCTTGAGATGCCGCCACTGGGGCAGCGCATCAAGATACGCCCACGACAACCGGTGGTACGGGGTGGGTCCCCGCTCCGCCAGTGCGGCCTTGTGCACGGGTGACGGATACCCGGCGTTGTCCGCAAAACCGAAGTCTGCATGGTCGATACCCAGTTCGGCCATCATTTTGTCGCGCTGCACCTTGGCGATCACCGAGGCCGCCGCTACCGCCACGCACGACTGGTCGCCCTTGATCACCGTACGGACCTTCCAGGGGGCCCCGAGATAGTCGTGCTTGCCGTCGAGGATCACCGCGTCGGGACGGACCGGCAGAGCTTCCAGGGCGCGACCTGCGGCGAGCCGCAGCGAGGCCGTCATCCCCAGATCGTCGATCTCCTCCGGGGAGGCGTGCCCGAGGGCGTACGACGTCACCCACGTCCGCAGGAGATCGGCGAGCTCGGTGCGCCGCTTGACGGTGAGCAGCTTGGAGTCGGTGAGCCCTGCGGGAGGCCGACGCAGTCCGGTGATCGCCGCGCAGACGGTGACGGGACCGGCCCACGCGCCGCGCCCCACCTCGTCGACACCGGCAATGATCTTCGCTCCGGTCGTGGCTCGAAGGGAGCGCTCGACGGCGTGAGTAGGCGGTTCGTACGGCATGGCGCACTTAGCGTACGCCGATCACGGCAGGCTTCGACACCCCGGTTCACCGAAGCGACCTCCAGGCCGCCGACGAGCCACTTCAGTCGCGCGCCGGGCGAAGCAGTGGAAGCATCAACTGGTCGATCATCTCCTCGAGATCCTGATCGTTCCATTCGCTCGAGCACATCTTTGATCGGTACATCATCATCGCCGGAATGGCATCGCACACGTAGCTGTTCGCCGCGTCGGCCCGCACCTCTCCTCGCGTGATGCCACGGGTGATGACCTCCCGGAGCAACCCGATCGTCGGCTCCACAACCCCCTCGAAGATCACGCCATGGAACCGCTCCGCCTGCAGACTGTCGCATTCGTGAATGACCGACCGCAGCGCGAAACCGGGGCGCGAGAACATCGCGTCACGCGCCTGTCGACACAGCTCGAGCAGATCATCGCGCACACTCCCCAGATCGGGCGCCGACTCGAACCGCGGCAACCCGGCCCGCAGCGCGTCGGCGACGAGGTCCTCCTTGGACGGCCAGCGCCGATAGACGGCGGCCTTCCCGGTCTGAGCACCGGCGGCGACACCCTCCATCGTGAGGCCGTTCCATCCGACCGTACTGAGCTGCTCCAGCGCGGCGTCGAGGATCGCGCGTTCGAGCACGGCGCCACGCCGGCGAAGAGAGGCCGTCTGAGCGGGGGCGGCCGTCCAGCGCGAGGTAACCATCTGAGCGTCTCCAACGAACAAGGGAAGCGGGGATTCCGGGGACAGGGGAGCACCGCGCGGCCACTACGGGGGGACGGACCACACGACAACAACCTAAGTGAACGCTTGCGTTCACTACTGGGGACTCACTACGGTTGACGCGGCAGTGAACGCGAGCGTTCACTAAGGCATTTGTGGGGGACCCATAGTGACAACCTCTCAGTTGATCAAGGATCAGAAACCAGGTGCGGCCCGCCGGGAGGGGCATCCCGGCATCGCGCTCACCGTCATCGCGGCCTGCCAACTCATGGTGGTACTCGACGCGACGATTGTGAACATCGCCCTCCCGCACATTCAAGACGCTCTCAAGTTCAGCACCACCGACCTCACGTGGGTCGTCAGTGCCTACACGCTCACCTTCGGCGGCCTGCTGCTTCTCGGTGGCCGCGCGGGTGACATCCTGGGCCGTCGCCGGGTCTTCATGTCCGGCATCCTGCTGTTCACGCTCGCCTCCCTGCTCGGCGGGCTCGCCCAGGAGCCCTGGCAGTTGCTGGCCGCGCGTGTGCTCCAGGGCGTGGGAGGCGCCATCGCTTCGCCCACCTCGCTGGCGCTCATCACCACGACGTTCCCCGAAGGCCCGGAGCGCAACCGGGCGTTCGGCGTCTTCGCCGCCGTCTCCGCCGGCGGTGGCGCGATCGGCCTGCTCGCGGGCGGCATGCTCACCGAATGGCTCGACTGGCGCTGGGTGCTCTTCGTCAACGTGCCGATAGGCATCGTGATCGCCGTGCTCACGCCGCTGTACATCAGTGAGTCCGAGCGGCACACCGGTCGCTTCGACATCGCGGGCGCACTGACCTCGACGACAGGCATGGCCTCCCTGGTCTACGGCTTCATCCGTGCCGCAGACGAGGGATGGCGGGACAGCCTGACCATCGGGTCCTTCGGCGCCGCGGTGGTCCTGCTGCTGGCCTTCGCGTTCATCGAGTCGCGGGCCAAAGAGCCCATCACGCCGCTCAGGATGTTCGCCGACCGCAACCGCTCGGGCACGTACGTGATCATGCTCAGCCTCGCCGCGGCGATGTTCGGCATGTTCTTCTACATCGTGCTGTTCGTGCAGAACGTGCTGGAGTACAGCCCGATCGAGGCCGGTCTCGCGTTCCTTCCGGTGACGGTCGTGATCGCGCTCGGCGCGGGTCTGTCGCAGCGCTTCCTGCCAGTGCTCGGTCCCAAGCCGTTCATGCTCGTGGGTTCGGCGCTCACGGCGGTCGGGCTGGCCTGGCAGACCCTCCTCAGCTCCGACAGTTCGTATGTCGGCGGAGTCCTCGGCCCGATGCTGGCGTTCGGCTTCGGCATGGGTCTGAACTTCGTGACGCTGACGATCACCGCGGTGTCCGGGGTCGCTCAGCATGAGGCCGGTGCGGCCTCCGGGCTGCTCAACGCCACGCAGCAGGTGGGCGGTTCGCTCGGTCTGTCCATCCTGACGACGGTGTTCGGCTCGGCCAGCAAGGACGAGGCGGAGAAGCAGCTGCCGAAGTTCATGGCGGAGGGCTCGGCCGAGCAGAAGGCGGAGTTCGCCAAAACGCAGCAGCTGCCCGGGCCCTGGGGGCATGAAGTGCTCACCCATGGCATATCGATGGGCTTCGTGGCGGCCGCAGCGATGGCGGTACTCGCCCTGGCCACCGCATGGTTCGTGATCCGGGTCCGCAAGAGTGATCTTGACGCCCTCTCCGGGACGGCGGGTCCGATGGCCGGCTGACTCAGCCCGGCCCTCCAAGGGCCGCGGATGGCCGGCTCGCGCACGGGGGACCGTGAGCGAGGGTGCCGAGCCGGCCATCCGCACCACCCTCATGGCGACCGGCACCAGACGAGCCCCTCGGGCACAGGAAAGCCGAACGCCGCTCCACGCGAGAGTCGCCGCGACGAACAGCGCACCCAGCACCGACACGAACTCCATGCCTTCACCCCCAGCGCCGCTCGTAGGTCATGTGGGCGTGCGGCCCGAGTAGGCCCGCACGCCAGCTGCCACGACAACGGACGGGCGATCACGCAGAGTTCCCGGTGCGCACGGAAAGTCATCGAGAAGTCGGAGCTGGGCAGCACATACGGTCTAGGCCGACAGCGTCAGCCAATCCGGGAACGCCTCGGTCCGCTCGACCCACTCGGCCGGCACCGACCCGGCCTTCCCGGCACCGATCACACCGCCCACGATGGCGCACGTCGTATCCACGTCGCCGCCGACATGCGCGGTCGTCCAGAAAGCACGCTCATAGTCACCGAGGGCTCGCGCCGCGGACCAGAGCGCGAAGGGCACGGTGTCGTGGGCCGTCGTACGGCGTCCGCAGCCCAGGACAGCCGCGACGGTGCCCGCGTCGCCGTAGTCGAGCATGTCCCGGGCGCGTCGCAGGCCAGCTCCGACCGCGCTCTTCGGCACGAGGGCGATGACGTCGTCGAGTAGCGATTCAGGGCTGGGAGGGCCACCAGGAGCGGAAGCCAGCGCGGCAGCGGCGGCGACAGCCATCGCGCCGACCACGGCCTCGCGGTGCTGGTGCGTGGGGTAGGCGGAGATCTCGGCCTGGTGAGTCGCCTGCTCCGGGTCGTCCGCGTACCAGGCGCCGAGGGGCGCGATCCGCATCGCGGCGCCGTTGCCCCAGGAGCCCTGTCCGTTGAAGAGCGCGGCCGACAGCTCGCGCCAGTCGCCACCCTCCCGGACCAGGCGCAGCAGCCGGTTGACGGCCGGGCCGTAGCCCCGGTCGAAGTCGTGGTGCTCGGCGAAGGAGTGGGCCAGGGCGTCCTGGTCGATGCGGTGGTGGGTGGCCAGAACGGCGACCACGGAGCAGGCCATCTCCGTGTCGTCCGTCCACTGCCAGGGCCCGGGGGGCAGTTCGCGGCGCTTCAGCAGCGGGTAGTTCACCGGGACGAAGAACTGCGAGCCCAGCGCGTCCCCCACCGCGAGTCCGCGCAGGCTGGCCATGGCGCGGTCCAGGCGCCCTTCGGGTGAGGAGTCAGCGGTCATCGCTCTGCCACTCTATCCGGTGATCCCGTACGGTTCCGGATCTCGCCAGCGTTCAAACGGCCGGTCAAGCGTGTACTTGCCGTCGTCCCCGAGAACGAGCATCCGCATCTCCGCGTTCCCCGGGTTCGACAGCGACTCGAATTCCGCGACCGTCCAGTGGAACCAGCGCATACAGAACAGCCGCATCGCGAGTCCGTGCGTCACCAGCAGCACGTTCGGCGGATGGTCAGGCGCCTCGAAGCTGCGGAACAGGCTCTCCAGGAAGTTGCCGACCCGGTCGTACACGTCGGCGCCGGACTCGCCCTGGGCGAAGCGGTAGAAGAAGTGGCCGTACGCGTCCCGGTAGGACTTCTGGAGGCGTACGTCGTCGCGGTCCTGCCAGTTTCCCCAGTCCTGCTCGCGCAGCCGGGGCTCTTCGCGTACGCGTATGAGCTCATGGTCCAGGTGGAAGGCGCGCAGCGTTTCGTGCGTGCGGCGATAGGGCGAGACGTACACGCTGACCCGCTCCCGGCCGAAGACCTCCCGCAGCCGTTTCCCGGTCTCCTCTGCCTGCTGCCGGCCTCGCGCGGTCAGGGCCAGGGCGTGGTCGGGTTCACGCTCGTAGACGGTGTCATCAACATTGCCCGTTGACTCGCCGTGCCGGACAAGGACGATGCGCCGTGGTCGTGCCATGCCAAAACCCTAGATCGGGTCACGGCCCATCGAAGACTCGTACGGGCTCCATACGGCGTAGGTCACACATTTCCTGTACCACCAGCCACATCAGACCGCACCGCTGGAGGGTCCGGAATTCAAACCGTCCAGGTCGGTTCGAGCTCCACGATGTCACCCGTAAGGGCCGCGATATCCGCCTCGGTCTGGGCGCGCAGTGCCAGTCGCTCCACGCGTTCCGTCCGGTACTTACCGTGCTCCGCGGCCGACCGCCACATCGACAGCACCAGGAACTCATGGCCCGGTGCCTCGCCGAACAGCCCGCGGATCATGCCCGGGGATCCGGCCATCGCGGGGTTCCAGACCTTCTCCTGCATGAGCGTGAAGTGTTCGGCCCGTTCTTCATGGACACGGCAGTGGGCCACCCGGACGAGATCCGCGTCGGTGAAGCGCGGCTCGAACCCCGTCTTCACGTCGAAGCGGTAGTCGAAGAGCCTGACCTGCATGTCCTTGTAGGTGCCCGACTGCGCCATCGCCAGCCTGTCGTGGGAGCGGGCCATGAAGGAGTCGTAGAAGGAACGGCTCTCCCAGAACGAGAAGATGTGCGCCACCCCCTGCCGCCCCCGACTCCAGCCACCACCCTGCC
>NZ_JAKEIP010000251.1 GCF_021474425.1 Streptomyces muensis | reverse complement strand
GGGTGGTGCTGGGGGTCGGGGACGCCTTCGACGGCTTCGGCTTGGGGGTCGGTCTCGGGCTCGGTGTCGTCCGCGGGGGTGCCGATCTGCTGTCGGCGGTGGGTGTGGTCGTGGAGTCAGCGGCCGTGGACGCGCCGTCGGGGCGTAGGGCCATGAGGAGGGACGCGGCGAGTGCGACGGCCGCCACGACCACCGCGGGGACGAGGGCGCCGCGCCACTTGCTGCGGGACCGGCGGTGGGAAGGGGGTGCGGATGCCACGGGTGAGTCCTTACGGGTGGTTGCGGGGGGGTGGGTCGGCGGGGAGGGGGTCGGAGTCGTCCGTGTGTCAGTGGTCGCCGACGCCGGAAAGGTTGCCGGGGAATTGACCGGGGAATTGAAGCGTGGCCGGGGGTTGGAAAATCCCTCGCGTCGCCGGTGCGGGCGGCGTTACGCTCGCCCGCGATGACGACTCACTGTGTTGCCAGATTGGGGGTCCCGTCCGCGCAAGGTGAGTGCTGATGGGCACTCGGATCGCGAACGGGGATTCCCGGCCCTCCGGGGCTTTCGAGCTTTCCTTCTGGCCGCGCGTGCGCGAGTTCGCCGTGCCGGCCACCATGATCGAGACCGAGACCGCCTGCCGGCTGGCGGTGGACTGGGCGGGAGCGTGTGTTGCCGCCGGCGTCGACGTCGATCTCCAACTGCGTTCCGTGACACGTGACTTCGGTCGAGAACCTGCCGCCCGGGTACGTGACGACCTACGGCATCTCGCTCCCGACCTGCTGCGCTGGCACCTGCCGAGGATCGCTCCCAGGCTGTGCTCGTGCGATTGAGGGCTGACATCGGCTGGTTCTGGAGGGGCTCGCGGACGAGGGCGGAGGTGGGGTGGGGGCGCGGGCGGACTGCGGATCGTGGCCGGCGCTGCCAAGGGGCGTACGTCCGCGCTTCCTGTGCTGCCCGACCTGGAGTTACTCGTGCCGGAAGTCCGCTCCACGAACGCCGGCGACACATAGCACCGCCAGTGCCGATCGATGGCCATCGTCGGCACCCGCCGGGACTCGACGACGTGCAGGGCGAACAGCGCGGTCGCTAGGTAGGGCCTGACTGGGGCGGCGTGCAGGCGGAGAAGAGTGTCGCGGTTCAGGTGGTGGGTTGGGGGTTGTGGACTGCTGGCGATCGACTGCGTACGGGCGTGTTCTGGCGCACATGAATGAGTGTCCGGGCTGCGGGAGTTGGCGGCGCCGTTCGTCACCCTCGGGCCGTCGGGGGTCGCGGTCCGCGACCGGCTCAAGCACCTGACGTCCGAGGACGAGAAGGTGCTTCGCCTGGTCGGTGATCTGCTCGGCACGCTCGCCTCCCGTGACCTCAAGGCGCGGTGTGCTGTGGGGCTGGAGCACGACACCGAACGGTGGGCCGAGCGTAAGCGCACCCTCACGCAGGAGTCCTCCTCCCGCTGGGCCGGGTCGCTCACGAAGGCCACCCACGATCAGTGGGCGCTGGCCCGGCGCGGCCAGCTCGCGCACATCCAGAGCCTTCAGGCCGGCATCGCGACGATCACGCACCGACTGTCCCTGCCCGTGGGCGAGAAAGGCACCAAGCGGGCGCCGGGCGGCTACCGCACCCGCAAGGAGTGGTTCGCCAAGACCCGCCGCCTACACCTGCTCCAAGACCGGCTGGAGGCGGTGCGGGCCGACCGCGACGCCGGTGTCGTGCACGTGGTGCGCGGCGGGAAGCGGCTGCTGAACAACCGCCACCACCTGGATACAGCCCAACTCACCCAGCAGGAATGGCGCAAGCGGTGGGAGGCCGGGCGGCGGTTCCTGCAGGCCGACGGCGAGTCCGGCAAGCGGTACGGCAACGAGACCCTCCGCGTCACCGACGACGGCGAGGTCTCCTTCAAACTCCCCGCGCCACTGGCCTACCTGGCCAACGCCCCGCACGGCCGGTACGTGCTCGCCGCCCGGGTGAGCTTCCCGCACCGGGGCGAGCAGTGGCGCGACCGCGTCAGCGCCAACCGGGCCGTCGCCTACCGCCTGCATGAAGACACCGTGCGGGGCCGCTGGTACCTGACCGCATCGTGGACGATCCCACCAGTCAAGACCGTGCCGCTGGCCACGGCCCGCGTCGGCGGCCTGCTCGGCGTCGACACCAACGCCGACCACTTCGCCGCCTGGCGCCTGGACGCACACGGCAACCCCGTCGGCCGGCCCCACCGGTTCTACTACGACCTGACCGGCACCGCCGACCACCGTGACGCGCAGGTCCGGCACGCGCTGATCCGCCTGCTGCACTGGGCTAAGCGGCACCATCTGTCGATCGCGATCGAGGACCTCGACTTCAGCGCCGAGAAGACCCGCGAGAAGCACGGCCGCCGTAAGAGGTTCCGCAACCTGATCTCCGGCCTGCCGGTGTCCCGGCTGCGGACCCGGCTGGTCAGCATGGCGGCCGAACTCGGCATCACCATCGTCGCCGTCGACCCGGCCTACACCAGCAAGTGGGGCGCCCAGCACTGGCAGAAGCCCCTGACCACCCGCGAGCGCAAGACTTCTCGCCACGACGCGGCAGCGGTGGCGATCGGCAGGCGCGCCCTGGGACATCCGATCCGGCGACGGACGGCACCGCCCCCACCACACCAGAGTGATGTCGTGGGGCATCGGACCGTCCAGGCCCGACCGGGCATCCCAGGGCGTGAGGAACCCCGCCCCCGCATTCCCGGACCACGGACACGATCCGTGCGCGCCGGACGCGGAGCGAACGCGGGGAACCAGGACGCCCAACACCGTTCGGGGCGTCCGGCTGAGCATGAGTTCTGGCAACAGGACTCACTCCCGCTCAGTCTTTAGGAACGGTGTGGGTGCACGAGGTGTCGCATCTGCTGCGGGACCATCACGGGCGCGGCGACCGGGTGGCGCGGGAGCACGGGCTGAGCGGGCCGGGGGAGCGGCTGCGGATGAACATCGCCGCCGACTGCGAGATCAACGACGACGTGTACGGGGACGGTCTTGCCCGGCCCGAGGGGGCCGTCGAGCCGGCGATGCTGCTGCTGCCCGAGGGCGAGCTCATGGAGGACTATCTGCGCCAGTTCCGGCTGGGGCCGCGGACCCAGGACCTGGCCTGGCTGGACTGCGGCAGCGGCGCCGACGGGCTGGAGCGGGAGTGGGATCTCGGGGCGGACGGCGCGCACGGGCTCAGCGCCCAGGAACGGGACGCGGTCCGGTTCCGGGTCGCGCAGGGCATCACCGGGCGTCCGGGCAGCGCCTCGCAGGGGTGGCAGCGGTGGGCGGAGGAGGCGTTCCATCCGCCGCAGCCCTGGCGGGAGTTGCTGGGCGCGGCCGTGCGGTCGGCCGCCTCGGGGCCCGGTGCCGGCGAGGACTACACCTACGGCCGCCCCTCGCGCCGCGCCGCCTCGGTGCCCGGCGCCGTCCTGCCGAGCCTGCGGCGCCGCCCGCCCCGCGTCTGTGTCGTCATCGACACCTCCGGATCGGTCAGCGACGCCGAACTGGGCAGTGCGCTCCTGGAGGTCGCCGCGATCTCCCGGGCCGTCGGCGGGCGCCGTGACCTGGTCAGCGTGGTGCCGTGCGACGCGGCGGCCGGGGGCGTGCACCGGGTGTGCCGTGCCGAGGGGATTCCGCTGGTCGGTGGCGGGGGTACGGATCTGCGCGCGGGCTTCGCGAGGGCGTTGCGGGCTCGTCCCCGGCCCGATGTCGTCGTGGTCCTGACGGATGGTCAGACCCCGTGGCCGAGCGAACGGCCGCCGTGCCGGACGGTGGTGGGCCTGTTCCCACGACGGCACTCGTACCGGCCGTACGACGAGGACGATCCCGAGTACGTGCCGGACCAACCGCCCGCGTGGGCCAGGGTGGTTGACATCGGTTAGCCCTCGGGCCGCGGCCCGCCTCGGTGATCCCCTTCAGAAAGGGCTTGCGTAACCTTGGTCACGTCCCTGGCGGCAGCCAAGGGCGGGGGGAACACCAGTCACCCGAGCGAACCCGAAGGATCAGCGAACGTGTCGTTGAAGATCAGCCGTCCCGGGGTCGCCGCCCTGGCCCTCATGGCGGCGCTCATGGGCGTAGCCGCGGCAGGACCGGCCGTGGCGGCCACCCAGCAGACCACCACACAGACCACCTCGCAGACCACCACACAGGCCATCCCGCAGACCCCTCCGGCCGCGTCCACGGCCCTGCCCGCACAGGCGCCCGCCATACCCACCGAGTTCGTCGACCTGTCCACCAGCCCCCTCGTCGCCGACGGTGCGAGCCACGAGGTCACCGTCACCTACCGCAACGACTCCTCGGCGGACCGCACGGTCGCCCCGCAGCTCCTCATGCAGTCGCCGGACGGCGGGCCGTTCCTGGAGCCGGCCGACGTCCGGGTCGAGCGGCGTACCGCGGCCGGTTGCTGGGAAGCCGTGGAGCTCGGCAGCCAGACCGGCACCCTGTACACCGACCTCGTCGCCGCCCAGCGCACGCTGCACGCGGGTGACACCCTCACCGAGGTCTACCGGATCACCGTCCTCGACCACGAGGCGGAGGGCACCGTACAGCCGAGGGTGGCGCTCTACAGCTGAGCCCCGGCCGAGCCGACACCCGCGCGCGAGGGGCCGGACCGCGGGGAGCCACGTACGACCGACGCTCCCCGGGTCTGGTCCCTTGGGCTGACCCCTGACCCCGTCCGTACTGCGTTCTGAGTACCGGCGATTGTCGGCAGCCGCACGACGACACGGCACACCCGCTCCCGAGAGTCTGGGCACACGTTCGAGTCCCAGATGTGGAGACCCCCTGCCGTGGCTACTTTCCTGTATCGAGTGGGCCGTCTGGCCTTCAGGCGACGCTGGTACGTCGCCCTGGTCTGGGCGGCCGTGCTGGCCGCCGTCGGACTGGGTGCGCTCAAGGCCCCGGGCGCGGCCGACGAGGAGTTCTCGATGCCGGGCATCGAGTCGCAGAAGGCGTTCGACCTGATGGAGGAGCGCTTCCCGGGCGCGAGCGCCGACGGCGCCACCGCGCGGGTCGTGTTCGTCGCGCCGGGCGGCGAGAAGGTGACCGCCACCGAGAACAAGAAGGCCGTCGAGGAGGCCGTCGCCGAGCTGGGAGACGGGGCGCAGGTCGCCGGGGCGGTCGACCCGTTCCAGGCGCGAGCCGTCAGCAAGGACGGTACGACGGCGTACTCGACCGTCACCTACAAGGTCGGGGCCAACGACCTCACCGACGCCAGCAAGACGCATCTGACCCAGACCCTCGCGCAGGCCCGAGACTCGGGGCTGACCGTCGAGGCCGGCGGCACCGCCATGGAGGACGGCGGCGGTCCGGGTGGCGCGGCCGAGGTCATCGGCGTCGCCATCGCCGCCGTCGTACTCCTCGTCACCTTCGGCTCGCTCGCCGCCGCCGGGCTGCCGCTGCTCACCGCGATCATCGGCGTCGGCGTCAGCATGGCGACCATCCTGGCGCTGTCCGACGCGCTCGGGCTGTCCACCACCACCGGCACCCTCGCCATGATGCTGGGCCTCGCGGTCGGCATCGACTACGCCCTGTTCGTCGTCTCGCGCTACCGGGAGGAGCGCGCCAAGGGCCGTACGCCGCAGGAGGCGACCGGAATGGCGGTCGGTACGGCCGGTTCCGCGGTCGTCTTCGCCGGGCTCACCGTCGTCATCGCGCTGGCCGGGCTCTCGGTCGTCGGCATTCCGATGCTCACCAAGATGGGGCTGGCGGCGGCCGGCGCGGTCGTCGTCGCCGTACTCATCGCGCTGACCCTCGTCCCGGCGTTCCTCGGTTTCTGGCCGAACGCCGTACTGGCCAGGAGGGCCCGCAGGAGCGGCCGTATCGAGGAGGACGCGGCCGACAACGGCGGTACCCGCTGGGCGCGGTTCGTGCTGCGGCGGCCGCTGCCCGTGCTGCTGCTCGGCGTCGTCGGCCTCGGGGCGCTCGCCGTGCCGATGACCGACCTTCAGCTGGGCATGCCCGGCGACGAGGCCAAGTCGACCTCCACGACCGAGCGGCGGGCCTACGACGCGCTCGCCGAGGCCTTCGGGCCGGGCTTCAACGGGCCGCTCACCGTCGTCGTGGACGCCAAGGGCGAGAAGGACGCCAAGGGGGCCGTGACCGCGATCTCCGAGGAGATCGGTGGCACGAAGGGCGTCGTGTCCGTCTCCCCGGCCCGCTTCAACGAGGCCGGAGACACCGCCGTGTTCTCCGTCGTGCCGTCCACCGCGCCGACCGACGAGAAGACCAAGGACCTGGTCACCAGCATCCGGGGCGAGCGCGCCGGAGTCGAGGCCGAGACCGGGGCGACCTTCGAGGTCACCGGCACCACCGCCCTGAACATCGACATCTCCGACAAGGTGCAGGCCGCGCTGGTGCCGTATCTGATCGTCGTGGTCGGGCTGGCGATCGTGCTGCTGCTCGTGGTCTTCCGGTCGCTGCTCGTCCCGCTGAAGGCGGCCCTCGGCTTCCTGCTGTCGGTGCTGGCGTCCCTCGGTGCCGTCGTCGTGGTGTTCCAGCAGGGGCACGGCGCCGAACTGCTGGGGGTGGAGCAGACCGGGCCGATCATGAGCCTGATGCCGATCTTCCTGGTGGGCATCGTCTTCGGGCTCGCCATGGACTACGAGGTCTTCCTCGTCTCCCGGATGCGGGAGGCGTACGTCCACGGCGAGTCGGCCCGGCAGGCGGTGACCTCCGGATTCCGGCACAGCGCCCGCGTGGTCGTGGCCGCCGCGCTGATCATGATCGCGGTCTTCGCCGGGTTCATCGGCGAGAGCGACTCGATGATCAAGATGATCGGGTTCGGGCTCGCCACGGCCGTACTCCTCGACGCCTTCGTCGTACGGATGGCGATCGTGCCGGCCGTGCTCGCCCTGCTCGGCGACAAGGCCTGGTGGCTGCCGAAGTGGCTGGACCGCGTCCTGCCCCGGGTGGACGTGGAGGGGGAGGCGCTCAGCCGGCGGTCCGAGCCGCGGGAGCAGGCGGAGGCCGCGGAGGACGCCGGGGCGGATCCGGCCCGGGCGGCCGACCTGGACGTGGCGCGCACCTGATCCGACCGACGTGGCCCGCCCCCCACAGGGACCGCCCGTGACCAAGGACACGGGCGGTCCCGTCGGCCGTTCGTACCGCCGGCGGCCACCATGGACCGAGCCCACCGACCGGAGAACACCATGACCACCAGCCCGGAGCGGCGCTACGCGGACCGCATCGAGGAGTTCACGGACCGCATCGAGGAGTTCGCGGGCCGCCACCGCTTTCTCGTCGATCTCGCGCCGGTCCTCGGGCTGCTGGGCTGCGCGACCCTCGGCAGTTCGCTCACCCTGCCCGGCGCCGATCCACCCGACCAGGACACGGCCGGCGTCATCCTCATGGGCGTCGCGTGCCTCGCTCTGCTGAAACACCGCACCCATCCGCGCACCGCCGTCGTCGTCACCGCGATCTGCACGGTGATCGCGGTCGCGCTGGGCTATCTGGTGACCCCCCTGCTGCTGGCCCCCATCATGGCGGCGCTCTACTGGCTGGCCGCGCTCTGCGACCGCGGGACGACCCGCGCCTACGGCCTCACCACCATGGTGGCCGTGAACCTGGCGGCCGTGTTCTCCGACTCCATGGAGCACCTCTCGCTGCTGCTCAGGACGATCGGCCCGTTCTTCTGGCTGCTGCTGCCCCTCGCCGGCGGCAAGATGACCCAGCTGCGGCGCGCCTACCTGAGCTCGGTCCAGGCCCGTGCCGAGCACGCCGAGCGCACCCGGGAGGAGGAGGCCCGGCTGCGGGTCACCGAGGAGCGCATGCGGATCGCCCGCGAGCTGCACGACGTCGTCGCCCACCACATGGCGCTGGCCAACGCCCAGGCCGGTACCGCCGCGCACCTCGCGCTGACCAGCCCCGAGCAGACGAAGGCGATCCTCACCGACCTGACCGGCACCACGTCGTCCGCGCTGCGCGAGCTGAAGGCCACCCTCGGGCTGCTGCGGCAGAACGGCGACCCGGACTCCGCTCCGCTGGAGCCGTCGCCCGGGCTGGCCCGGCTGCCCGAGCTGGTCGCGGCGTGCGCGTCGGCCGGGCTCAAGGTCACGGTCACCACGGACGGCGAGCCGCAGCGCCTGTCCCCGGGCGTCGACCTGACCGCCTACCGGATCGTCCAGGAAGCACTCACCAACGTCACCAAGCACGCCTCCACCCGGGCCGCGCACGTCCGGTTCGTGTACACCGGGTCCCGGCTGACGATCACCGTCAGCAACGACGGTCCGGTTGACGCCGAGTCGCAGGGGACTAGCGGAGCCACGGGGGCCTCCCGGCCCTCCGAGGCGGACGCCGGGCCGAGCCGGGGCTTCGGCGTCATGGGCATGCGCGAGCGCGCCCGCTCCATCGGCGGCGACCTGTGCGCGGGACACCGCCCCGAGGGCGGCTTCGAGGTCACCACGGCACTGCCGCTTCAGCCGTACGCCGCAGAGGGGGACGGCGCGGCACCCACGTAGCGGTAGGGGCGTGGGCTCGCGTGCGAGAATGCGTGTCCGCTCCTCTCCGATGCCCCGTCCGTTGTCCGTTCGTCCGTTCGTCCGATCCAACGAGGTTTCCGTGGCCAAGCCCGTCGCCCGTGAGCCCCTGCGCCGCAACTCGCGGGCCAACCGGGCGCGCATCCTGGCCACGGCCCGCCGGGAACTCGGACGCAACCCCGACGTCACGCTCGAGGAGCTGGCGCGGGCCGCCGGTGTCGTACGGCGCACTCTCTTCGGCCACTTCCCGGGGCGCGAGGCACTGTTGGAGGCCCTCGCCGAGGAGGCCGCCGAGAGCCTGCGGGGCGCGCTGGCGGCCGGGGTGGCGGCCACGGAGGAGTCCGCCGAGCGGTCGCTCGCCCGCCTCGCGTTCTCGATGTGGCCTGTCGGCGACCGCTACCGGCTGCTCCTGGCGCTGGCCCAGCGCGACCTGGGCACGGAACGGGTGGCCGAGGTCCTGGCCCCGGCCCGGGCGACGGCCACGTCCATCCTGGAGCGCGGCCAGCGCGACGGCGTCTTCCACACGCATCTGCCGGCCACCGCGTTGAGCGCGGCCCTGGAGGCGATGACGGTCGCGCTGCTGGAGTCGGTCAACGACGGTGTACTGCAGGACGACGGCACCCGAACCGCCATCGCCACACTGATCGCGGCCGGGGTGCCGGAGGCGCGGGCGTGCGAGGTCGCTGAGGCGGTCGCGGCTACGGTGGCGGTGGCGGAGTCGGCGGTGAAGCCGGGGTCCGGCGGCGACTGAGCTGCCGTAACGCCCCGTCAGTCCGCTGGCCGGCCGCAGTCTCACTCGCAAGCCGGCCCATCTGAAAGGCGCCCGTGGCGCCGGTTCCGGCTTGCCGGTCGCGGGTCGGACGTACGGCACTGATCACGGCCGCGCGGACACCGTGGGGGTGAGCAGTTCCAACGCCTCCTCCCAGCGGTAGCGGTCCGCGCCGCCCCCGGGCTTCGGCCGATGCGGCTCGCACGAGCCGACCAGGTGTGCCGTCTCATGAGATCGGTGCCACACCCGTAGGGATCACGCGGTCAGAAATCTCCGCAGCGGGATGGTCAGTTCGACTTCTTGGCAAGTTCGGCGAGGAACTGCGGCACTCGGCCAGCACCGAAGTCGTAGAACCGCGCCCATTGGGGCTCGACCGCGATACGCGCCATCTGGTCGTACATGGCCCGGCAGTTCCGCTCGAACTCGGCCGCGTACTGGGCGTCGAAATTCTTCCGCGCGGCCGCGAGGTACTCCGGCACCACCCCGTCGACGATGGTCAGGTGCACCACGCCGCGCACCGACAGCGTCTTGGCCGAGCCTGGGCTGTCGCCGGCGTCGATGGTCAGGGCGACCTCGGGGCGGGCGGACAGCGCTTTTACCTTGGGCGCCGTGGCCGCGGTGGACATGACGATCTCCTCGCCGGTCCAGAAGATGCCGATCGGGATGACGCGTGGCAACCCGTCGAGTCCGTTGTATGCCAGCCGAGCCATGGACGCCTGGTTCAACAGCTCGTGGGCGTCGGCCAGCTCCTGCTCGATCTGCCTCGGGTCCATGATCGTCGCCCTCCTCTGCTACGCGGCCCTCGTGACCGCTCATGTTCCTGAGACGTAGCCGTCGCCCCGTTCTCGACACCGCGGCCGAAACACCGTGTCTCGCCGCCCGCTCGCCCACGGTAATCGTGCCGTGCCCGCTGACTTCCTCAACTTCGAAGTCCGACGACGACAGCGAGGCGCGTGCCCGCAGTGCGGAGGCGACCGCCCTCCTGTCGCTTACCCGCGCCGAGCCGGAAGCCCTTACCCGCGCGGAGTACCGTGCGGCGAGATCGCTGTCCGTGACCTCCCGGAAGGACCGAAGCTGAACACCCCGCTCGCGGAGACCCTGTCCGTGGCCATGCTCGTGCTCGTGCTGGTCTGCGCCGTCGTCCGTCCCTTCAACTGGCCGGAGGCCGTCGTCGCCGTACCGGCCGCCGCGCTCGTCGTGGCCACCGGGGCGATCTCCCCGGCGCACGCGCTGGACGAGGCCGAACAGCTCGGCCCGGTGATCGGCTTCCTCGCGGCCGTACTGGTCCTCGCCCAGCTCTGCGACGACGAGGGGCTGTTCCAGGCCTGCGGGGCGTGGATGGCGCGTTCGGCGGCGGGGCGGCCGCGTCGGCTGCTGGGGCAGGTGTTCCTGGCGGCGTCGGCGATCACGGCCGTACTGAGCCTGGACGCCACGGTCGTGCTGCTCACGCCGGTGGTGTTCGCCACCGCCGCCCGGCTCGGTGCCCGCCCGAAACCGCACGTCTACGCCTGCACGCACCTGTCCAACACGGCCTCCCTGCTCCTGCCGGTGTCCAACCTGACGAACCTGTTGGCGTTCGCGGCGAGCGGGCTGAGCTTCACCCGGTTCGCCGCGCTGATGGCACTGCCGTGGCTGGCGGCGATCGTCGTCGAGTACGTCGTCTTCCGGCGCTTCTTCGCCACCGACCTGGACGCCGGGGCCCAGGCCCCGCCCACCGGCGACGCCCCCGAACTGCCGCTGTTCGCCCTGGTGACCGTGGCGTGCACGCTGGCCGGGTTCGTCCTGACCTCGGCGCTCGGCGTCGACCCGGCCTGGGCGGCGCTGGCGGGCGCGACGGTTCTCGCCGTACGGGCGCTGCTGCGGCGCAGTACGTCGCCGAAGGCGCTGCTGAGGTCGGTGTCGCTCCCGTTCCTGGCGTTCGTCCTGGCGCTCGGCATCGTGGTCCGCGCGGTCGTGGACAACGGCCTCGACACGGCGTTGGGCCATCTCGTCCCCGACGGCAGCGGCCTGCCCGCCCTGCTCGGCATCGCCGTGCTGGCCGCCGTCCTGGCCAACGCGATCAACAACCTGCCCGCGGTCCTGGTCCTGCTCCCCCTCGCCTCCGCGTCCGGCCCCGGCGCCGTCCTCGCCGTGCTGCTCGGGGTGAACATCGGCCCCAACCTCACCTACGCCGGCTCGCTGGCCACCCTGCTGTGGCGGCGTATCGTGCACGCCCATGACGCGGAGGTCCAACTGGGCGAGTTCACCCGGCTCGGCCTGTACGCCGTACCGGCGAGCCTGGGCGCCTCGGTACTGGCACTGTGGGCGTCACTGACCCTGATCGGAACTTGATCGGAACCTGATCGGAGGAGGCTGATCGCATGCCGGTGGTGGTCGTCTGGATCGTCGAGGGCACCTGGCCCGCCTGCGTGGACGCCGCGCGCCGGCACGCCCCGGAGGACGCCGAGATCGTCCTGCTGCACGTCACCGGCCCCGATGCAGCGGACGCCGCCCACGGCGCCTTCGCCGGACTCCTCGGCCGCGGCCACCCCGAACGCGATCCCGGCACTCGCGTCGAACACCTCGCCGCCGCCTCCGCCGCCGCCCTCCTCCAGGCCGCCACCGACCGCCTCGCCCGCCCCTGCACCCGCGTCGAACGCACCGGCCGCCCCGAACACGAGGTCATCACCGCGACGGACGGCGCCGACCTCCTCGTCCTCGCCCGCGACGGCGACCGCACCCGACTCGGCCCCCACAGCCTCGCCCCACCC
>NZ_JAKEIP010000250.1 GCF_021474425.1 Streptomyces muensis | reverse complement strand
CGCCCCACCCGCTCACGATTCCGGGACAGCCACTCCTGCGGGCCCCCCGCACAAGCCTCCCCGTCGAACCGCCCATGCGCCCCGAAGTCCCGCCCACGCAGCCCATCCGCCGGCGTCCACAGATTCGCCGGCCCCACCTGCTCCCCCTCCTCACGCTGCGCCTCGAACCCGGTCCGCGCCAGATACCGGTCCAGGAACCCGGGCACGACGGCGTTGGCGACCAGCGTCGCCACCGTCGAACCCCCGACCCAGTACTCCCGGCGCCGCGCATGCCCGGCCGCGTGCACGATCGCCCGCGCCGCCACCTCCGGCTGGTACACCGGCGCCACCGGCCGCGCCCGCCCTGGCAGCCGGCTCAACACCCAGTCGAACTGCGGGGTGTTGAGGGCCGGCAACTGCACCATCGTCGTCCGCACCCGGCTCCCGTCGCGGAGCAGCTCGCACCGCAGCGACTCGTTGAACCCCTGGATCGCGTGCTTCGCCCCGCAGTACGCCGACTGCAAGGGAACCCCGCGGTAGGCGAGCGCGGAGCCGACCTGCACGATCGTGCCCCGGTCGCGCGGCAGCATGTGCCGCAGGGCGGCCCGGGTGCCGGACACGTAGCCCAGGTACGTCACTTCGGTGACCCGACGGAACTCGTCCGGGGTGATCTCGGTGAACGGCGCGAAGATCCCGGCGAAGGCGTTGTTGACCCAGACGTCGATGTGCCCGAAGGCGTCGACGACCTGCTGGGCGGCGTCGTCGACGGCCTTGGCGTCGGCCATGTCCACGGTGACGACTAGGGCCTCGCCGCCGGCCCGCTGGACCTCGTCCGCCGCCGCGGCGAGACCCTCGCGCCCCCGGGCGAGCAGCGCGACCCGGTCGCCGCGCGCGGCGAAGGCCAGGGCCGCGGCCCGGCCGACGCCACCGCTGGCCCCGGTCACGACGACGGCCCTGCCGTGCTTCGGCAGGGCGGCCCTCTCCCGCAGCCCGACCACCGGCGTCACGCCCGGTGGTGCGGCTGCTCGGGGTCGATGTCGTCCGGATGCGGCGGCCGCGCCTCGGAGGCGTCAGGCGTCGTGCCGGGCGGGCCGGCCGGCATCGGCGGGTACGGCATGCCGAGCCCGCCGGGCGGCGCCGTCGGCGCGCTGCCGCCGAGGGTGTGCTCATGGACGGCGTCCGGGGCTGCCGCGTGCTCCGAGGGGCGTGCCGCGCCGCGCAGGGCATACGCCACCACGCCGAGGATCGCCGCGGTGATCAGCGCGGCGGCCCAGTCCGGCAGTCCGGTGGCCAGGCCGAGGCCGAGGGCGAGCGCGAGGGCCGCGCCCGCGTACAGGGCGACGGCGCCGGAGCCGGCGTAGAGCATGGCCCGACGGCGCTGCCTGCGCGTCTGCTCGCGCAGTTCGTCCCGCACGGTCTCGCGCGCCACCTGCGCCAGCTCGTCGACCAGTTGCCTGTCCAGGTGCTCAAGATGATCCAAGCGGTCCATGGCGCCCGGGTACCCGTACGGGAGTACGCATAACGCGCTCCGTCACGGCCCGTACCGGCACGTGAGCCCCGCAGCGGGAGTGCGGGGATCGCGTGAAACGATCTCCCCGGCCGGGTGCCCCCTACTAGGCTCGTCCGTATGGACATCCTGGGAACCACGCTGCGCGTGTGCGTCGACGACCTGGAGAGGGCAGTCCCCTTCTACGAACGGCTCGCGGGCGGCCAAGCCCTCCGTTTCGAACGCGGTGGCGTCCAGGTGGCCGCGGTCGGCTGCTTCCTGCTGATGAGCGGCCCGGAGGCCGAGCTGGAGGTGCTGCGCAAGGTCGCGGCGACGATCGCGGTCAAGGACGTCGACGAGGCTCATCAGGTGCTCACCGAACTGGGCGCGCACGTCATCGCGGGGCCGGTGGCGACGCCGGTGGGCCGCAACCTGATCGCGATGCATCCGGACGGGGCGATCTACGAGTACGTGGACCGTCAGGGCTGATCGTCAGGACCGGTCCAGGGCCGCGACGATGATGTCGGTGAGCAGCGCCCCGGCCGTGCCCTCCGGGTCCAGGTCGGGGTCGTAGATGGTGACGTTGAGCCCGACGCAGTGCGGGGAAGCGAGCAAGGGTCGTAGCAGTGCGACGAGTTCGTCGGGTGTGAGCCCGTCGGGGTCGGGGCTGTCGACGGCGGGCATGACGGTCGGGTCGAGGACGTCGGCGTCCAAGTGGACCCAGAAGCCGTCCAGTTCCGGGATCTCGAAGGCCTGCCTGGTGACCGAGGCGAGCGACTCGGCGCCCCATTCCCGCAGGTCGCCGACGGTCACCACGGGGATCTTCAGATCGGCGAGCTCGGCCCGGTCCTCCTCGAAGCAGTCGCGGATGCCGAAGTAGCGCACGTCCTCGTCCCGCAGATAGGGCCGGAGCCCCTCCAGGTTCGTCAGGTCCTCCTGCCCGCGCCCGGTGGCCAGGGCGACCTCCTCGCCGCCCGCCGCGCCGACGCGGTCGGAGTTGCCGGGGTGCCGGAAGTCGGGCGAGGCGTCGAGGACGGCCAGGCCGTGCCGGCCGATGCGGCGCAGCGCGAGGGCGGCGCCCAGGTTGATGGAGCAGTCGCCGCCCAGGACGAGCGGGAAGTCCCCGGCGCGCACATGGCGCTCGATGCGGTCGGCGAGCTTGGAGGTGTAGGAGGCGAGGGCGGCCGCGTTGAAGACGCCGTCTCCCTCCTGCCAGTCCCCCCGGTCGTACCTCGGCGGCACCACGACGCCGCCTTCGAGGGCCCGCAGCCGCTGTACGATCCGCTGTTCGCGCAGGGCACCGGCGAGCTTGTAGCAGCCGGGCACGGTGCCGGGGGCGGGCGGGCGCAGGCCCAGGTTGGAGGGTGCGTCTAGCACGACGATGTTCGGCATGCGCTCCATCCTGGTCGACGGGGCACCTGCCCTCAACGTCAATTCAGTTGCTCGCGTGCGGAGCGCCGCGCATCTCGGTGGTGATCGCCCACCGCTCGTGATCCCGCCAGGCCCCGTCGATGAAGAGCATGTCCGGCGAGAAGCCCTCCAGGCGGAACCCGCAGGCGCGGGCGAGGGCGATGGAGGCGGTGTTGGCGGGCTGGACGTTGATCTCCAGCCGGTGCAGCCGCAGCGGCCCGAAGGCGTGGCCGACGACCAGGTCGAGGCCCTCCCGCATCAGGCCGCGCCCGGCCGCGTGGGCGAAGGCGCCGTAGCCGAGGGCCCCGCTCTGGAAGGCGCCCTGGACGATGTTGTTGATGTTGATGTACCCGGCGATGCCCCCGCCGTCGTCCTTCGCGCAGACCAGGAACCCCGCCTTGCTGGGATCCTCGATCAGCCGCCCCGCGTAGGCGGCGTACGCCGCGGCACCGTCCGGCGGGAAGAGCCAGGGCCGGTGCAGTTCCCTGCTCTCGCGGACCCGCGCCGTGAACTCCGCGCTGTCCTCGTAGGTGAAGTGACGTATGCCCACGCGGGGGCCTTCGGCGAGGTAGCGGGTCGCAGGGTGCGGCATCGCGCCAGCCTACGACGGCCGCTACCGGCGCCGGCCCATGAAGTACGCCCCGACCAGCGCGCCGATGACCCCCATGGCGAGCAGCGCCAGCCACAGCGGCATCGTGACCAGGGGCACCAGCAGGCGGATCTCGGTCTCGCGGGTGTTCTCGAAGATGAAGACCAGGGCGAGGCCGAGCAGCACCAGCACGGTGATCCCCTTGGGGGTCAGCGCACCGCGTCGGCCGCTCTGTGTCCCGCCCGCCTTCCTGCCGCTCTGCGACGTCGTCTTCGCGGTCATATGACAAGGATGCTCCGGGGGACGCGATCACGCACGGTGAGCGAGGCCCCGCAGGTTCAGCCGACCACGGGCAGCTGGATCACCCCGGTGTCCCCGGGCGAGCTGACCACGGTCACCGGCTTGATCCCCCGGTTCCCGAAGTACGCGTCGTCGCTCGCGGCGATCACGAACCGCAGCCGGTGCCCCTTCTCGTACCGGTGCACGATCCCCGGCAGGGTCACGGTGAAGCTCTGGGTGACGTCGGGTACGCGGACCGGTGCGACGAGCCGGTGCACCAGCGTCTTCGTGCCGTCGGGCGCGATGTCGTACAGCTTGGCGAACAGCACCAGCTTGTCGGCGGCGTCCCCGGAGTGCTGGGTCCGCTCGGCCTTCGGGGAGACGACCTTGAGCGTGGCCCGGGGCGCGCCGACGACGTCGGTGGTGCGGGTGAGGGGCTCGCTGGTCCAGCCGAGGTAGGTGCCCGGGGTGTCGTACGGCGCCGGGTCCGGGATGCCGAGGGCTCCGGCGAGTGAGCTCTCGGAGTGGCTGGTGGGGACGAGCCAGTTGGTGTACGTCCGGCTGCCGCGGGCGACCTTGCGGCGGTTGTCGACGAGCTTGCCGTCGCCGGAGAGGTAGAGCGTCCGGCTGGGCGCGGGGACGCGGTCGGCGGTGGCGTAGGTGCCGTTCGGGTCGGTGATCCAGTCGCGGTAGTAGGCGAAGGCCGGTCCGGTGTCGATGTTCTTTCCGCCCAGGTAGCGGTCGAACCAGGCGAGGATGCGGCGACCGACGTAGCTGGTCTCCAGGTTGCCCTGGGCCAGGTTGAGTTCACCGGCGGCCGGGTCGGTGAGGCCGCCGCTGTGGCCCCAGGACTGCCAGATCATCTTGGCCGGCGTCCCCTGGGCCTTGAGGGTCTGGTACGTCGCCGTCGCCTCGTTGAGGTTGAAGAGGCTGTCGGCCTGGCCCTGGACGAGGAGGGTGGGTGCCTTGACGCGGTTCAGGTAGGTCACCGGCGAGACGCTGCGCGCGTAGGAGAGGAGCTCGGCGGTCTGTTTCGCGGGGTAGCGGCCGGAGTTGAGGGTGCGGACGGTGTCGCAGGCCTTGGTGACGAAGTGCAGACAGGCCAGGGAGTTGATGCGGGAGGGGTCGAGGCTCGGCTGGAGCAGGGGCTGGCCCTCGCCTATGAGGTAGAAGCCGTTGGCCCACTGCCATTTGAAGGCGCCGGGCACGTTGCCGCCGGGTATCGCGTTGTTCGGGTCGAGGGAGTAGGCGAGGTCGTTCCAGGTGATCATCGGCACGAGCGCGTCGAGACGCGGGTCGACGGCGGCTGTGGCGAGCTGGATGGCGCCGCCGTAGGAGCCGCCGAGCATGCCGACGCGGGGATCGCCCGGGGCGTCGAGGGTGACGAAGTCGGCCTTGGTGCCGTCGTCGGCGGCCCGGCTGCCGCCGAGGAAGTCGATCAGCCGCGCGGCGGCGACGCCGTCGATGGTGGGGTCGTCGAGGGAGATCAGGCAGCCCGACCTGCCGAAGCCGAGCCCGGAGTAGACGAGGGAGACGTACCCGCGCTGGGCGACGGCCTTGCCGATGGCGTCGGTGGAGCCGTCGGACTTGCTGCCGCCGAAGCCGTTGGTGGCCAGGACGGCGGGTGCCGGGTGGGCGCGGTCCACACCCGCGGGGCGGTAGAGGTCGGCGTCGACGGTGCAGGTGCGGCCGCCCGCCTGGACGGTGAACTTCAGGGCGGTGACGGTGAACTGGCCGGTCGCGGCGGCGGCCGGGGCGGTGAGCGTGAGGGGGACGGTGAGCGTGGCGCCGAGAAGGAGAGCGAGCGGGGTCAGGGCCTGCCGCCCTGAGAGTCTGAGCACACGACGGGACACGGAGACCTCCACACGGAAGCACGTTGGAGACAGCCCTGTTTACCGACCAGTAAGTACTGGCCGGTTGTCATGGTGTGACACGTGTCAGACGGGGTCAATCACCGGGAAGAGGGTTTCTTGACGGAGATTCAGTGGAGAGGCGTCAGCGCATGGCAGGCTCGTCGAGGCTCAACTCGCCCGCTTCGGCGTCGAGTTCCGCGCTCACGCCGAAGGGGATCGTCAGCGCGCCCTCGCAGTGCCCGAAGCCGAACTCCTCCACCACGGGCACACCGAGGCCGCCGAGCCGGTCGAGGAGGACAGGGCGCACCGCGTCGTACGGACCGCATCCCGCCCAGGACCCGAGCGCGATCCCGGCGGCCCCGTCCAGCCATCCCGTGCGCAGGAGTTGGGTCAGCATCCGGTCGATGCGGTACGGCTGCTCGCCGATGTCCTCCAACAGCACCAGCCCGCCCCGGGCGCCGGTCCGGGCGTGCGGGGTGCCGAGGTCGGAGGTGAGCATGCTCAGACAGCCGCCGAGGGTGACGCCACGCGCCCGTCCGGGAACCATCGCCGTACCCCCGGAGGGGATCACGCGGACCGTCTCCGGAGCGAAGAGCGTGGCCTTCAGGTGCTCCTGCGCACGGGCGTTCTTGACGAAGTCGACGCCGGCCGCCGCCGGTCCGTGCAGGGTGACCAGGTCGAGTCGGGTGGCGAAGGCCTGGTGCAGCACCGTGATGTCGCTGAACCCGACGAACACCTTCGGCCCGGCCGCCCGCATCGCCGTCCAGTCGAGGAGGTCGACCATGCGCTGGGCGCCGTATCCGCCCCGGGCGCACAGCACGGCGTCCACGGCCGGATCGCACCAGGCGCGCTGGAGATCGGCGGCGCGGTCGGCGTCCGTGCCCGCCAGGTAGTCGAAGTTCCCGTGCCGGTCCAGCACATGGGGTGCCACCACCGGGTCGAGGTCCCAGCCGCGCAGCACGTCCAGCCCGGCCTCCAGCCGCTCCTCCGAGACGGGTCCGCTGGGCGCGACGACGGCCACGCGGGCACCGGGGGCGAGGCGGGACGGCCGGACCAGGGGCCGTACGGGCTCGGTCACTTGGCGAGCTCCAGCGTCGGGATCCCGGGCGGATTCAGCCCGAAGACCTGGGCGTACAGGGAGAGTTCGGACTCCAGGACGCGGATCATCGTCTCCGCCCGCCGGAAGCCGTGGCCCTCGCCCTCGAAGGCGATGTAGGCGTGCGGCACCCGGCGTCCCTCCATGCGGGCCAGGAAACGCTCGCACTGGGCGGGCGGGCAGATCACGTCGTCCAGGCCCTGGAGCAGCAGGAACGGCACGGTGAGCCGGTCGGCGTGCGCGGCGGGTGAACGCTCCGCGTAGCGCGCCGGCACCTCGGCGAGCGGGCCGACCAGTGACTCCAGGTACTGCGACTCGAAGTCATGGGTCTCCCCCGTGCCCCAGCCGGCCAGGTCGAGGATGGGGTACAGGATGGTGCCGCAGGCGTAGACGTCGGTGGCGGTGAGCGAGGCCGCCGCGGTCCAGCCGCCCGCGCTGCCGCCCCGGACGGCGAGCCGGTCCCGGTCGGCGGTGCCCTCGTCGGCGAGGGCGAGCGCGACGGCCGCGCAGTCCTCGACGTCCACCACGCCCCACTGCTCGCGCAGCCGGTCCCGGTACGCCCTGCCGTACCCGGTGGAGCCGCCGTAGTTGACCTCGGCGACACCGATGCCGCGCGAGGTGAAGTAGGCGATGGCCAGGTCGAGGACGAGGGGCGCCCGCGAGGTGGGGCCGCCGTGCGCCCAGACGACGAACGGCGGCGGTGTGTCGGCGGGGGCCACGCAGCCGGGGGTGTGGGGCGGGTAGATGTGGGCGTGGATGTCGTGTCCGGCGGGGCCGGTGAAGGTGCGGATCTGGGGCTCGGGGTAGTAGGCGGGGTCGACGGCGTCGTCGTGCTCGGCGCCGATGACCCGGGCCCGGCCCGTGCGGGTGTCGAGTTCGACGACCTCGTGTGCGCTGCGCGGGCTGGCGCCGACGGCGACGATCCGCTCGCCGTACACCGCGAGCGTGGGCTCGAACTCCGTCCAGGGTCCGGCCGCGTCGACGATCTCGCCGGTCTCGGGATCCAGCACTCCGAGGGCCGTCGACCCGCGGCCGTGCACCACGGCGACGAGTCCGCCCGCCAGCGGGGCGAACCAGCGCAGGCCCGGCTTCCACAGCGGCCCGCCGAACTCCTCCTCGCGCGGGCACAGGGGTACGCCGTCGCGGTAGAGGTTCCACCAGCCGCTGCGGTCGCTGACGTACAGCAGCCGCCCGTCGGGCGCCCAGTCGGCCTGGGCGATCGACTCCTTCGGGCCACCGGCGACGGTGCCCGGGACGCCGAGGGTGCCGTCGGCGCCGACATCGGCGACCAGCAGTTCCGTGCCATCCCACGGCATGCGCGGATGGTCCCAGGCGAGCCAGGCCGCCCGCCGCCCGTCGGGTGAGATCCGCGGCCCGGTGACGAACCGGTGCCGGTCGTCGGTGAGTTCGCGTACGGCGTCCCGCTCCTCGGCCGCCGAGCCGTCCAGCGGGACGGCGGCCAGGACACGCCGCACGTCGGCGGGCCCGTCGCCGGTGAACTCCTCCAGTACGCACCACACCTCGCCGAGTTCGAGCCGCACCTGCGGCTCCGCCCAGCGCAGTCCGCCGCCCACCGGCGACACAGGGGTGAGCGGACGCGGCTCGCCGCCCTCCTCGTACCGGTAGAGCCGCTGGTCGGCGAAGTCGACGAAGACCACGAGGGGCCGCCCGTCGACCACCACGCCCGTCCAGGGCTGTCCGCCGTACTCGACGACCCGGCTGCGCACGTTCCACGGGGCGGCCAGCACGGACTCCTCCGTGCCGTCGGCCCGTCGCCGTACGAGGGTGCGCCGGCCGCCTTCCGTGGGCCGTGGCTCGGTCCACCACGCCTCGTCGCCGACGAAGCCCACCCACTCGGGGTGCCCGTCGTGCGTGGCGGCCATGGCCGCGTCGATGGGCGAGGGCCAGGAACCGTACGCCAGCGTCCGCACCGTCTCCCCCATCTCGCCTAGGCCGTCCGCAGGAAGCGGTCGAGGACCCGCACGCCGAAGTGCAGCGCCTCCACCGGCACCCGCTCGTCGACGCCGTGGAACATCGCCCCGTAGTCGTAGCCCTCCGGCAGCTTCAGCGGGGAGAAGCCGTAGCCGGTGATGCCGAGCCGCGAGAACTGCTTGGCGTCCGTGCCGCCGGGCATGCAGTACGGCACGACGTGCCCCTCGGGCGCGAACTCCTCGACGGCGGCGCGCATCCTCGCGTACGTCGGCGAGTCGACCGGCGACTGGAGGGCCACCTCGCGATGGTGGAACTCCCAGTCCACGTCCGGCCCGGTGAGTTCGTCGAGGGTGGCGCGGAACTCGTCCTCCATGCCGGGCAGATAGCGGCCGTCGACGTAGGCCACGGCCTCCCCCGGGATGACGTTGACCTTGTAACCGGCCTCCAGCATCGTCGGGTTGGCGCTGTTGCGGACGGTCGCCTCGACGAGCTTGGCCGCCGGGCCGAGCTTGTCCAGCAGTACGTCCACGTCGTCCAGGTCGGCCTCCAGGCCGTACAGCGCGGCGAGTTCGGTGAGTCCGGCGCTGACCGTCGGGGTCAGCCGCAGGGGCCACTCGTGGGCGCCGATGCGGGTGACGGCGGCGGCGAGGCGGGTCACCGCGTTCTCCCGGTTGGGCCGGGAGCCGTGCGCGGCCCTGCCGCGTGCCGTCAGCCTGACCCAGCCGGTGCCGCGCTCCCCCGCCGCGATCGGGTAGAGCTGCCGCCCGCTGCCGTCGTGCACGGTGAACGCGCCGGACTCGCTGAAGCCCTCGGTGCAGCCCTCGAAGAGGCCCGCGTGCCGATCGGCGAGGAAGCCCGAACCGTCCTCGGCGCTCGCCTCCTCGTCGGCGGTGAACGCGATGACCACGTCCCGCCGCGGCCGTACGCCCTCGCGGACCCAGGCCCGGACGACGGCCAGGATCATCGCGTCCATGTTCTTCATGTCGACCGCGCCCCGGCCCCAGACCACGCCGTCGCGGATCTCCCCGGAGAAGGGGTGCACGCTCCACTCGGCGGCCTGCGCGGGCACCACGTCCAGATGACCGTGGACAAGCAGGGCGTCCGCCGACGGATCGCTGCCCTCGAAGCGGGCGACGACGTTCGTACGGCCCTTGGTGCGCTCCAGCATCGTGGGTTCCAGGCCCGCCTCGGCGAGCCGCGCGGCCGCGTACTCGGCGGCTGGGCGCTCCTGGCAGTCGCCGCCGCCCCGGTTGGTCGTGTCGATCCGGATGAGGTCGGAGGTGAACGTCACGACCTCGTCGAGTGCCTGCTGGTCAGCCATACTGCTCCTCCACCGCGGCCGAGACGATCGTGGTGACCGCCTTGAAGGTACGGATTCCCTCGTACATGCGCTCGCTGGTGTACGCCACCTTTCGCTCGCCGACACGTTCGACACCGGGGACGACGGTGGCCGCCATCGCGAGGTGCTCCGCGTCGAACTCCAGGGCCACGGTGAACGGCCCGTCGTCCGCCGGCACCCGGCGGACCGCCAGCGCGGCCGCCTCCTTGGCGGCGGCCCTGATGTCGGCGGCGGTCCTGGCCGGCGTACGGCACACGGCGGCGTAGCGCGAGACATGGTCCTTGACGGCGACCTTCAGCGCCTCGGGCGCGTACCCGAGGGCGTCCTCGCAGGCCACGTCGTCGCCGGTGACGAGCACGACGGGCACCCCGTACTCGGCGACGACACGCGCGTTCAGCAGCCCCTCGCTCGCCCGTACGTCGTTCAGCCACACCCCGGTGATGGAGTTGGCGAGATACGTGTGTGCGAGGACGCCTTCCATGCCCGCGCCCGCGTGGTAGCCGACGAAGGCGATGCCGTCCACGTCGCCGTGCTGCACGCCCTCGACCATGGACAGCGCCTTGTGCCGGCCGGTGAGCATCTCCGCGCGCTCGTCGAGCCGTTCGAGCAGCAGGTTGCGCATCGTCCAGTGGGCCTCGTTGATGACGACCTCGTCGGCGCCGCCGTCGAAGAACCCCAGCACGGCGGCGTTGACGTCCGAGGTGAACATCCCCCGGCACCGCTCCCACTCGGGCGTCCCGGGCAGCACGTCGGCCGGCCAGGTCACGCCGGTGGCGCCCTCCATGTCGGCACTGATCAGGATCTTCATGAGGCTTCACGTTACGCGTCGGCGAGGGAACTTCCTACGATCGGACCGGCCGCGCCCGGCCGGCCTTCCGACGCGCTGCCGCCGCCCGTGCCCGTCGTCACCGCCAGCCGGTGTCGCCGCTGACCGGGGACAGGGAGGGCCGTGACTGGATCTTCGTCTCCGAGAAGCCGTACTTGTCGAAGACGGCACGGTCCGGGATCGGCCGGTAGCCGTACCACGCGTCCCAGATGTAGGCCCGCGAACTGCCGCCCTCCCTGGCCAGGAACCCGTTGGCCAGCTCGTGGGCCTCGTCCCACGCGCAGTCGGCGAAGACGCTGCCGCTGACGACGGCGACGCCGTTCCAGTCGTCCCAGAGGTTGAAGTAGACGGTCGCGTCGGGGACGTAGTAGAGACGGTTGCCGGGGCCGACGAGGTAGACGCGGTCGTGGTGGAGCGTCTTGAAGCGCTGTCCGGGAACCGGGCAGACGGTGTTCGCGGACGAGGGAGCGGACGCCGGGGGCGAGGAGCCGTCCTGACCCGGTTCCGACGACCGGCCGTCGACCGTCGACACCAGGGCCGGTCCGACGGCGTCGGGCGAGGACGCGCGGTCGCAGTCCGGCCAGTCGCCGAAGCCCTTCGTACGGCTCCACAGCCGGTGGGCGGCCTGAATGTTCCACTCCGGGTCCATCGCGTCGCGCGGTGTGCCGCCGAGTTTGCGCAGCGCGGCATCGGAGATCTGGAAGACGCCCCAGTTCCGGGTGCCGTTGGTGTTCGGCACGACGTGGAGCGGATCGAGGAACGACTGGCAGTCGGCGAGGGCGACCGCGTCGTCGGGCGCTTCGCGGAACACCTTGCGGACCCGCTGCCGCACCTTCCCGGGCGGCCAGGTGTCCATCCGGCTCTTCGCGGCGTAGAGCGCCTTCTTGGTCTCCTCGCCGACCACCCCGTCGGCGTCGATGCGCGACAGCGCCTGGAACGCCGTCACCCGACGCAGCGTCTGCGGGCCGAAATCACCGTCGACGTCCATCTCGGCCCCGGCTCGTGCCAGCAGCCGCTGCACCTCCCGTACGCAGGCGCCGCGCTGGCCCAGACCGACCGGTCCGGCGCACTCCGCGGACAACAGCGGGCGTTTGTCGTCGTCGGCGGTTCCGCCACCGGGTCCGGTTCCGGTCACGGCGGCGATGCCCCATGCCGTGGCTCCCAAGGCCAGGACGAGCGCGAGGGCCATGAGGGCCGGTGATTTGACGGGGTGCCGGGGCGGGCT
>NZ_JAKEIP010000249.1 GCF_021474425.1 Streptomyces muensis | reverse complement strand
CGCCCCCTCCCCTCCCGACCGCATCCGCATCCCCTCGCTGCGCGTCGACGCCCCCCTCATGGGCCTGGGCCTGACGAGGTCGGGCAGCCTCGACGTCCCGCCCGCCGGGCGCAAGAACCTCGCCGGCTGGTACGAGGCCGGCACCACGCCCGGTGAGACCGGCACCGCGATCGTCGCCGGCCACGTCGACAACGCCGACGGGCCCGCCGTGTTCTACCTGCTGGGCGCCCTCGAGCGGGGCAGCACGATCGAGGTGGACCGACGGGACGGCGGCACGGCCCTCTTCTCGGTCGACGCCGTCGAGGTGTACGACGCCAAGGCCTTCCCCGACGAGAAGGTGTACGGCGCGGCCCCGCGCCCCGAGCTGCGGGTGATCACCTGCGGCGGCGGCTACTCACGGACGACCGGCTACCAGGGCAACGTGGTCGTCTTCGCGCACCTCACCGGCAGCCGCTGACCCCTGCGCGCCCGCGAGCCGCTTCACCGGGTGCGGCGCCCGCGACGGCGTCTGTAGCCTGTCGTCGCCGTACATCGGGGGAGCTGACCGTGGTGAACATCCTGTCCGTGGCCGTCGGGGCCGCCATCGGCCTCATAGGGGTGGTGTTCGGCTCGTGGTTCACCGCGCGCCGCCAGGACCGCATGTGGCTGCGCGAGCAGAAGCTCAGGGCCGGGATCGGCTTCAACACGGCCGTGGTGCAGCTGCTGGACCATCTGAAGGAGACACAGCTGAGTGGCGACGGCCCCGGTGCCAACGAGTTGGCGAACCGGATGCAGGAGGCACGCTCGGCGCTCTACCTGCTCTGCGAGCGCGACACCGTCGATCTCGCCGACGCTCTCGCGCGTCGGGTCTGGAGCACGCGGCCCACCGCCGGCAGTGACGACCGCCGGGCCGAGTTCCGGGAGACGTTGGACCTCCTGCGGCGTTTCACCCATCGGCTCCGGCAGGAGATCGCCGGCTCGTAGCTCCCGTGCCCTAGGCCAGCCACTGCTCGTAGGCCAGCTTCGCCACCAGCGCGAACACCACGCTCAGCAGCACCACCCGGACGAACCCGCTGCCCTTCTTCAGCGCCGTACGCGCCCCCAGCATGCCGCCCGCCAGGTTGAACACGGCCATCACCGCGGCCAGCTGCCACAGGACGGTGCCCTGCCAGGCGAAGGTGGCGAGCGCGCCGGCGTTGGTGCAGCAGTTGACGATCTTGGCGGTGGCGGAGGCGGTGACGAGGTCGAGGTGGAGGACCGCGGTGAGGGCGAGGACCAGGAAGGTGCCGGTGCCGGGGCCGATCAGTCCGTCGTAGAAGCCGATGCCGAGGCCCGCCAGGCCGATCGCGGCGAGGATCCGCCGCGGGGAGGCGGGGCCGGTCGCCGGGGCGGTGCCGAAGGCGGGGCGCAGGATCACGAAGGCGGCGACGGCGAGCAGCACCACCATGATCACGGGCTTCAGCACCTCGGTGCTCATGCCGGCCGCGAAGAAGGCGCCCCCGGAGGAGCCCGCGAGCGCCGCGAGGCCGATGCGCACGGCGAGCGGCACGTCCACGGGTGCCTTGCGGGCGTATGTCACGGCGGCGCCCGACGTGCCTACGATCGCGACCGCCTTGTTGGTGCCGAGCGCATAGGCGGCCGGGGTGTGCGCGGGCAGGCCGAGCAACAGGGCCGGCAGCAGCAGGAGGCCGCCGCCGCCGACCACGGCGTCGATCCAGCCGGCCACGAGGGCCGCGAGGCACAGGACGACGACCATGGTCAGCGATATGTCGGGCATGATCGCGACCCTAGGCAGACGATGCGTGTGCCGTCCATGTACATGAGGAGCATCTGAGGTTCGGCCGCCGCCGACCTCACAGCCGCCCGCTCCGTGCCCGCCGAACCCTCACACCCACCCCTCGCGCCCGCTGAGGGCAGCGTTCCTCACGGGAAACAGATGCGATGCGGTCGGGAAACACCGGCACCGCACGCTCGATGCCATGACCTCGAATACGCGTGTGGTGGTGATCGGCGCCGGCCTCGCGGGCGTACGGCTCGCCCGGCGGCTCGGCGAGCTCGGCACGCCCGTGACGCTCGTCGGCGACGAGGAGCACCGCCCGTACAACCGGGTGCTGCTCGCCGAGGTGCTGGCCGGACGGTACAGCCCCGATGTGATCGCCCTCCCGGCGCCCGCGGAGCTGACCCGCGGCCGGGTCACCGGCATCGACCGCGAGATGCGAGCCGTACATCTCGCGGACGGGTCGGAGATCGCATACGACACCCTGGTGCTGGCCACCGGCTCGAACCCGGTGCTGCCGCCGCTGCGCGGACTGTTCACGCCGGACCACGAACTGCCGGAGGGCGTCCACGCCTTCCGCACGATGGACGACTGCCTGGGCCTGTCCAAGGCGGTCCGGCCGGGTGTGAAGGCGGTGGTGATCGGCGGCGGGCTCCTCGGGGTCTCCGCAGCCCGGGCGCTCGCGATGCGCGGCGCTCAGGTCGTGCTCGCCCAGCAGTCCGAGCGACTGATGGAGCGTCAGCTCGACCCGGCCGCCTCGAAGCTGGTCCGGCGTCATCTCGGCGACCTCGGCGTCGAGGTCCACACCGACCTGCGGGTGCGTGACGTGCGCTGCGTCGGTGGCGCGGTCCGCTCGGTGGAGATGGCCGACGGATACGCCCTCGACGCCGACATCGTGGTCCTGGCCTGCGGGGTCCGCCCGCGTGCCGGTCTCGCGCAGGCCGCCGGACTGGACGTGCGCAAGGGGATCGTCGTCGACGACGAGCTCCGTACGTCCGACCCGCACATCCGGGCGATCGGCGACTGCGCGCAGCACGACGGCACGGTGTACGGACTGGCCGCGCCCGCGCTCGAACAGGCCGACGCGCTGGCCGAGTCGCTCGCCGGTGACGGCGCCGCCCGCTACACCGGCACCCGCGCGCTGACCCGGCTGACGCTGGCCGGTGAGGGCTCCTTCGACCTCGCCGCGTTCGGCGAGACGGAGCCGCGTCCCGGGGACGACGTCGTCCAGCTCGCGGACGCCACCCGCGGCACCTACCGCAAGGTCGTCGTCCGCGACGACCGCCTGGTCGGCGGGGTTCTCGTCGGCGAACTCGGCACCGTCGGCGCGCTCGCCCGCGCCTGGGAGGGAGCAGAGCCGCTCCCCGACGACGGCCCGCTGCTCCACCTGCTCACCAACGATGGAGGCTCCTGATGACCGCCACCCCGGAGGCCACGGAGGCCACCCCTACGATCGTGCTCGTCGGCCACGGCATGGTCGGCCAGCGCTTCCTCGAAGCGCTCGCCGCACGCGGCATGACCGCCACGCACCGCGTGGTCGTGCTGTGCGAGGAGCCGCGTCCCGCGTACGACCGCGTCGCCCTCACCTCGTACTTCTCGGGCAAGACGCCCGAGGACCTCTCCATGACCGACATGGAGTTCATCGACACGCACGGCATCGAGCTGTACGTCGGTGACCCGGCCGTCTCCGTCGACCGCGAGGCGAAGAAGGTCACCGCCCGCTCCGGCGAGGTCTTCGAGTACGACACCCTCGTCCTGGCCACCGGTTCCTACCCCTTCGTACCGCCGGTCCCGAACAAGGACGCCACCGGCTGTTTCGTCTACCGCACGATCGAGGACCTCCTCGCCATCGAGGAGTACGCGAAGACGAAGGCGACGACCGGTGCCGTGGTCGGCGGCGGTCTGCTGGGCCTGGAGGCCGCGGGCGCGCTGAAGGGGCTGGGCGTCGAGGCGCACATCGTGGAGTTCGCGCCGCGTCTGATGCCGGTGCAGGTCGACGACGGCGGCGGCGCGGCGCTGCTGCGCACCATCGAGGACATGGGCCTGAGCGTCCACACGGGCGTCGGCACGCAGGAGATCGTGGTCGACGCCGAGGGCGCCGTCACCGGGATGAAGCTGTCCGACGGTTCCGAACTCGCCACCGACATGGTGGTGTTCTCCGCCGGTGTCCGCCCCCGCGACCAGCTGGCCCGCGACTGCGGCCTCACTGTCGGCGAGCGCGGCGGCATCACCGTGGACGAGCAGTGCCGTACGGTCGCCGACCCGCACGTCTTCGCGATCGGCGAGTGCGCGCTGGCCTCCGACGGCCGGGTGTACGGCCTGGTCGCCCCGGGTTACGAGCAGGCCGAGACGGCCGCCGCGACGATCGCCGAGGACGAGGCGGAGTTCACCGGCGCCGACCTGTCCACCAAGCTGAAGCTGCTCGGCGTGGACGTGGCGTCCTTCGGTGACGCGCACGGCACCGCCGAGGACTGCCTGGACGTGGTGTACTCCGACTCCCGCGCGGGCCTGTACAAGAAGCTGGTCATCGGCCGCGACGGCACGCTGCTCGGCGGCATCCTGGTCGGCGACGCGGAGGCGTACGGCACGCTGAAGGCGTTCACCGGCTCGGTCCCGCCGGTCTCCCCCGAGTCGCTGGTGCTGCCCGCCGGTGCCGGTGCGCCCGCCCAGCTCGGCCCGTCCGCGCTGCCGGACGAGGCGATCATCTGCTCCTGCAACAACGTCACCAAGGGCACGATCCGCGGCGCGGTCACCGACCACCAGTGCACGACCGTGCCCGAGGTGAAGAAGTGCACCAAGGCCGGTACGACCTGCGGCAGTTGTGTCAAGGTGCTGGGCCAGCTGGTCACCGCCGAGCTGGAGGCGTCCGGCGTCGAGGTCGACAAGGGCCTGTGCGGCTGCTTCGCGCAGACCCGCGAGGAGCTCTACGAGATCGTCCTCGCCCTGCGCATCAACACCTACCAGGACCTGCTGGACCGCTACGGCCGTGACGGTGCCAAGGGCGGCGACGGCTGCGAGATCTGCAAGCCGGCGGTCGCGTCGATCATCGCTTCCCTCGCCCCGACGATCGGCGCGAGCGGCTACGTCCTGGAGGGCGAGCAGGCCTCCCTCCAGGACTCCAACGACCACTTCCTGGCCAACCTCCAGAAGAACGGCTCGTACTCGGTCGTCCCGCGCATCCCCGGCGGTGAGATCACCCCCGAGGGCCTCATCGTGATCGGTGAGATCGCCCGTGACTTCGGTCTCTACACGAAGATCACCGGCGGTCAGCGGATCGACATGTTCGGCGCGCGGGTCGAGCAACTCCCCCTCATCTGGACGCGGTTGGTGGACGCCGGCTTCGAGTCGGGGCACGCCTACGGCAAGTCGCTGCGTACCGTGAAGTCCTGTGTCGGCCAGACCTGGTGCCGCTACGGCGTCCAGGACTCCGTCCGCATGGCGATCGACCTGGAGCTGCGCTACCGGGGGCTCAGGTCCCCCCACAAGCTCAAGTCCGCCGTCTCCGGCTGCGCCCGCGAGTGCGCCGAGGCCCAGTCGAAGGACTTCGGCGTCATCGCCACCTCGGCCGGCTGGAACCTGTACGTCGGCGGCAACGGCGGCGCGACCCCGCGCCACGCGGACCTGCTCGCCCAGGACCTCTCCGACGCCGAACTGGTCAAGCTGATCGACCGGTTCCTGATGTTCTACATCCGCACCGCCGACCGCCTGGAGCGCACCTCGACCTGGCTGGAGCGCATCCCCGGCGGCCTGGACCACGTCCGTGACGTGGTCGTGGAGGACTCCCTCGGCATCTGCGAGGAACTGGAGTCCCTGATGGCGGCCCATGTCGCGCACTACGCCGACGAGTGGGCGACCACCATCAACGACCCCGAGAAGCTCGCCCGGTTCGTGTCCTTCGTGAACGCCCCCGACACCCCCGACCCGGTCGTCGGCTTCGTCCCCGAGCGCGACCAGATCAAGCCCGACCTGCCGCTGCTGACCATCGGCCACCGCCCCCTGGAAGGAAGCGCCCAGCGATGACCCTGGCACCCGAGACGACCGACCTGAAGATCGAACTCCAGCTGGAGAGCGGCTGGTTCACGGTCTGCGAGCTGGCCCGGCTGCTCCCCGGCCGGGGGGTGGCGGCCCTGCTGCCCGACGGCCGTCAGGCCGCCCTGTTCCGCGACCGCTCCGGCAAGCTGTACGCCATCGACAACCGCGACCCGTTCGGCGGCGCGGCGGTCCTCTCCCGCGGCCTGACGGGCACCCACCAGGGCCGGCCGTTCGTCGCCTCGCCGCTGCTGAAGCAGCGCTTCGACCTGGAGACCGGGGTGTGCCTGGACGACGAGTCGGTGCGGGTGGCGACGTACGAGGTGCGGGCCGCGTAAGGGGAATCAAGAGAGATTCAAGAGGCTCAAGAGGTCCCCAGGTGGGCCTCAAGAGGGTTTCTTGACCGATCGTTCTGATTGAACCTAGGCTGCCTGGCATGGCCAGGACCAAGGAGTTCGATCCCGAAGCCGCGTTGCAGGCAGCCCTGGAGCTGTTCTGGCAGCGCGGCTTCGAGGCGACGTCGATGGCCGACCTCGTCGAGCACCTGGGCATCGGCCGGGCGAGCCTCTACGCGACCTTCGGCAGCAAGCACGAGCTGTACCTGAAGGCACTGGAACGCTACGACCGGGCGGGACTCCCGCCGATCGTGCGGGAGCTGTCCCAGCCGGGCCCGGCACTGCCGGCCGTGAGGGCGGTCGTACGCCGTTACGCGACCGAGGCCGCCGACGACCGACTGCGGCTGAACGGCTGCATGGTGACGAACGCGGCGGCGGAGCTCGCCCCGCACGACCCGGCCGCCGTCCGGCGGGTGCAGCGCAACTGGGACCAGCTGGAGACCGTGCTGCACTCGGCGCTGATCCGCGCCCAGGCACAGGGCGAACTGCCCGCCGACCGCGATCCGCTCACCCTCGCGCGCATGCTGCTGGTCCTGCTCCAGGGCCTGCGCGTGGTGGGCAAGGCGTCGACGGACCCGGCACGGGTGCGGGACGCGGCGGAACAGGCGTTGAGGCTGCTCGACTGACCTCCTCAGGGCCGGGCGGCATCGTTCGCCCTTCTTTTTTTGCCGCAATACTGAACCGATCGGTCAAGAATCAAGAATTCCCGGTCACGAATGACCGGACAAGATTCAAGGGGAGACCATGGAGACCATGACCATCTCGCGCTTCACCGGCCGAACCGCTCTCGTCACCGGCGCGGGCTCCGGCATCGGCCGTGCCGTCGCCGTCGCGTTGGGCGCCGAGGGTGCCCAGGTGGTCGTCGCCGGACGCCGGCAGGAGCCGCTGACGGAGACCGTCCGGCTGATCGAGGAGGCGGGCGGCAAGGCGCTAGCGGTCACCGCCGACGTCGCCCGGGCCGCCGAGATCCAAGCGGTGGTGGACGCCGCCGTGGACCGGTTCGGCTCCCTCGACGTGGCCGTCAACAACGCGGGGGTGTTCCGAGGCGGACAGCCGCTGGCCGACCTCCCGGAGGCGGACTGGCACGAGCAGCTCGACACCAACGTCACGGGTGTGTTCCTCGCCCTCCAGGCCGAGGTCCGCCAGATGCGCACCCAGCCGACCGGGGGCGCGATCGTCAACATCGCCTCCACCTTCGGCGTCCACACCCGCCACCCGGGCGCCACCGCGTACGCCGCCACCAAGGCCGCGGTCTCCGTCCTCACCAGGGGCGCCGCCCTGGACCACATCCGCGACGGGGTCCGCATCAACGCGGTCAGCCCCGGCCCCGTGGACACCCCGATGTCCCTGCGCCCCGGCGAACAGGAGCCCGACCGCACCGAACGCGCGCGCACCACCCTCCCCCTCGGCCGCATCTCGACCACCCAGGAGATCGCCACGGCGGTCCTCTACCTGGCCTCGGACGCCGCCGCGTCGGTGGTCGGCACGGACCTGGTGGTGGACAGCGGGGCCACGGCCTGAGCACGCGGGGTCGCTCCCGGCCGAGGTGCGGCCGGGGTGGGCTGTGTTTCGGCGACGCCCGAAACACATGGGCATCCGCTTCCTGGCCTTTTTACCGTGATCGCGGGAGGTGGACGAGTCCCCTGCCACTGCACGGAAGGCTCGTCACCTTGTCATGTCAGGCCCCGACACAGCTTCTTGACGGAGGAGGAGTTCCATCATGCGCAGGATCTTCAAGGCCGCGGCGACTCCACTGGCGGCGCTCGGTGCGGTGTGCGCGCTGGCGATGCCGGCTGCTGCCGCGCCCGGCGACGGGCCGGTCGCGATGGGCAGCAACGAGAGGGTCAACGTCTACGACTACTCCAACGGCTACAAGGACTACGCGGGCTACGTGCAGTTCAAGCACAAGGGCGACTGGTTCCACACCTACCGCCAGAAGAGCCCTGGCAACCGCATCTACGTCCAGTACGACAAGGACGGAGTCGACGACCAGCGGAAGACGATAGAGGGTGGCCTGAACCCGGGCGACCGCACGAAGCGCAACACGAACCTCCCCGAGGGGACGGTCTACAACATCAGGGGCTGCGTGCAGGTGGATTGGGCGTCCGACTACTGCTCGGGGTGGCAGAAGTTCACTGCCTGACTCCGAGTACGGGCGAGGGGCGGCGGGCCGGGGGCCCGCCGCCCCTCGACGTCGATGTCGGTCTCCGTCGTCGGCACAGTAGGCGCCCGCGCCGACGCCGCTCAGCCGACTCGGGCGGCGATGACCCGCGCACACTCCAACGACTCGGTGTGCGTGGTGTCCACCTCCACGTCGTAGGCCACCCCCTCGTGCACCATGTCCGCCTGCAACGCGGCCATCCCCGGGGCCCGGTCCCCGCGCGCGGTCTCACGGCCCGCGGCGACGGCGCTCTCGCACCGGACGCCCACCCACAGGACGTCCAGGTCGCCGAGATGCCGCCGCCAGCGCTGTTGGGTCGCCGCCGCGCCGAGGAACACGTCGTCGACGACGACCCTGGCGCCGGCGCGGACCATCGTCACGACACCGTCCGCCCAGGCCGCCTGGAGCTGCATGAAGTCCGCGCCGACGCTCACCGCCCCGTCCGCGCCGATGGCGATCCCCGCGTCCGACGCCCGCATCCTCGCGGGCAGCGCCTCCACGAACGAGTCACACCCGAACGTCAGCCAGGGATCCGGCAGCAGGGCCTGGAGGCACCGTACGATTCCCGACTTCCCCGAGCTGGAACCGCCGTTGAGGATGATCATCCGAGTGGTCATCGCGTCACAGTAGGGCGCTGCCCGCACGGGGCGAAGCGAATTTCGGCGCCGCTCAGCCGACGAGTGGTGGCCGCTGCGCGTAGCCGGTGGCCTCGGTCGGCACCGGTCCTGTGTCGAGGTAGAACCACTCGGCGTCCGGGCCGGGAGCGGGCGGTGGGGGCGTCGGTGCCGGTGCCGGCTCGGGGGTCGTACGGGTCTGCTTCGCCGGACCCGGCATCAGCAGCTCCACTCGCAGGCCCAGCCCGCGTTGCTGGGCCGTGAACTCCTCCACCTGGTTGCGGCAGGCGTGGTCCAGATGGGTGACGCCGGTCAGGTCCAGGCGGATGCGCGGTTTGCCCGAGGCCGCCGCCGACTCCAGGGCCTCGATGACCTGGGGCAGTCGTAGGAACGTCGCGTTGCCGGCCATGACGACCTTCGCGGTGTCGTCCTCGACGTGCTGCCGGATCACCGTCTGCGACATGCGCAGGGCGGCCAGCACGATCCCGGCCGCGAGGCCGATGAGGACGCCCTCCAGCAGTGCCGTGGCCACGATGACCACTGTCGTCACCGTCATCACCACGAACTCGCCGCGGTCCTGCCGCCACATCTTCGGGAACTCCTCCGGCGCGAACAGCTTCCAGCCGCTGTGCACCAGGACGCCCGCGAGCACCGAGATCGGGATCAGGGCCAGGACCTGCGGCAGCAGCAGCGCGAAGGCGAGCAGCCACAGGCCGTGCAGGGTGCGGGAGATCCGGGTCTTCGCGCCGGCCTGGACGTTCGCCGAGCTGCGGGCCACGACCGCCGTGATGGGGAGGGCGCCGAGGATGCCCGCGACGGTGTTCCCGGCGCCCTGGGCGATGAGTTCGGTGTTGTAGCGGGTGCGCGGTCCGCTGTGCATACGGTCCACCGCGGCCGCCGTGAACAGGCTCTCCGCCGACGCGATCACCGTGAACGTCAAGATGGAGGTGAGGATCGCCGCGTCCGCGAGGCCCGCGAACTGCTCGGCCCCCGGCAGCCGCACCGACGCCAGCAGATTGCCGACCTGGAGCGTCTTCACGTCCACGCCGGGCAGCGCGGCGACCGCGATGCCGATGCCGACCGCGACCAGCGCGGCCGGGATCTTCTTCGCCGGGCCCGGCATCTTCTTCCATACGAAGCTCAGCACGATCGTGGCGACGCCGAGCAGTGTGGCGATCATCGCCTGGGGGTCGGTCAGGATGTCGGCGAACAGGCCGGGTACGCCTGCCATGTTCTCGATCGGGGTGCCGGGCGCCTTCGCGTCGGCCATCGGGTAGACCTGGCTGAACATCAGCGGCAGCCCGATGCCGGCCAGCATCCCCTGCACCACCGCGAGGGAGATCGCCTGGAACATCCGGCCCAGGCGTACGACGCCGAGGACGATCTGCAGGATGCCCGAGAACAGCACGATCACCCCGAGCGTCGCCACACCGTGCTCCAGCACCGTCTCCGCGACCAGCGCGGCGAGCCCGGCGGCCGGTCCGCTGACCTGGAGCGTGCTGCCCCGGACCGCGCCGACGACCAGACCGCCGATCACCCCGGAGATGATGCCGAGTTCGGCGGGCACACCGGAGGCGACGGCCACGCCGATGCACAGCGGCAGGGCGACGAGGAAGACGACGAGGGAGGCGGTGATCTCGCCCGCGAGGTCGAGCTTGGCGCCGGACTTCGCCGCGGGCGCCCCCGCGGACATCGCGGTCGCCGTCACCGTTTTCGGCGCCGCCGGCTTCGTACGCCCCGAACCCCGCCCGCGCGCATGCGCCCCGCTCATCCGGTATGCACCCGGAACAGCCCGTCACCCTCCAGCTCGTGCACCTGCCCGGTGTCGACCTCGTAGTACCAGCCGTGCAGCCGCAGCCGCCCGCCGTCCAGCCGCTGCCGCACCACCGGGTAGGTGCGCAGTACGGCCAGCTGGTTGACGACATTGCCCTGGGCCACGTCGGGCAGCGACGGGTCGTCGGAGGCGTTGTCGAGGACCGGCGCCAGTTCGGGACGGGCCAGCCGCAGCCAGGCGTCCACGCCCGGGAGCGCGGACAGGTCGTCGCCCGCCTTCAGCGCGCCCATCGCACCGCAGTGTGAGTGACCGCACACGACGATGTCCTGAACCCCGAGCACCTCCAGTGCGTACTCGATGGTGGCGGCCTCCCCGGACACGCCGGGGCTGCCGTACGGCGGCACGATATTGCCCGCGTTGCGCAGCTCGAATATCTCTCCGGGTCGTGCGCCGGTAATCAGCGCGGGAATCACCCGCGAGTCCGAGCAGGTAATGAAGAGGGCCTCGGGATATTGCCCCTCGGCCAGTTTCCGGTATTCACCGCTCTCGAAATCGACCCGACGCTTGAACGAGCGGGCACGGTCCAGCAGTGCCTTCAATGATGCCTCCTCGATGGGGAGTTCAGCCAGTTGACAGCACCGTAGGGGAGGCCACGCCAGCGGAAGGTTAAGTAAGGGCCAGAGCGCGTCCAGTAATTGGACATTCTTTGTCGCAATGCCCTGCAAGCGCTTGTTTCTTGTAGCGTGTCGACGTCAGGGCAGAGAATGCAAATTCACGGAGAGACAGGACGCATGGGCATACGAGTGCTGCTCATCGAGGACGACGCGACAATCGCCGAACCGCTCGCCGAGGGCCTCGGGCACTTCGGACTGACGGTGGATCATGTGACCACCGGCGCCGAGGGACTGAGAAGGCCGTACGGCGATGTCGTCCTGCTCGACCTCGGGTTGCCGGACATGGACGGCATCGACGTGTGCCGCGGCATCCGGCAGGTCTCGGACGTGCCGGTCATCATCCTGAGTGCGCGGGGTGAGGAGGCCGACCGGGTGCTGGGGCTGGAACTGGGCGCCGACGACTATCTGGCGAAGCCGTTCAGCGTACGGGAGTTGGTGGCGCGGGTACGGGCGGTGACCCGGCGGACCCAGCGCACGGAGGCGGTGGTGGCAGAGCCGGTGGGCACGGCGTCGCCGCCGTCGTTCGAGACGGTGACGCCGCAGCCGCTGTCGTACGAGGCGACACCGGCACCGGCGTACGACGCCCCGCACTCCTCACCACCCTCACCATCCCCGGTGTCCTCAGCGTCCTCGGCGTCCCCTGAGCTCGACGACACCGCGCCCCACCCCCCGTACAC
>NZ_JAKEIP010000248.1 GCF_021474425.1 Streptomyces muensis | reverse complement strand
GGCGCAAACCCCGCGCAGGACCCCCGCCCCCAACACAACCCGGCGATCGGAGGCTGCCGCCCATGCTCGACGAATCGCTGCTGGACACGCCGGAGGCGCTCGCCGAGGCCGACCGCCGTGCCCTCCTGCGCGGCGCGGCCGAAGCCGGCGCCCGCGTCCGCACCGCAGCCCGGCACGCCGCCGAGGCAGGCGTCCACGAACTCAAACCCGACGGCCGCCCGCGAGCCATCATCCTCGCCGGCCCCGGCACCGCCGCCATCGGCGTCGCCGACCTCCTCGGCACCCTCGCCGGCGTCACCAGCCCCGTCACCCGCCTGGCCCCGGCCGGCGTCGCCCCCGCCGCGGGCGCCCTGCGCTGGGAACTCCCCGGCTGGGCCGGCTCCGTGGACCTGCTGCTGATCACCACCCCCGACGGCACCGAACCGGGCCTGTCCCTGCTCGCCGAACAGGCCTACCGCCGAGGCTGCACGGTCGTCGCCGTAGCCCCCGCCGGCACCCCGCTCACCGAGGCGGTGCACAACAACCACGGCCTGTTCGTGCCGATGGCGACCGCCCCGTACGAGCAGGACGAGGCCCTCGCCGCCTCCGCCCCCGGTGTGCTGTGGGCGCTGCTCACCCCGCTCCTGGCGCTCCTCGACCGCACCGGCATGATCACCGCCCCACCGGACGCCCTGCAGAAGGTCGCCGACCGCCTCGACCACATCGCCGAGCGCTGCGGTCCCGCCATCGCGACCTACAGCAACCCCGCCAAGACCCTGGCCGCCGAACTCGCCGACGCGCTCCCGCTGATCTGGACCGAGGGCGTCTCCGCGGGCCCGGCAGGCCGCCGTTTCGCCGCCGCGCTCGCCGAGCTCTCCGGCCACCCCGCCCTCGTCGCCGAACTGCCCGAGGCGCTGGCCTCGCACAACGCCCTGCTCGCGGGCAAGCTCGCGGCGAGCGCCGACCCCGAGGACTTCTTCCGCGACCGCGTCGAGGAGCCACCCGCCCTGCACGCGCGCGTGGTGCTGCTGCGCGACCGCCCCCTGGGCGGCCTCACCGCCGCGCCCGCCGCCCGCGACCTGGCCCTGAGCCATGACACGCCGATCAGCGAACTGGAGCCGGAACCCGGCGGCGAGCTGGAGACCCTCGCGGAACTGATCGCCATCACGGATTTCGCCGCCGTTTACCTGGCGCTCGCCTCCGGCGCCTGATCTGTCTCAGGACGCCCGGACAGCCGTACGACACAGGAACCGACGAGGTACCGATCAGGAACCGACGAGGAACCGACAGCCGTACACAAGGCGAACCGGCGTTCTCCACGAACAGAACCCGTCATAGCCCCGTTTAGCCCGTCGTCGTCGCACCCGACCCGCAGAGAGCAGGCAGACACCCGCATGGACCGCCTCGACAACACCGTCCGCCCCTACGCCTGGGGCTCCACCACCGCGATCCCGGAGCTCCTCGGCGTCGAGCCGACCGGCGAACCGCAGGCGGAGATGTGGATGGGCGCGCACCCGGGCGCACCCTCGCGCACCGCGCGCGGGACGCTCGTCGAGGTCATCGAGGCGGCCCCGGAGCGCGAACTGGGCGCCGCGGCCGTGGCGAAGTTCGGCCCCCGGCTGCCCTTCCTGCTCAAGATCCTCGCGGCCGGCGCCCCGCTCTCCCTCCAGGTGCACCCCGACCTGGAGCAGGCGAAGCAGGGTTACGAGGACGAGGAGCGCCGGCGCATCCCCGTGGACGCGGGCCACCGCAACTACAAGGACGCCAACCACAAGCCCGAACTGATCTGCGCGCTCACCGAGTTCGACGGCCTGTGCGGCTTCCGCGACCCGCTCCGGGCCGCCGACCTCCTCGACGGCCTCGGCGTCGACTCCCTCAAGCCGTACGTCGACCTGCTGCACGCCCACCCCGAGGACGCGGCCCTGCGCGAGGTGCTCACCGCGATCCTCACCGCCGACCCGGCCGACATGGCCCGTACCGTCACCGAGGCCGCCACCGCCTGCACCCGCCTCGGCGGCGACTACGCCCCGTACGCCGACATCGCCCACCACTACCCCGGCGACCCCGGCGTCATCGCCGCCATGCTCCTCAACCACGTCCGCCTGCAGCCGGGCGAGGCCCTGTTCCTCGGCGCCGGCATCCCGCACGCCTACCTCAACGGCCTCGGCGTCGAGATCATGGCCAACTCCGACAACGTCCTGCGCTGCGGCCTCACCCCCAAGCACGTCGACGTCCCCGAACTCCTGCGCATCGTCCGCTTCGAGCCGAGCGACCCGGGCGTGCTGCGCCCCGAGGCCGCCCCGGACGGCGAGGAGGTCTACGAGACTCCGATCGACGAGTTCCGGCTGTCGCGGTACGTCCTTCCGGAGGGCACCACCGCCCACGACCTCACCCGCCCGACCCCGCAGATCCTGCTCTGCACCGCGGGCACCGTCCGCGCCGGCGAGCACGAGCTGACGCCCGGCCGTTCCGTTTTCGTACCGGCGGGCGAAAAGGCCGAAGTGTCCGGTGCCGGCACGGTCTTCCGGGCCACGGTCGTCGCCTGACGGAGGGCATCGGACGACCCGGCGCGCCGTTGTCGGACCGGGCTGCAACAATGGCCCACCGGCAAAGGACGGGCAAAGCCGAGCTCCGTGTGCTCGGCGGCTCCGAAGGCTCCGTAGGTGAAGGGACAACGCGACACATGAGCGCGTCAGGCGGTACCAAGGCGATCGTGGCGGCACTCGCCGCCAACCTCGCCATCGCGGCATCGAAGTTCGTGGCGTTCGCGTTCAGCGGCTCGTCGTCGATGCTCGCCGAGGGCGTGCACTCGCTCGCGGACTCCGGCAACCAGGCCCTGCTGCTGGTCGGCGGCAAGAAGGCGCAGCGCGAGGCCACGCCGCAACACCCCTTCGGCTACGGCCGCGAGCGCTACATCTACGCCTTCCTCGTCTCGATCATCCTGTTCTCGGTCGGCGGCATGTTCGCCCTCTACGAGGGCTACGAGAAGATCAAGCACCCGCACGAGATCGAGCACTGGTACTGGCCGGTCGGCGTCCTCGTCTTCGCGATCATCGCCGAGTCCTTCTCCTTCCGTACGGCCATCAAGGAGTCCAACGTCCTGCGCGGCAGGAAGTCCTGGAAGGAGTTCGTCCGACACGCCAAGGCGCCCGAGCTGCCCGTCGTCCTCCTGGAGGACCTCGGCGCACTGGTCGGTCTGATCCTCGCCCTGGGCGGCGTCGGCCTGGCGCTGATCACCGGAGACGGCGTCTGGGACGGCATCGGCACGATCTGCATCGGCGTCCTGCTCGTCCTGATCGCGGTCGTCCTCGCCATCGAGACCAAGTCGCTGCTGCTCGGCGAGTCCGCGGGCGCCGAGGAGACCTCGAAGATCGAGGCCGCCATCGTCGACGGCGACGTCGTCACCCGCATCATCCACATGCGCACGCTGCACCTCGGCCCCGAGGAGCTCCTGGTCGCCGCCAAGATCGCCGTCCAGCACGACGACACGGCCACCGAGATCGCCACCGCCATCGACGCCGCCGAGGCCCGCATCCGCGAGGCCGTCCCGATCGCCCGCGTGATCTACCTCGAACCCGACATCTACAGCGAGTCCGAGGCGGCCAAGGGCGCCGACCGCGAGGCCACGCCCGGTGGACCGGCAGCGCCGCACGACGCCGAGCACTGACGCCACCCATACCGCGAGCACTGACGCCCGCCCATACCGAAGGGGGCCCGCCGGAATCCCGGCGGGCCCCTTGGTCTTCGCTCGCGACCGCGTCCTCAGACCTGCACCGCCCACGGCGGTGGCGGCGGCGTCATGGCCCGCGCCTTCCGCCGTACGACCACCGCGGCGATCCCCAGACCGATTCCGACCGGCACCAACAGCAACCCGAGGATCATCGCCGTCCCGAGTACCACCGGCACGGTGTAGTCGTCGATCACACGCCCCTGGACCGCGGACTCCGGAAGCGTCCCGTCGTGGTCGTCGAGGAAGGCCCGCGAGTCACGGGAGTTCGCGCGGTTGTCGCCCATCAGGAACAGCCGGCCCTCGGGGACCCGCACGTCGTAGGAGGCGGGGTAGCCGCCGTGCGCGTCCCCGCCCTTCACATACGGCTCCTTGAGCGGCTTGCCGTTGATGGTGACGCGGGCGTCCGCCTCCGGTCCCGTGCAGCACGCCACACGGTCACCGCCCACGCCGACGACCCGCCCCATCACCAACCCGTCGACCCCGTAGCGGTCCGGCGCCGAGAACACCACGACATCCCCGCGCCGCACCTCGCTTCCGTCGATCCGCTCGTAGACGGCCCGGTCGCCCGGCCCATACGTCGGTGTCATGCTCTCGCTCGACACGACGGAGCCGCCGAAGGCGGACCGCGCGTAGACGAGACCGCCCAGCCCCAACAACAACCCCACCAGCCCCACCACGACGGCTGCGATCCCCAGTCCCCGCCCCTTGCCCGACATCGCGTTCCTCCCCATGCGGCCCATACGCGGACGCAGAGCGTAGCGACCGCAGGTGAACCGGCCGTGCCGGCCGGCCCACGCCCGACGCACGGACGCGGGTCCGGCCGCGCGGCTACCCGACCTCGCGCAGTATCCCGAGCACGGTCGACTCGTCGGCCGCGCTCAACAGCCGCTCCCTGAACCCGGCGTCCATCAACTTCCGCGACAGCAGCGCCAGAATCCGCAGATGCTCGTCACCCGCGGCCGCTTCCGGTACGGCGATCATGAACACCAGCCTCGCCTTCGTACCGTCCAGCGAGCCCCACTCGACGCCCTCCGCAGACCGCGCGAAACCGACGACGGGCGCCGTCACCGCAGCCGTCTTGGCATGCGGAATCGCGATCTCCTCCCCGAGCCCGGTCGTCCCCTGCGCCTCCCGCCGCAGCGCGGTCGCCACCAACTCGTCGACATCCGCGACCTTGCCGGTACGGGCCAGCAGCTCACCCATCTCCCGGATCGCGGACTCCTTGTCCTGCGCGCGGAGTTCGACCTTCACCGTCTTCCGGGTGAGATAGCCAGAGAGAACCTCACCGGCAGCGTTCTCCGCGACCGGAGCACTGCCCGGACCCGGGTTCTCCTCGTCTTCCTCGCCTTCCTCGGACTCGCCGGATTCCACGGACCTCCCGGGCGCCGCGGAGGCCCCACTCACGTCGGTCGCCGCCCTCGACTCACGTACGACGGTCCGCTGCGCCACGACACCACCGCCGCCCGGCGTTCCGCCTCCCGCTCCGACCAACACGGGCTCCGGCCCAGCAGAGCTCACGTCGCCGACGGCCTCCCCGCGCCGCCTGCGCTCACTCAGGTCGACCAGGGCGACCGTGGTCAGCGCGGTGACGACCGAGCCGATCACCACGGCCACGAAGAACATCGGCACCCCGCTCACCGCGCCCAGCACCGCCACGATCGGCCCGCCGTGCGGCACCGCGTCCTCGACACCGGCGACCCCGGCGACGGCACCGGCCACCGCGCCGCCCAGCATGTTGGCCGGGATGACCTGCGCGGGGCGCGCCGCAGCGAACGGGATCGCGCCCTCGGAGATGCCGAAGCACCCCATGAACAGCGAGGCGAGCCCGGTCTCCCGCTCCTGCTCGGTGTAGAGCCGCTTCCGTATCAGCGTGGCGAGGCCCTGCCCCAACGGCATGACCGGGATCGCGGCCGCGCACATGCCCATCACCGTCTGGTTGCCGGTCGCGATGAGCCCGGCGCCGAACAGGAACGCCGTCTTGTTGACCGGTCCACCCATGTCGAACGCGATCATCAGGCCGAGTATGGCTCCGAGCAGAATCGCGCTCGTCCCCGTCATCCCGCTGAGCCAGCTGGTCAGATGCTCGAACACCCATGAGATCGGCTTCCCGACGACGTAGATGAAGAACAGCCCGAGCGCCGTCGTCGCCACGATCGGGATCACGATGATCGGCATGATCGGCTGAGCGAACTTCGGGACCCTGACCTTCTTGATCCACAGCACCAGATACCCGGCGAGGAACCCGGTCACGATCGCCCCGATGAACCCGGCGCCCGCCTTGGAGTCGTACAACTCACCGGTGTTGGCGATCCAGCCACCGATCATGCCGGGCACAAGCGCCGGCCGGTCCCCGATGGCGTACGCGATGTAGCCGGACAGGATCGGCACCATCAGCGTGAAGCCGATGACACCGATGTTGTTCACGTCCATCCAGAAGGAGTCCTTCGGGATGACCAGACCACCCGACGTGTCGGTGTGCCCGCCGAGTGAGAGCGAGATCGCGATCAACAGCCCGCCGACCACCACGAACGGGATCATGTAACTGACCCCGTTCATCAGCGCCTTGTACCCGACGCTCCGCTCCCTGCCGCCACCGCTCGCGGGGGCCGTGGGGGCGCCCCCACCCGTGTGCACGGGTGCCGACAACACCCGCTCGATCAGCTGCTCGGGGTGACGAATGCCCTCAGCCACCCCGACGGTCAGCACCCGCTTGCCCGCGAAACGGCTCAGGTCCACGTCCTTGTCCGCCGCGACGATGACACCGTCGGCGTGTTTGACATCGTTGTCATCGAGGACGTTTTCAGCCCCGATGGATCCTTGGGTCTCCACCTTCATGTCGATACCGCGGCTCTCGGCAGCCTGTGAGAGCTTCTCGGCCGCCATGTACGTATGGGCGATGCCGGTCGGGCACGCGGTCACCGCGAGCAGCTTCAACCGCTTCTGCTCGCCACTGCCGCCGCCCGTGGGGGGAGGGCCGGCCGGACTTGTCACGTCGATCTCCTAACGCCTTTGTCGCACGGAACGCCGTCCCGGACGCCCCGCAAGATCGATCAGTTGTTCAGATCTCCCGGGCATCCTGCACCACCCCGCCCCAGACTCAAAGGCCCGAATGCCCCACAATCTCCCGCTCTGCCGCCTCCTGTACGCCCTTCGTTGGTGTCCTGTTATCGCCCCCACGAGCCCCGGCCCCTCCCGCTGCGGCTGTACCCCGCCTGCTCTCGCTGCGGCTCACCCGGCCAGCTCCCGCCCCTGCACTGTTACGGCTCTTCGGTCTGCTGCCCGCACGCCCGCCAGTCATCACGTGACCAACGCCACGGCCATGAACAACCGCTCGCCCGCCCCCCCGCTCACCCCCGCCAAGAGCCCTTCCCGGGACGCGATGGATGGCTCGATCTGTTCGAAGGCGGACTGGGGACGGCCGGGCCTCCCGGTGTAGCTTGGGACAGAGCCAGACGTCGCTGCTGATGGCGGTCGGGCGGTCCCGACACGGACCGACCGAGGGAGAGAGGGCCTCCGACGGACTGCGCTGCGCGCACGCGGGCATGCCTGTGTCCTCTTCGGGCACCCCTGTGTCCGCCGCCGCGCAGACCAGCCGTACCCACCCTCGACCCGATCCCGAGGAGCAGCTCGTAATGACGACTGTCGAGAACCGACAGGACTTCAAGGTCGCCGACCTCTCCCTGGCCGACTTCGGCCGCAAGGAGATCACCCTCGCCGAGCACGAGATGCCCGGCCTGATGGCGATCCGCAAGGAGTACGCCGAGACGCAGCCGCTGGCCGGCGCCCGCGTCACCGGCTCCCTGCACATGACCGTGCAGACCGCCGTCCTCATCGAGACCCTGGTCGCCCTCGGCGCTCAGGTCCGCTGGGCGTCCTGCAACATCTTCTCCACCCAGGACCACGCGGCCGCCGCCATCGCCGTCGGCCCGAACGGCACCGTGGACAACCCCCAGGGCATCCCGGTCTTCGCCTGGAAGGGCGAGACCCTGGAGGAGTACTGGTGGTGCACGGAGCAGGCCCTGACCTGGCCGGACAGCCCCACCGGCGGCCCGAACATGATCCTCGACGACGGCGGTGACGCCACCCTCCTCGTCCACAAGGGCGTCGAGTACGAGAAGGACGGCAAGGTTCCCTCCGTCGACACCGCCGAGTCCGACGAGCACCGCGTCATCCTCGAACTCCTGCACCGCACCATCACCGACGGCTCGCAGAAGTGGACCCAGCTGTCCTCCGAGATCCGCGGCGTGACCGAGGAGACCACGACCGGCGTCCACCGCCTGTACGAGATGCAGCGCGACGGCACCCTCCTGTTCCCGGCGATCAACGTCAACGACGCCGTCACCAAGTCGAAGTTCGACAACAAGTACGGCTGCCGCCACTCCCTGATCGACGGCATCAACCGCGCCACCGACGTCCTGATCGGCGGCAAGACCGCGGTCGTCTGCGGCTACGGCGACGTGGGCAAGGGCTGCGCGGAGTCCCTGCGCGGTCAGGGCGCCCGCGTGATCATCACCGAGATCGACCCGATCTGCGCGCTCCAGGCGGCGATGGATGGCTACCAGGTCACGACCCTCGACGAGGTCATCGACAAGGCCGACATCTTCATCACCACGACCGGCAACAAGGACATCATCATGGCCTCGGACATGGCCAAGATGAAGCACCAGGCGATCGTCGGCAACATCGGTCACTTCGACAACGAGATCGACATGGCGGGCCTCGCCAAGGTCCCGGGCATCGTCAAGGACGAGGTCAAGCCGCAGGTCCACACCTGGACCTTCCCCGACGGCAAGGTGCTCATCGTCCTCTCCGAGGGCCGCCTGCTGAACCTGGGCAACGCCACCGGTCACCCGTCCTTCGTGATGTCCAACTCCTTCGCGGACCAGACCCTGGCCCAGATCGAGCTGTTCACCAAGCCGGACGCCTACCCGACCGGCGTCTACACGCTGCCCAAGCACCTGGACGAGAAGGTCGCGCGCCTCCACCTGGACTCGCTCGGCGTGAAGCTGACGAAGCTCCGCCCCGAGCAGGCCGCGTACATCGGCGTCGAGGTCGAGGGCCCGTACAAGCCGGACCACTACCGCTACTGAGCCGAGCAGACCTCCGAGGCAGGCCCCCGCACCCCCGTGTCGGGGGCCTGCCCCTTTGGCCGTACGGCACCGGCAGCCGGACCAGACCGTCAGCCCACCAAGCGACCAAGAGCCACAAGAGCCGTCAAGACCCAGGACCCCGATGCCCCGCGGCCGCTATTCGCTCCATGATCCGCACGATCACACCCCCCTCGCAGAAGAACACTTCCACTGCGCCCCCGGCCCTTCCGGCTGGCGCTACGTCTCCCAGCTGACCACCCCTGCGGGCGACCACAGCGGCTCCGTCGACCTCACCCTGGACGAACTCGGCCGCCCCCTCCGGCTCGAACTCCACGCAGGTGGCTGGCAGGTACGCGGTGCCGCCCTCGACGGCGTCACCTGGGTCCGCACCGACCCCACCGGGACTCATGCCACAGAAGGCAATGTGCGCGCCCATGCCTTCACCGGGACGTCCCCCGCGTTCCTCATCGCCACCACTCGTCTCCTGCGCCTCACCCCTTCCGACTCGGCAACCCGCGTACGCCTCGTGGCCCTCACGGACCCGGTCCTGGCCCCGCGCACCGTGGACCAGTCCTGGGCCTTGGTGAACAGAGAAACACACGCCACTGACAACGGCCCTCTGACCGTGGACGAATACCAGGTCACAGCCCTGGACACGGGCGAGCAGCACGCCGTACACATCGCCGGCGACGTGGTCCTCGCGGCACCGGGCATCGAGCTGGAGGACCTGGACTCCCCGCCGTCGACGTTCGCTTGAGCGCTCGGCGGACCTTGGCCGGGGAGTGCGGCTAGGCAGGGGGGACGAAACCGGTGGAGGGACGGTCGTCCGACGGAGTCTGCGGCGCCGGGGCCACCTCCGTGCCGTACGGCGCAGGCGAAGGCGGTGCAGCGGTAGGGGGAGTGGGAGCCGCGGTCGGCATGACCGACGGACCGTACGCCCCAGGCCCACCCGCCGCAGTACTCACATCACCGGCGTCGACAGGCCCCCCACCCGCACCCGATCCGTTGCCGAAGGCCCGCCGCGCCTCCCGCGCCTGGCGCTCCTGAAGAACCGCCGCCAGATACGCCGCCGGCGGCACCCCCTGCGGCGCCGGAGCGCCCGTGCGCGCCGCGAGGTCCGTCGCCAGGCGCTCCGCCATACTCCAGCCGACCTGAGGGTCGAGCTGCTGCATCCGCATCAGGTACTGGCGAATGGCGAGCCACAGATCATTGGGCACCGCCGAAAGGTCAAGCCCCGAGAACCGCCCGGCCAACCAAGGCGGAGGCGGCGGAACAAAGCCCGTCCGCGCGACCGGCACCCGTTCCCGTACGACGAGCGTCCCGGCGAACACATCCCCGAGCCGCCGCCCGCGCGCGGACACCAACGATGAGATGACAGCGATGACGCCGAGCGTCATCAGAATCTCGATCACACCTATGAGGCCACGCACCAGCGCATGCCGGAACCGGATCGGCCCGCCGTCATCGCGCACAACCCGCAGCCCACACGCGAGCTTCCCCAGCGAGCGCCCATGACTCAGCGTCTCGACCGCGATCGGCCCGCCGACCAGCAGCAGAACGAACAGGGCAATCGACAACGCCGTCTGCGCCGCCTCGTCCAGAGAAGCGGTGGCCGCCACCACACCGATGGTCACGACGATGTAAGCGATCACTGCCACGGCCAGATCGAGCAGCACGGCCAGCGCCCTGCTGGGCAGCTTCGCGGGGCGCAACTCCAACGCCACCGCCTCACCCGTCACCAGCTCACTCACGCCGACCGTCCTTCCCCTGACCTGCCCTCGGAATGGCCAGTCTGCCAAGCTGAGGGCGCATCGCGCCGCAGTACGACAAGCTGACACCTACGACGAGTCGCCGACGAACAGCCGAGGAGCAGAAAACCAGATGGACCTCGACGTCTTCGTCACCGCCCACCGAGCCGAGTGGGACCGCCTCGACGCCCTCCTGGGACGCCAGCGCCGCCTCACCGGCGCCGAGGCCGACGAACTCGTCGCCCTCTACCAGCGCACGGCGACCCATCTGTCCCTGATCCAGTCCAGCGCCCCCGACCCGCAGCTGACCGGTCGGCTCAGCCAACTGGTGGCACGCGCGCGTAGTGCCGTCACAGGCACCCGACGCGCCTCATGGCGCGACGTCACCCTCTTCCTCACCCAGGGATTCCCAGCCGCGGTCTACCGGTCGCGCCACTGGTGGATCCCCACCGCGCTCCTCTCCACCCTGGTCGCCGCACTGCTCGGCTGGTGGATAGGCACCCATCCCGAAGTACAGGCCACGATCGCGGCCCCCAGCGAGCTGCGCGAGCTCACCCGCCCAGGCGGCCAGTACGAGACGTACTACTCCAGCCACCCCGCGGCGTCCTTCGCGGCCCAGGTCTGGACGAACAATGCCTGGGCAGCCGCCCTCTGTCTGATCCTCGGCGTCTTCCTGGGCCTACCAGTGGTCTGGATCCTCTTCCAGAACATGCTCAACCTGGGCGTCGGCATCGGCCTGATGTCGTCGGCAGGCCGCCTGGACACCTTCCTCGGGCTGGTCCTGCCGCACGGCCTCCTGGAACTGACCGCGGTCTTCGTCGCCGCCGGCACCGGCCTACGCCTGGGCTGGACCCTCATCGACCCGGGCCCACGTACTCGCCGCTCCGCCCTCGCCGAGGAAGGCCGAGCCGCGATCGGCATGGCGATAGGCCTGGCCCTGGTCCTCTTCGTCTCCGGTGCCATCGAAGGTTTCGTCACCCCGTCGGGCCTACCGACCTGGGCGCGCATCAGCATCGGCGTCATCGCCGAACTCGTCTTCCTCGCCTACGTCTATGTCCTAGGCGGACGTGCCGCCCGAGCCGGAGAGACGGGCGACGTCGAGGCGGCCGAGCGCAGCGCCACCGTTCCGACTGCGGCCTGATGTGCGTACACACCAGTTGAGCTGCTAGTCTCCTCTTCGCCCCGCAAGAACCGTTGACACGGAGCTAGCGGGGAGGTAGATTCGAACAGTTGCCTGGAAGTGGGAGTCAACCCCGCTGGGCAGAGTGAGTGTCTGTCTGCTTCAGCGGAACATTGATTCCCAAGAAGCCCCTCCCGATGAATCGGAAATGAGTGGCTGGTCAGTCCGGCCCAGAACTTCTGATAAAGTCGGAATCGCCGGAAAGGGAAACGCGGAAGCGGGAACCTGGAAAGCGCCGAGGAAATCGGATCGGAAAAAGGTCTGATAGAGTCGGAAACGCAAGACCGAAGGGAAACTGCCCGGAGGAAAGCCCGAGAGGGTGAGTACAAAGGAAGCGTCCGTTCCTTGAGAACTCAACAGCGTGCCAAAAGTCA
>NZ_JAKEIP010000247.1 GCF_021474425.1 Streptomyces muensis | reverse complement strand
GCGACGACGGCTACGCCGACGAGGTCACCGGCTTCAACCTGGCCGCGTTGCACACCCCGGACGTGGTCGTGGGCGCGCCGGGCGGGCCCGACAGCGTGACGGCCCTGCGCTGGGCGGCGGCCTCTTCCGCCCAGCGCAGGGCGAGCGCGGCGGCCTTGCGGGAGGCCTCCGCGACGGCCTCGGGGCCGCCTTGGCCGCCCTTGGCCTGCGCTGCCGCGTATCCGACGAGGAAGGTGGTCAGCGGGGCCGCGGGCCTGGCCACGCCGTGGGCGGCGTCGCGGGCGAGGTCCAGCAGCAGCTTGGTGTCGACGTCGAGGTCGAGGCCGAGTTCGTCCTTGACTGCGGAAATCCATTCATCCAACACGTGCCCATGCTCCCTGATGCGTGCCCTGGCGGTGGCGATGTCGTCCCAGGTGTCGCAGTCGAAGGACGCGACGGGGTCGGGGACGCGGGTGAGTGCGAGCGCGCCGGTGAGCCGGCGCAGGGGGAGGCCGGTGAGGCCGTCGTTCTCCCGGGTGAGCGCGGCCAGTTCGCGGTGCAGCGCGGTCGCGCGGTACGCGGCGACGAGGGGCTGGTCGCGGCCGTCGGCGTCGGTGAGGAGCGCGCCGTCGGCGTCTGCGGCACGCAGCGCGGACAGCAGCCGTCGTACCGTGCGCTCGTCGAGGAAGGGCAGGTCGGCCGAGAGGACGACGACCTGCTCCGCGGTGGTGTGCCGCAGTCCGGCGTCCAGGGCGGCGAGCGGGCCGCCGCCGGGCGGGTCCTCACGCGCCCAGGTCACCGGCCGCGCGGTCGTTCGGGGCTCGGCGACGACGACGGTGGTCCGCGCGTCGGCGCAGGCGGCGAGCACCCGGTCGAGCAGCGGGCGCCCGCCCACGCGCACACCGGGCTTGTCCGCACCGCCGAGCCGTCGCGCGCCGCCCCCGGCGAGCACGACGGCGTCGTAGGCGACGTCGTGTCCGGCAGTGGCGGCGTCCGGTGCGCCGGTCGGTTCGTACGCGGTCACCCCCCGAGTATGCGTGCCTCCGCGATCACAGGGAACGCAGGGGAAGCAGCGGTCCCCGGGGGATCCGTCACAGCGTGCGCAGCAGCACCGCCGGGTGTTCGACGCAGTCCGCCACATAGCGCAGGAAGCCGCCCGCCGTGCCGCCGTCGCAGACCCGGTGGTCGAAGGTGAGCGAGAGCTCGACGACCTGCCGGACCGCGAGCTCGCCCTCGTGCACCCACGGCTTGGGGATGATGCGGCCGACGCCGAGCATCGCGGCCTCGGGGTGGTTGATGATCGGCGTGGAGCCGTCGACGCCGAACACGCCGTAGTTGTTCAACGTGAAGGTGCCGCCGGTGAGTTCCGCGGGGGTGAGGGTGCCTGTGCGGGCCGCCTCGGTCAGCCGGGCGAACTCCGCGGTGAGCGACTCCGCGTCCCGCGCGTGCGCGTCCCGGACGACCGGGACGACGAGTCCGCGGTCGGTCTGCGCGGCGAATCCGAGGTGCACCTGGTCGAGTTGGACGACCTCCCTGGCCTCCATGTCGACCGTCGAGTTCAGCTCGGGGAACCGGGCCAGGGCGGCCGTGCAGATCCGGGCCAGCAGGGCGATCAGGGAGATCTTCGGCCCTCCCGCCGCGTTCATCGCGGTGCGTGCCCGCATCAGTTCCGTCGCGTCGGCGTCCACCCAGCAGGTGGCGTCCGGGATCTCCCGCCGGCTGCGGGAGAGCTTGTCGGCGACGGCGCCGCGGATGCCCTTGAGCGGTGTGCGGATGCCGCCCGCGGGGGCGGAGGAGCGGACGGGGGCCTGCGCCGCGGGCGCCGGAGCCGGCGTCACGCGCGGGTGCGGCTCGGCGGCCGGCTGCGCGGTGCGGCCGTGCACCTCGGCGGCGCGCAGCGCGTACTCGACGTCGGCCCGCAGGATGAGCCCGTCCGGCCCGGAGCCGTGCAACTCCCGCAGGTCCAGGCCGTGCTCGCGGGCGAGACGGCGCACCAGCGGGGAGATCACGGGCACGGGGCCCTCGCCTCGGGTCTCCTCGTCGGCCGCCGCGGTGTCCCTGCCAGGCCCTGCAGGGCCGTGGCTCGCGGCGCCGTGCCCCGCCGCCGTGCCGACGGGTCGGGCCACGCTCTCGGCGGGCGGGGTGGCCTCACGCGTGGCGGCGCCGTTCGCCGGCTGGGCGGCCGGTGGCGTCGGGGTGCCCGGCCGGACCCTGCGGCGCCGGGCCGGTGCCTCGGAGGTGCCGTAGCCCACCAGGACGTTCCCGGAGCCCTCGGTCTCGCCCTCGGCGGGCGCGCCCACCGCGACCGTGATCAGCGGCGCCCCGACGGGCAGCTCGGTGCCCTCCTCGCCGAACCGGGCCGTGACCACTCCGGCATAGGGGCAGGGGATGTCGACCATCGCCTTGGCCGTCTCGACCTCGACGACCGGCTGGTCGACCGCGACGACGTCACCGACCTCGACCAGCCAGCGGACGATCTCCGCCTCGGTGAGCCCCTCCCCGAGGTCGGGGAGCTTGAACTCGAGCACCTGTGCCATCAGCTCTCGGCCTCCCACTGCAGACGCCCCACGGCGTCCAGGATCCGGTCCACGCCGGGCAGGTGGTGACGCTCCAGCATCGGCGGCGGATAGGGGATGTCGAACCCGGCCACGCGCAGCACCGGCGCCTCCAGGTGGTGGAAGCAGCGCTCCGTGACCCGGGCCGCGATCTCCCCTCCCGGTCCGCCGAACCCGCCCGACTCGTGTACGACGACCGCTCGCCCGGTCCGCCGTACCGAGGCGGCGACCGTCTCGTCGTCGAACGGCACCAGCGAGCGCAGGTCGACGACTTCCAGGTCCCACCCCTCCTCCCGGGCCGCCTCGGCGGCTTCGAGGCAGACGGGCACGGACGGTCCGTACGTGATGAGCGTGGCGCTCCTCCCCGAGCGCCGCACCACCGCGCGGCCGATCGGTTCAACGCTCGGCGGGTCCTGCGGGTTCCAGGTGTCCTTCGACCAGTACAGCCGCTTGGGCTCCAGGAAGACCACCGGGTCGTCGGAGGCGATGGCGGCGCGCAGCAGGCCGTAGGCGTCGGCGACGGTGGCGGGCGTGACGACATGGAGCCCCGGAGTCGCCATGTAGTACGCCTCGGAGGAGTCGCTGTGGTGCTCGACGCCGCCGATGCCGCCGCCGTAGGGGACGCGGATCGTGATCGGCAGCGGCATCTTGCCGCGGGTGCGGTTGCGGGTGCGCGAGACGTGCGAGATGAGCTGCTCGAACGCCGGGTAGGCGAACGCGTCGAACTGCATCTCCACGACCGGGCGCAGGCCGTACATGGCCATGCCCACCGCAGTGCCCAGGATGCCCGCCTCGGCGAGCGGCGTGTCCGTGCAGCGGTCCTCGCCGAACTCCTTGGCGAGTCCGTCGGTGACGCGGAAGACGCCGCCGAGCGTGCCGACGTCCTCGCCCATGACGTGCACGGACGGGTCGGCTGCCATGGCGTCGCGCATCGCGCGCGTGAGGGCCTGCGCCATGGTGGCCGGCTTGACGGCGACGGTGGTCATCGGTGCGGCCCTTCGGACTCAGCGTGCAGCTCCGCCTGCAACTGGGCGCGCTGTTCGCGCAGTTGCGGCGTGGGCTCGGCGTAGACGTGGTCGAACAGGTCCATCGGGTCGAGCGCCGGGTCCTGGTTCATGCGGTCGCGCAGGTCGGCGGCCATGGTCTCGGCGGCGTCGCGGGCTGCCTGGATGCCGGCCTCGTCGATCAGGCCGCGCTCGGTCAGCTCGTGCTCCAGCAGGGCGATCGGGTCGTGCCCGCGCCAGGTCTCGACCTCGGAGTCGCCGCGATAGCGGGTGGCGTCGTCGGCGTTGGTGTGCGCGTCGACGCGGTAGGTGATCGCCTCGATCAGCGTCGGGCCGCCGCCCGCGCGGGCGTGCCGTACGGCGTCGCTCAGCACCTCGTGCACTGCGGCCGCGTCGTTGCCGTCGACCAGGCGGCCGGGCATGCCGTAGCCGACGGCCTTGTGGGCCAGCGACGGGGCCGCGGTCTGCTTGGCGAGCGGGACGGAGATCGCGAAGCCGTTGTTCTGGACGAGGAAGACGACCGGCGCCTGCCATACAGCGGCGAAGTTCAGCGCCTCGTGGAAGTCGCCCTCGCTGGTGCCGCCGTCGCCGACCATGGCGAGCGCGACCACGTCGTCGCCCTTGAGGCGTGCGGCGTGCGCAAGGCCGACGGCGTGCGGGAGCTGGGTGGCGAGCGGCGTGCACAGGGGGGCCACGCGGTGCTCGTACGGGTCGTATCCGGTGTGCCAGTCGCCGCGCAGCAGGGTCAGGGCCTGCACCGGGTCGAGGCCGCGGGCCACGGCGGCGAGGGTGTCGCGGTAGCTGGGGAACAGCCAGTCGCGGTCCTGGAGCGCCAGCGCGGCGGCGACCTCGCAGGCCTCCTGGCCGGTGCTGGACGGGTACACCGCGAGGCGGCCCTGCTTGGTGAGCGCGGTCGCCTGCGCGTTGTACCGACGGCCCCGCACCAGCTCGGCGTAGAGCCGGCGCAGCAGGTCCGGGTCGGCCTTCGCGGCCGCCTCGGTGCCGAGCACGCGGTACGGCTCGGCGTCGGGCAGCAGCGGCGCGGGGTCCATGCGGGGCTGCCAGGCGGGCGGCGGCGATGGCCGGTACGCGCCTCGCTGCTCCATGACCGTCATGACGGCACCTCCTCGTGGGAGCGGCTACGGGAGGCGCGTCGACTGTGAGGCGCCTCACCTACCGATTGTTCGGTCGTCGGCACATTTTGGCTACAGGCACCCTCAGGCTGTGGACAAACGGTTCTCCACAGCCTCCAATGAACGCAGTACGTCCACGGGAGGAAGGTGGGGGGACATGGCGCCTGAACAAATGGCCGAAAGCCCGGACGGCGGCGCCCCCCTGCCACCGGCGCGCCCGCTCGACGCCATCGATCAGGACATCCTCCAGATGCTCCAGGCGGACGGCCGCGCGTCGATACGCTCTGTCGCCGAACGGGTCCATGTCTCGCGCGCCAACGCCTACGCGCGCATCAACCGTCTCGTCGAGGACGGCGTCATCCGCGGTTTCGGTGCCCGCGTCAACCACGAGCGCGCGGGTCACGGGACGTCGGCCTACATCACCCTCAAGATCGTCCAGAACACCTGGCGCACGGTCCGCGAGCAGCTGCGCCAGCTTCCCGGCGCCTCGCACATCGCCCTGGTGGGCGGCGACTTCGACGTCCTGCTCCTGGTGCACACCCCCGACAACCGCGCCCTGCGCGAACTGGTCCTCACCCGGCTCCAGGCGATCCCGGAGGTCCTCAGCACCCGCACGCTGCTGGTGTTCGAGGAGGAGGATCTGGAGCCGCAGGGCTGAGCGCTCCGCTGGTAGAGCCGCAGCATGCCGTCGTTCGTCTGCGGCGCCGTCGTGGCTGGTCGCGCCCGCGCGGCGGAGCCGCACATCGATGCGGCCCCGCGCCCCTTAAGGGCGTTGCCCAACCGGAGCCGACACCGCCCCGCAGGCAGCCGTCAGCCCGGCTGTCGCAGCCCCCCGAACACCAGCCGCACCACCGTGTCCGCGACCTCGCGCTCGTTCATGCCGCGGCCGTCCGGGCGGTACCACTCCACGATGGAGTTGATCATCCCGAAGACGAGCCGGGTCGCGAGGCGTACCTCCACGTCGGCGCGGACCTCGCCGTCCGCGGCGGCGGCCTTGAGGAGTTCTGCGACCTGGTGGTCGAAGTCGCGGCGGCGTTCCAGGGCCCAGCGCTCGGTGTCGGTGTTGCCGCGGACGCGAAGGAGCAGCGTGACGTACGGCAGGTCGGTTATGAGCACCTCGACCATGCGCCGGACGACGTGTTCGAGGCGGTCGGCGGCGTGGCCCACGCGCGCGTGCTCCTCGTCGAGGATCCCGAAGAGCCCGTCGAGCGCACGGCTGACGGCGCGGCGCAGCAGCTCCTCCTTGCCCGTGACGTGGTGGTAGATCGACGACTTGGAGATGCCGGCCGCCTTGGAGAGGTGCTCCATGGACGTGCCGTCGTAGCCGCGCTCGTTGAAGACCCGCACGGCGACGGAGAGCAGCGTCTCCGGGGTGTACGTGTCGCGCTTGGCGGTGGTCATGAGGTGTTGCCCTCCCGCTTGTCGGAGGCGTACGCGTGGCGGTACAGCGCGAGGGACGGCGCGTAGCGCCCCGAGGGGTCGCGCAGGTGCAGGTCGTCCAGGAGGGCGTACGCCCAGTTGCGGCCGAGCCTGCGGCTCCACTCGAAGGGGCCGAGCGGGTAGTTCACGCCCAGCCGCATCGCGGTGTCGATGTCCTCCTCGGTGGCCACGCCCTTGGCGACGGCGTCGTGCGCGAGGTCGACGATCCGGGCGACCGTGCGGGCGACGATCATGCCGGGGACGTCGCCGATGACGCTGACCTGCTTGCCGAGCGCCTGGAAGAGGCCGGTGGCCTCGGCGAGGGTCTGCGGCGAGGTGTCCTGGGAGGCGGACAGGGCGATCCGGGTGGCCCGCCGGTAGTCGAGCGCGAGGTCGAAGTAGACGACGTCCCGGAACTCCACCGAGGTCTGGCCGTCGGCGAGCGCGAGCTGGCCGCCGCCGGGCAGCACCAGGCGGGTGCCGTGGTCCTCGTCCTCCTCGCGGACCGGGATGCCCGCCTCGCGGATCAGCGCGAGCAGTTCGGAGGCGGGGCCCAGGTCGCCCTCGGCGACGACGTAGGCGGGCGGCGAGGCCTTCTCCGCGGTGTGCGGCTCGTCCGGCTCGGCACCCTCGGCGTAGTCGTACCAGCCCTGCCCGCTCTTGCGGCCGAGCCGGCCGGACTCGACCAGGCGGCGCTGGGCGAGCGAGGGCGTGAAGCGCACGTCCTGGAAGAAGGACTGCCACACGGAGTGCGTGACGGACTCGTTGACGTCCTGCCCGATCAGGTCGGTCAGCTCGAACGCGCCCATCCTGAAGCCGCCGCACTCGCGCAGCACGGCGTCGATGGTCGCCGGGTCGGCTCCCTGCGCCTCGTGGACGGCGAAGGCCTCGGCGTAGAAGGGCCGGGCGATGCGGTTGACGATGAAGCCGGGGGTGTCGGCGCAGGCGACCGGCGTCTTGCCCCAGGCGCGTGCCGTCTCGTACGCGCGCGTGGCGTACGTGACGTCGGTGGCGAACCCGGAGACGACCTCGACGAGGGGAAGCAGCGGGGCCGGGTTGAAGAAGTGCAGGCCCACGAAGCGGCCGGGCAGCCGCAGGGCGCCGCCGATGGCCGTGACGGACAGGGACGAGGTGTTGGTGGCGAGCAGACAGTCCTCGCCGACGATGCCCTCCAGCTCCCGGAACAGCTCCTGTTTGACGTCCAGGCGCTCCAGGACGGCCTCGACGACCAGGGCGCAGTCCTCGAGGTCGGCGAGCTCCTCGGCGGGCAGCAGACGGGCGCGGGCGGCGTCGCGGTCGGCGCCGGTGAGGCGGTCCTTCTCGACGAGCCGGTCGAGCCGGGCGCCGATCGCGTCGGCCGCGGCCCGGGCACGCCCGGGAGCGGCGTCGTACAGCCGTACGGGATGGCCCGCGACCAACGCGACCTGGGCGATGCCCTGGCCCATGGTGCCGGTGCCGACCACGGCCACGGGGCTGCTGAGGTCGAGTGCTGTCATGTGCGCGATCCTCCCGCACGGGGTTTTCCACAGATGCGGCGGACCCCCTTGAACCGACCGATCGTTCGGTTACTCTAACTCTGACCGCCCGTTCCTGCCCATGTTTCTGCCCAGGTCATGAGCTCGACGAAGAGCTCTTCAGACGAGGAGTTGGTCCCGCATGGCCACCGCCGAACTGACCGCCCACGAGCTGATCGCCAAGCACCGGCCGACCCTCGACCAGGCGCTGGAGGCGATCCGTACCCGCGCCTACTGGTCCCCGCACCCCGAGCACCCCAAGGCCTACGGCGAGAACGGCAGCCTGGACATGGCGGCGGGCAAGGCCGCCTTCGACGCCCTCCTGGGCACCCGTCTCGACCTCGGCCAGCCCGGCACGGACGGCTTCGTGGGCGGCGAGGTCTCCCCGTACGGCATCGAGCTGGGCGTCGAGTACCCGCACGCAGACATCGACGAGCTGCTGCCGGCCATGAGGTCCGGCATGCGCGCGTGGCGGGACGCGGGCGCGGAGATCCGCGCGGTGGTCTGCGTGGAGATCCTCAAGCGGATCAGCGACCGGACGCACGAGTTCGCGCACGCGGTCATGCACACCTCCGGCCAGGCCTTCATGATGGCGTTCCAGGCGGGCGGCCCGCACGCGCAGGACCGCGGCCTGGAGGCGGTGGCGTACGCGTACGTCGAGCAGGTCCGCACGCCCGACACCGCGGAGTGGACCAAGCCGCAGGGCAAGCGCGACCCGCTCGCGCTCAACAAGCAGTTCACGCCGGTCCCGCGCGGGATCGCGATGGTCGTCGGCTGCAACACCTTCCCGACGTGGAACGGCTACCCCGGTCTGTTCGCGTCCCTGGCCACCGGCAACGCGGTCCTGGTCAAGCCCCACCCGCGCGCGGTGCTGCCGCTCGCGCTGACCGTGCAGGTCGCGCGGCAGGTGCTCGCCGAGGCCGGCTTCGACGCGAACCTGGTCGCGCTGGCCGCCGAGCGACCCGGCGAGGGCATCGCCAAGACCCTCGCCACCCGCCCCGAGATCAGGATCATCGACTACACCGGCTCCACGTCCTTCGGTGACTGGCTGGAGTCCAACGCCCGCCAGGCGCAGGTCTACACGGAGAAGGCCGGCGTCAACTCGGTGCTCGTCGACTCGACGGACGACTACAAGGGGATGCTCTCCAACCTGGCCTTCTCGCTGTCCCTGTACAGCGGCCAGATGTGCACCACCCCGCAGAACCTGCTCGTCCCCCGCGACGGCATCCGCACCGACGAGGGCCCCAAGACCTACGACGAGGTCGTCACCGACCTCGCCCGCGCGGTCGACGGCCTCCTCGGCGACGACGCCCGCGCGAACGCGCTGCTCGGCGCGATCGTCAACCCGGACGTCAAGTCCCGGCTGGAGGCCGCCGCGGGCCTGGGCGAAGTCGCCCTCGCCTCCCGGGAGATCGCCAACCCGGAGTTCCCGGACGCGGTGGTCCGTACGCCGGTGATCGTCAAGCTGGACGGGGCGAAGCCGGACGACGAGGCCGCGTACATGAGCGAGTGCTTCGGGCCGGTGTCGTTCGCCGTGGCCGTCGACTCGGCGTCGGACGCGGTGGAGCTGCTGCGGCGGACGGTACGGGAGAAGGGGGCGATGACGGTCGGGGCGTACACGACCGACGACGAGGTCGAGGGCGCGGTTCAGGAGGTCTGCCTGGAGGAGGCCGCGCAGTTGTCGCTGAACCTCACGGGCGGGGTGTATGTGAACCAGACCGCCGCGTTCTCCGACTTCCACGGGTCGGGGGGCAATCCGGCGGCCAACTCGGCGTTGTGCGACGGGGCGTTCGTGGCGAACCGGTTCCGGGTTGTGGAGGTTCGTCGGGAAGCCTAAGAGCTCGGGAGGTGTGCTGAGTGCGCGGCTGCCGGTTCGTTGTGGCTAGTCGCGCAGTTCCCCGCGCCCCTGAAGGGGCGCTCCCGTGCCGGTGCTCCAGTGGTACAGGGTCATGGCCACGCTCGTCGCCAAGTTGTAGCTGGAGACCTGGGGGCGCATCGGCAGGGACAGCAAGTGGTCGGCACGCGTGCGTAGTTCGGCCGACAGGCCGCTGCGCTCGGAGCCGAAGGCGAGGACGGCGTCGTCCGGGAGCTTGACGCCTCGGATGTCGTCGCCCTCCGGGTCGAGGGCGTACAGCGGACCTGGTGGCAGCTCGGGGACCGTCAGGCGCTCCACGGCCGTCGCGAAGTGCAGGCCCGCGCCGCCGCGTACGACCGTGGGATGCCAGGGGTCCAGGGTGCCGGTGGTGACCACGCCGGTCGCGCCGAAGCCGGCGGCCAGACGGATCACCGCGCCCGCGTTGCCGAGGTTGCGGGGCTGGTCGAGGACCACGACGGGGGCGGCGCGCGGGATGCGGGCCAGCCTGTCGAGGTTGGCGGCGCGGGACGGACGTACCGCGAGGGCGGCGACGGCCGTGGGGTGCGGACGCGGCACCAGGGAGGTGTACGTCGATTCCGGGACCTCGGTCAGGAGCTCGTCCAGGGTGTCCCGTACGTCCGGCGCCAGTTCCTCGGCGAGGGCGAGCGCGGCGGCCCGGTCGACGGCGACCGCCACCGGGACCTCGGCTCCGAAGCGCACGGCGTGCTTGAGGGCGTGGAAGCCGTCGAGCAGCACCGAGGTGGCGGCAAGCCGGTTCCAGGAGGTCACGGTCATGCCGTGAAGCCTACGTGCGCGTGCTCGGGGTTCTCCGGGCCGCGGGGTCCGGGCAGTTCCGTGCCGTCGTCGTCGCGGCGCAGCAGCCGCGACAGGCCGCCACGCGCGCGTGCCGCCCAGCCGCCGAGCCGGCGCAGGAACGTCGTCGGCAGGAACACCGCGTCCGCCGCGATCATCGCCAGCGAGAAGAACGGCAGTCCGAGGACGACCGCGATCACGGCGTGCTCGGTGATCATCGCGGCGAGCAGGACGTTCTTGACGCGCCGGTTGAACAGCGTGAACGGGAAGGCGACCTGCACGATGACCGTGCCGTAGGTGATGAGCATCACCATGAGGCCGCTGGACGACAGCAGCTCGGCGAGGGCGGGCCAGGGCGAGAAGTAGTCGAGGTGGAGGGGGTAGTGGACGGCGGTGCCGTCCTGCCAGCGGGAGCCCTGGATCTTGTACCAGCCGGCGGTCGCGTAGATCAGACAGGCCTCGGCCATGATCACCAGCAGGGCGCCGTTGTGCACGATGTTGCCGACGACGTCGAGCAGGATGCGGGGCTCGGCGGTCGACGCGCGGCGGCCCACGAGCCACCACACGGCCTGGGCCAGCCAGACGCCCCAAAGGATCACCGGCACGGTCAGGTCGCCGTCCAGGCGGCCGGTCACGGTGACCGCGACCAGCGCGAGCCCGAGCACGCTCCACAGGACCGGGCCGATCCGGTCGGGCCGGTTCCGCTCGCCACGCGCGCGTGCCTCGCGCGCGAGCCTGGCCCGGCGCTCGTCCAGCGACCAGACCTGGCCGCAGCGCGTGAACACGAGGTAGACGCACATCAGGTGCAGGACGTTGTCGCCGCCGTCGCCCATGAAGATGGAGCGGTTCTGCAGTGAGAGCACGCCCACCATGAACAGCACGGACATCGTGCGGGTGCGCCAGCCGAGCAGCAGCAGCACGCTGGTCAGCACGGCGAGGGCGTAGACGCTCTCGAACCAGAACTGGCCGCTCGACCAGATCAGGGCGGTGAAGGACCCGTTCGTGCCGATCAGCTGCTGGGCCAGGTCGAAGTCCCAGGGGCCGTCGGGGCCGTACAGCTCCTGGCGGTTGGGGAACTCGCGCAGCAGGAACAGCAGCCAGGTCGCGGTGAAGCCGATGCGGATGACGGCCGTCTGGTAGGGGCCGAGGGCGGATTCGGTGACCCGGGCGATGGCCGCGGAGATCGCGAGGGCGAAGCGGCTCACCGGGCGCCCTCCTCGGCCCCGCGCAGGGCACCCGCCCGGCCCGCGCCCACGGTCTTGCCCGCGCCGCCTGCCGTGTTCGCGCTATCCGCCTTATCTGCCTTGTCTGACTTGTCCGCCTGTATCGACCACCAGGGCAGCATCCGGTCGGTCGGCTTGTCGGAGACCTGCTCGTCGCTCCACTTCGGCGGCCGCACATTGGTGGTGCGGGAGCGGATCTGGACACGCTCGACGACGCCGCCCTCACCGGCCGCGTTCGCCCGGTCGAGGCGCAGCTCCACTATGCGCCGCAGGTATGTCTCGGACAGGGCGCCGCGCAGGCCCACGGGACGGTTCTGGGCGTCGTGCGTGGCGACGAAGAAGTCCCAGGCCCGGCGCAACTCGTTCTGCTGGGTGTGGCTGGGAAGCAGATTGCCGTCTATGGCCCGGCCGTCCTGGGCCGACAGGTCGTACCAGCCGGTGGTGCGGGTGCCACCGTCCGCCGTGCCGACCTCGGCGCGGACCTGGACGGCGATGTTCTGCTGCAGCGGGTTGGGCGCGAACAGCTTCCAGTTCTGTTCGAACTCCGGGTATATCCAGTCGTCGATCGCCTTGCCGTGCTGCTTGGTGACCGTGTTCGGCGGGGCGACGTGCAGGAAGACCATGCCTATGTGGACGCAGACGGCTATGGCCACGACCGCGAGGGCGAGCGCGGCGCCGATCTGGTATCGCAGGGAGAGGGCGGCGACGCCGGTGCGCGGTTCGGGGGCTGT
>NZ_JAKEIP010000246.1 GCF_021474425.1 Streptomyces muensis | reverse complement strand
ACAGCCCCTCGACACCGCCACCCTGACCCGTCTCACCGCCTCCGACGCCTTCCCCGCCCGCGTCGAACAGGGCCTCGCCCTGAGGCAGTTCATCGGATCCGCACGACCGGTCAGGGACGAGGACGCCGTACCGTCACCCGAGCCCCCCGACGGGGCGTTCAGTATCGGCTGAGTCGGGTCGAGGCCGGTGGTCACCGGTTTCGGGTCGGGCACCGGCCGTCACCGGTTTGGTGTGGCGGCGTAGGTTTCGTACGTCCGGTACGCACAGGACCGCCGCGGTGACGATCACGACGAGGGCGGCGCAGCCCCAGAGGGCGGGTGTGCGGCCGAAGGCCGTCTCGGCCGGGCCGGCCAGGGCCGTGGCGAGGGGGACCAGGGCGACCGAGCCGAACCAGTCGTAGGCACAGACGCGGGAGAGTTTCTCCTCGGGTATCTCCTGGTGGAGTGCGGTCATCCAGGAGACGCCGAAGACCTCCAGGGTCACGCCGGTGAGGAACATGACCGCGCACAGGACGGTGACCGGTACCGGTACGGCGAGGGCGGCGGAGGGAAGGGCGAGGGGGAAGACGCACAGGGTGCCGGCGAGGAGGAGGCGGCGTGGCTTCCAGCGGGTCATGAGCAGGGCGCCGGCGACCGTACCCGCCCCGAAGAAGCCCAGGGCCAGGCCCCACGGGCCCGCACCACCCAGGTGGTCCCGGGCGACGAGAGGGCCGTAGACAGCGTCGGCCGCCGCGACGACCGCGTTGGCGATCGAGAACTGGACGACCACGCCCCACAGCCAGGGCCGCCCCGCGAACTCCCGCCAGCCCTCGCGCAGATCGGCGAGCATGCCACCGCCCGGCGTACGCGCCGGAACGTGACTCACGTCGAGGAACGCGCGCAGCGAACCGGCGACCGCGAACGCCGCCGCGTCCGCCGCCAGCACCCAGCCGGGTCCGATCGCGGCCACCATGGCACCGCCGAGCGCAGCGCCGCCGACGGCCGCCCCCTGCATCGCCATCCGGAACACGGCGAAGGCCCGGCTCGCCTGCTCCCCCCGGACCGACGACAGCAGCATCCCCTCGGCCGCCGGACTGAAGAACGCCTGCCCGGTGCCGCCGAGGGCCGTCAGCAGCATCATCTGCCACAGCCGGGCCTCCCCGGTCAGCACGAGCACGGCGAAGGCGGCCTGCGAGAGGCAGTTGAGGGCGTTGGCCGCGACCATCACGCGGTGCCGTGGAAGGCGGTCCGCCACGGCGCCGCCGATCAGCAGGAAGAGCACCAGAGGCAGAGTGCGGGACGCGGCCACGAGCCCCACGTCACCGCCGTCGCCGCCCGCCTCCAGCACCGCGAACGCCGCGGCGATCAGCGCACCGTGGCTGCCGAGGTTCGTGACGAACGCGGAGGCGGTCAGCAGGCTGTAGTTGCGGCCCGCCCAGGAGGGGCGGCGGGAAGGGCGCAGGAGGTCGGCGGCGGAGGTCACCGGCCGACTATCGCCGCCCGGCTCTCGATTTGCCAAGTGAATTGCAGGTCACCCGCCCGACGCGGCCTGCGACCTTCCGCCCGGAGAGGCGGTACGACGCTCGTCACACGGCCCTGTTCCCAGCCCCTACTCGTGGGTAACATGGCCGCCATGAGCGCAGACCAGATGTCCATCGGCGAGATGCTCGCCGCCACCGTGCCCATGGCCCGGACCCTCAACCTCCAGTTCCTGGAGACCACGCCCGAGAAGGCCGTGGTGGCCCTGCCGGACCAGAGCGAGTACCACAACCACGTGGGCGGCCCGCACGCCGGCGCGATGTTCACGCTCGGCGAGTCCGCCAGCGGCGCGATCGTGCTGGCCGCGTTCGGCGACCAGCTCTCGCGCGCCGTGCCGCTCGCCGTCAGCGCCGAGATCTCCTACAAGAAGCTCGCCATGGGCGCCGTCACGGCCACCGCCACGCTGGGCCGCCCTGCCGCCGACGTCGTCGCCCAGCTGGACGCGGGGGAGCGGCCCGAGTTCCCGGTGGCGATCGAGATCCAGCGCGGGGACGGGGCCGTCACCGGTGAGATGACCGTCGTCTGGACCCTGCGGCCGAACAGCTGAGCCGGTCGTACCGAGGCGAGCAGGGACCCCATGCCCACACGGGGTCCCTGCGCCTCAGTCCCTGCAGTCCCTGAGCCTTCATGCCGTGAGCGCTCAGGCGGCGAGCCTGTTCCGCTCGCGCCCGCCGTCCTCCAGCCCCGCCACGAACTCCCGCAGCCAGGCCACGAACTCCGGCCCCAGGTCCGCCCGGTCGCACGCCAGCCGCACCACCGTGCGCAGGTAGTCCGCCTTGTCGCCGGTGTCGTAACGCAGGCCGTCGAACACGACTCCATGGACCGTTCCGCCCGCCGCGAGTTCCTGAAGGGCGTCGGTCAGCTGGATCTCGCCGCCGCGCCCGGGCGGGGTGCGGTCCAGGATGCCGAAGACGGCCGGGTCGAGGACATAGCGGCCGATGACCGCGTAGCGGCTCGGCGCGTCCTCGCGCGACGGCTTCTCCACCAGGCCGGTGACCCGGACGACGCCGTCTTCGCCCGATGGTTCGACGGCCGCGCAGCCATAGAGGTGGATCTGCTCCGGGGGCACCTCCATCAGGGCGACCACGCTGCCCTCGTGGCGGTCGCGCACCTCCAGCATCCGGCTGAGCAGGGTCTCGCGCGGGTCGATGAGGTCGTCGCCGAGGAGGACGGCGAACGGCTGGTCGCCGACGTGATGGCGGGCACACAGCACCGCGTGGCCGAGGCCGAGCGGGTCGCCCTGGCGGATGTGGTGGATGTCGGCGAGCCGGGCCGGGTCGCGCACCGCGTCCAGCCGTACGGAGTCGCCCTTGGCCGCGAGCGCCTGCTCCAGTTCGAAGGCCTGGTCGAAGTGGTCCTCGATGGCCCGCTTGTGCCGACCGGTGATCATCAGCACGTCGTCGAGACCGGCCGCCGCGGCCTCCTCGACGACGTACTGGATGGCCGGCTTGTCGACGACCGGCAGCATCTCCTTGGGCGTCGCCTTCGTCGCGGGCAGGAACCGCGTGCCGAGACCCGCGGCCGGGACGACCGCTTTGCGGACCGTGTGGGCCGTGCGGACCTTGCGGGCTGTGCGGACCCCTTCGGGGGCGGAATCCGGCGTGGGTGTCGTGTGGGGGACGATCATGCGGCTCATGGTGGGGTACGGGGATGAGAGGACGCCGAGAGAAACCTCGGAGCTTGCTGTGCGGTATGCGGAGTTGAAGATTCCGTGGACCAACCGTCTTTGCCTGCACACAACTTGAGGCTTGACTCGGCGGCGATTTCGAATGCCGGTGCGGATACCGCCGGTAACTTTTCTGAATTTCTCGCTTTTTGAACGTTGGTCACTCGAACTTCTTGTTTCCTGTGCGTCGCTTGTGCGAAAGTGAGCGGCCCCGATAGCCGGTCCAGACCCGACGCGGCTTAGGTATGCACCAATCAAGCACCTGCTTTCCGATGGACGCGCATTCCCCTTGCCGTCCTGCGGCTGGGAAGGAAATGGTTCAGTGCAATCCCCTTACCCCCCACGACCGCCGTACCCGCCACGGCCCGGGGTGAGCCCCGGAGAGTCCGACCGCGATCTCGTCGCGAGCCTCGGCGAAGCCGGCGCGAACGCCCGTGCCGTCGCCCTGCTGATGGCCCGGCACTGGCGCGCCGCCCACGACTACGCCGCCATCTGCCTGGTCTCCACGGAGAGTTCCGCCGCCATGGTGGCCGCCGCCGCGTTCCACCGCGTGCTCGGCCGGCCCGTCGCCGGCGCGCTGCGCCCCCAACTCCTCGCCGCCGTACGGGACCTGGTGAAGGAGTGGGCGGCCGACGACGGTATTTCCGCCCTGCTGCCGGAACTCGCCAAACCGACCGGAGGACGCGGACTGCGGGCCGCACGGCCCGTGACGCCCGAAAGGCGGCAAATCGCCGAGCGGGCATTCCGGGCGCTGCCGGGAGCCTCGCAATGCCTCCTCTGGCACACCGAGGTCGAAGCCGAACCGATAACCATACCCGCTGGTCTGCTGGGCGTGGACGGGGGCACCGCTTCGGCGGCGCTGGAAGGAGTCCGCGAGCAATTCCGCACCGGCTGCGTCCGCGCCCACCGCGAACTCGCGCCCACCCGGGAATGCCGCTACTACAACCGCCTCCTCGACGTCCCCATTCGCCGGGGCGGCGCCCTGCTGCCCGATGTCCAGCAGCATCTGACGGGCTGCCGCTACTGCCGGCAGGCCGCCGAGCAGCTCAGCCATTTCGAGGGCGGACTGGAAGTGCTGCTCGCCGAAACCGTGCTCGGCTGGGGCGCCCGGCGCTATCTCGACTCCCGGCCTGGCCGGGGCGGCCCGGGCTCGACGGCGTGCGACCGCAGAAGACGCGGCGGACGGCACCGCCCGGAGCGGCTCGACCTGCCGCGCGGACGCGCGAAAGCCGTCGCCGTGGGGGTCGGCCTGACCTCCCTCGCCCTGCTCGTCACGGTCCTCACCGCCAAGGGCTGGACCGAGGAGAACGGCGTCCCCGGCCCGCACGCCACCTGGGGCGCGCCCAGCGGCAGGACCGTCCACCCGGGCACCGTGTCCCCGCCCTCGTCCGGCGGATCACCGTCGGCCGCCTCGGCGGAGGAGCCCGTCGAGATCGCCCAGGGCAGACTCCGCAACCTCGACCGCGGCCTGTGCCTGGACCTCCACGACAACGAGGTCCGCAGCGGCGCGAAGGCCGAGCTGGCGCGGTGCTCGTCCGCCGTGTCCCAGCAGTGGTCGTACCGGGACAACGGCCTGCTGCGCAGCGCCGCCCACCCCACCCTCTGCCTGGACGCCGACGCCGACGAACGCACGGTCGTCCTGGCGAACTGCCTCGCGCACGCCGGCGAGGTGCGCTACGACCTCACCGTCCACGGCGAGCTCCTGCCCCGCGGATCCGACGACCTCGCGGTCGCGTCCGGCAAGGACGAGAGCGTGGTGGTCGACGAGCGGGACGGATCCGAGGCACAGCGCTGGATGCTCGACGGCGGACTCGCGGACGTACCCGAGGAGAGTCCCGAGAACAAGCTCCAGCAGGAGAAGCCGCCGGAGGGACGGGACACCGAGCCCGAGGGACGGGACACCACGCCCGAGGCACCCGAGTCCGAATCGCCCGACGGCGTCGTCCCCGAACCCCAGAAGGAGGAGCCGGCCGCACCGGAGGAGGACCCGCAGTCCTCGTACGAGGCGCGGTACGTCCAGGACGAACCCGGCGACGGAACCGGGCCCGCCACCCCGGTCGACACCGTGGTGGCCCTCCCCGCGGAGGTGCCGGCCGCCACCTCCAGGGCCATCGGCACCGTCATTCAGCCGTTTCTCGCCCACGACATTGACACGAGTCACTGACGTTCATAGTTTTCCCGCCGCGCCACTGGTGTCCCATGCTCACGACGCGGAGGTGGACCCGTGAAACGTCGTATGTCCGTCGCACTGATGGCCCTCGCGGCCGCGCTCCTCACCCCAGTCCCCGCGCAGGCCGACGACGACCCCGTCGTCCGCACCACCGCGGGCTGGGTGCGAGGCGAGACCACTGCCGAGGGACGCCAGTTCCTCGGCATCCCCTACGCCGAGCCACCCGTCGGCGAACTCCGCTGGAAGGAGCCGCGCCCGGTCCGGCCCTGGCAAGGCGTGCGTTCGGCGGGGGACTTCGGCAACAAGTGTGTGCAGGGGGCGGGTTGGGACCCCGGCTATGAGCAGCCCAGCCATACCGAGGACTGTCTCGACCTCAACGTGTACGCCCCCGAGGGTGCCGACCGCCGCGCGGTCCTGGTCTGGCTGCACGGCGGAGGGCTCACCGCCGGGGCCGGACAGGACATCGTCCCCGACACCTTCGCGAGGCGGACCGGAACCGTCGTCGTGACCGTCAACTACCGCCTCGGCGCGATGGGCTTCCTCGCCACGGCAGGGCTGGACGCCGAGGCGCGCGACGGGGTCTCCGGCAACTTCGGCATGCTCGACCAGCAGGCCGCGCTGCGCTGGGTGCGGGCCAACATCGGCCGCTTCGGCGGCGACCCGGGCCGTGTGACCGTCGCGGGCGAGTCGGCGGGCGGCCGCTCGGTCTGCACCCAGCTGGCCTCGCCGACGGCGAAGGGGCTGCTGCGGGCGGGGATCATCCAGAGCGGGGCGTACGGCGACTGCGCTGCCCGTCCGCACGGGACGGCCGTGTCGCAGGGCGCCGCCTTCGCGGAGAAGCTCGGCTGCGCCGACCTGGACTGTCTGCGCGCCAAGCCGGCCGCCGAGATCCTCGCCGCGCAGGGCGGCTTCGAGTGGGCGCCGGTGGCAGGGGGCGCCTTCCTTCCCCGGCAGCCGAAGGACGCGTTCGAGCGCGGGGCCGCGGCCGGGGTGCCGGTCATGAACGGGGCCAACCAGGACGAGGGCCGGCTGTTCGCCTTCGCCCGGTTCGACGTGAACGGCACACCGCTCACCGCCGACCAGTACCCCACGGTCATGCGGACGGACTTCGGCGACGAGGCGCTCGCGCGCTACCCTCTCCCGTCCTATCCGTCCCCGACCATCGCCTACGCCACCGCACAGGGCGACCAGCTCTTCGCCTGTCCGGCCCTGCGCCTGGACGGCACGCTCGCCGGACGCGGCAAGGTCTACGCGTACGAGTTCGCCGACCGCACGTCCCCGCCCTTCGCCTCCCTGCGCAACCTGGGCACGGACTTCGACTTCGGCGCGACCCACGTCAACGAGCTCCAGTACCTCTTCAAGCACTTCGGCCTGGAATCACCCCTGAACGCCGAGCAGCGGACGCTGTCCCGGCAGATGGTCCAGTACTGGGGTTCCTTCGTCCGCGACGGCGTGCCGCGCGCCGCCGGACAGCCCGCGATGCCGGCCCGGCCCGGGACGGTACTGGCCCTGCGCACCGCCTCCGCCGACGGAAATGTGCTGAGCACCACCGTGCACCGTGAGCACCAGTGCAACCTGTGGGACGCCGGGACCGTCACACAGAACGGGTAGGCTTCCCCGGCGCACGCTCACAGCCGAGCGTGCGCCGGGAACACAGGGTGCAGGACAGCGAGAGGAAGCGGCGTTGCACGTCCAGGAATGGCTCGAAACGGTGCCCCCGCTCGCCATCTATCTGCTGGTCGGCGTGGTCATCGGTCTGGAGAGCCTGGGCATCCCGCTGCCCGGCGAGATCATTCTGGTCTCCTCGGCGCTGCTCGCCTCACAGCACGGTGACATCGACCCCTTCGTGCTCGGCGCCTGCGCCAGCGCGGGAGCGATCATCGGCGACTCGATCGGCTACGCCATCGGCCGCAAGGGCGGCCGCCCCCTGCTGGCCTGGCTGGGCGGGAAATTCCCCAAGCACTTCAGCGAGGGCCACATCGCCACGGCCGAGCGGTCCTTCCAGAAGTGGGGCATGTGGGCCGTCTTCTTCGGCCGCTTCGTCGCCCTCCTGCGCATCTTCGCCGGCCCCCTCGCGGGCGTCCTGCGGATGCCGTACTGGAAGTTCCTCATCGCCAACGTCTTCGGCGGCATCCTCTGGGCGGGCGGCACGACCGCGGTCATCTACTACGTCGGAGTGGTCGCCGAATCCTGGCTGAAGCGCTTCTCCTGGCTGGGCCTGGTGGCAGCGGTCCTGATCGGCCTGACCTCCATGCTGATCATCAAGCGCAAGGCAAAGAAGGCCCAGCCGGCACAGCCGGAGCCAGAACCTGTTCCCGCCGGGGACTGAGACGCCCCGTCTTTAGGGGCGCGGGGAACTGCGCGCCCAGCCACATCCGGCCCGCAGCCCGCGTACGACCCTTACGCCCCGTGCTCGTCCCGGTGAGCCTTCGCCAACTCGGCATACATGGTCCCGTTGAGCGTCACGCCCTGCCGCTCTTCCTCGCTCAGCTGCCGCTTGACCTTCGCAGGTACTCCCGCGACAAGTGACCCGGGCGGCACCTGCATCCCTTGCGGCACCAACGCCTGCGCGGCGACCAAGGATCCCGCCCCGATGGCGGCCCCGTTCAACACGGTCGCCCCCATCCCGATGAGGCAGTCGTCCCCCACGGTCGCCCCATGCACGACGGCGTTGTGCCCAACCGACACCCGCTCCCCGATACTCACCGGAAACCCGGGATCGGCATGCAGCGTGCAGTTGTCCTGGATGTTCGACTGAGCCCCGACCGAGATCCGCTCCACATCACCCCGCACCACCGCCCCGTACCAGACACTCGCCCCCGCCCCGAGCGTCACGTCCCCGATCACCGTGGACGTGGGCGCCACGAAAGCCTCCCCGTCGATCTTCGGCTCTCTCCCACCGATGCCCTTGATCAGCGCCTTGTGCGTCATCACCGTCTCCCGTCGTCCGCGGTACACCGGAACGCTACCGCCACCCGGTAGGGCGAAGATCACAGGCCCCGCACCTCATAAGGGCGCCGCACGGTAAGTACGGTGAGCCCGTGCCGAAGCGCAAGAACACGTTCTCATCCTGGCGACGCCGACTGGCGCAACGCGCCGTCCACGCGGGCTGGGCCTGGCTGCAGCGCACGGGTTCGGTGACGGCCGACAGCCCGGGCCGCTTCCGTTTCGGCTCGATCGGCGAAGCCACCCGCCTGGCCTTCCCGCTCGGCACCGTCTTCGGCGAACCCTGGATCCACCTCGGCTCGCACTGCATCGTCGGCGAGCAGGTGACGCTGACCGCGGGTCTGATGCCCGACCTGGACCTCGGCCCGGAGCCGATCCTGCGCATAGGGGACGGGGTGGTGCTGGGCCGCGGCAGCCATGTCATCGCCGACACGACGGTCACCATCGGCAGCGACTGCTATTTCGGGCCGTACGTCTACGTCACGTCCACCAACCACTCGTACGACGACCCGCACGAGCCCATCGGCAAGCAGTGGCCGCGGATGGAGCCGGTCGAGATCGGCCCGGGGTGCTGGATCGGCACCGGGGCCGTGATCCTGCCGGGCGCGCGGATCGGGCGGAACGTCGTGGTGGCGGCCGGTGCGGTGGTCCGGGGCACGGTGCCCGACCACGCGGTCGTGGCGGGGGCGCCCGCCCGTGTCGTACGGCGCTGGACGGCCGACGACGGCTGGCAGCCGCCGCTGCGGACGCCCGCGCCGGTGCCGATACCCGACGGGATCACACCGGGGCAGCTCCAGGCACTGGCCGAGCTGGACGAGGAGACGGTGGCGAAGCTGGCGGAGCTGGACGGCAAGGCGGCCGCCGACCTCGCCGAAGTGGAAGTGGAGTCCTGAGTCAGCCGGTGGCCAGCAGCAGCGTGCCCACCAGCGCGAGCCCCGCGCCAGCCGCCTGCACCGGCTGGAGCCGTTCCCGCAGGAACCCTCGCGCGGCCAGGGCGGTCACCACGGGGTAGAGCGACGCGAGCACGGCGGCCACGGTGACCGGGCCGTGCTGGGCGGCGACGACATAGGTGCCGTTCGCCGCGACGTCGGCGAGGCCGACGAAGGCGAGCGCCGGCAGCGAACGCCAGGGGAAGGTGCCGTCCGGGAGGGCGGTGCCGCCGCGCCGGACGGAGGCGTACAGCGCGAGACCGCCGGCCAGCACGTTGACCACGCGTTGTACGAAGAGCGCCAGGAACAGGCCGGTGAGGGTGGACGACGCCTCCGCGATCAGCGCGAACACCGTGCCGAAGCCGAAGGCCGCGACCAGCGTCAGCAGGATCGCCTGCCGCTGCACGGGCGCGCCCCGCAGCTGCGGTCCGCCCGCGAGCACCACGCCCAGCACGGCGACGGCGATCCCCGCGACCTGCACGAGGCCGGGCCGCTCGCCCAGGAAGAGGCCCACTCCGACCGGGACGGCGACGCCCACGGTGCCGAGCGGGGAGACCACGCCCATGGGGCCCAGCGCGAGCGCCTTGTAGAAGCAGAGCAGGGCGACCGGGCCGACCGCGCCGGCGGCGACCGCGAACCAGAGCTGCGGGCCGGCCTCGCTCCAGCCGCCCGTGGTCACCACGATCGTGCCGAGCACGGTCGCCGCGATGGCCTGCGAGACGACGACCACCGTGAGTGCCGGGGTGCGTCGGGTCAGCAGTCCGCCGCCGAAGTCGGCCAGTCCCCACAGCAGGCTGGTGGCCAGGGCGAAGAGTGCTGTCACGGGGGGGCCTCGCAGTACAGTTCGGTGCACGATAGGGTTCACCGCACAGTAGTGCAGTCAGGTAAACCCTGTCATCCAGAATATTGGACTCCGTAAGGGCGGAATGTGTCGGACCTCGACCTGCTGACCCAGTCCCTGGCGCGCAACGTCAAGCGCTGGCGCACCGAGCGCGGCTTCACTCTGGACGCGCTCGCCGCGCGTGCCGGGGTCAGCCGCGGCATGCTCATCCAGATCGAACAGGCCCGCACCAACCCCAGCCTCGGCACCGTCGTCAAGATCGGCGACGCGCTCGGCGTCAGCATCACGACACTCCTCGACTACGAGCAGGGCCCCAAGGTGCGCGTCGTCCCGCCCGAGCAGGTGGTCCGGCTGTGGCACACCGACGCGGGCAGCTACAGCAAGCTCCTCGCCGGCACGGAGGCGCCCGGCCCGCTGGAGATGTGGGGCTGGAAACTGATGCCGGGCGAGAACAGCGGCTCCGACCCGCACCCCGTCGGCACCGTCGAGATCGCCCATGTCACGGCCGGGGAACTGACCCTGACCGTCGAGGGCGTGGAGTACCGCGTCCCGGCCGGCTCCAGCGTCACCTTCGAGGCCAACGCCCCGCACATCTACGCCAATCAGGGCGACGTCCCGATGGAGATGACCCTGACGGTCTCGGTCCCGCTCGTGCACTGAGACGCCCCGGTCACGGCCTCCGCGGCCCTGTTAGCGTGCGCTCATGGACGCACCCATCGGACACTTCGACACCGCCACGCCCGCTCCCGACTGCCTCGACGAACTCACCCGCCCGGTCGCCGACGCCGTACGCGGCTGGCACGGCAGCGTCCCCGCCGAGCAGATCGTCTACGTCGAGACCGATCCGCAGTGGGCCGACACCGCGGTCTTCGTCGAGCACTACGGACAGGAACTGCTCGAACAGTCCGCGAACTGCGTGGTCGTCGCCGGCAAGCGCGGCGGCGAGACCACGCTGGCCGCGTGCATCGTGCTCTCCACCACCCGGGTCGACGTGAACGGCGTCGTGCGCCGTCAACTCGGCGCCCGCAAGGCGTCGTTCGCCTCGATGGACACGGCGACCGGCGAGACCGGCATGGAGTACGGCGGCATCACCCCGATCGGACTGCCCGAGGGCTGGCCGGTGCTGGTGGACTCGGCCGTCGTCGACCTGCCGTACGTGCTGGTCGGCAGCGGGCGCCGGCGCGGCAAGCTGCTGGTGCCGGGGAAGGCGTTCGCGGAGCTGCCGGGGGCCGTCGTACTGGAGGGGCTCGGCGTCGTCTGACGCCCGCACCGGCTCAGGCCGCGGAGTGGTGGGCCAGGGCGAGATGCGGATCCGCCTCGCCCGGCACCGGTGCCGGATCGGCGTGCACCAGGGCCGCGGTGAGCCGGGGGACGGCGTGCAGCAGGGCGTGTTCGGCGTCGACGGCGATGGCGTGCGCCTCGCGTACCGTCGCCTCCCCGTCCACGACCACCGCCACCTCGGCGCGCAGCCGGTGCCCGATCCAGCGCATCCGCAACTCGCCCACCTCGCGCACCCCCGAGACCTCCCGCAGCGCCCGCTCGGCCCGGTCCACCAGGGCGGGGTCCACGGCGTCCATCACTCGCCGGAACACCTCACGCGCCGCGTCCCGCAGCACCAGCACGATCGCCGCCGTGATCGCCAACCCCACGATCGGGTCGGCGAGTTGCCACCCCAGCGCCGCACCGCCGGCGCTCAACAGCACGGCCAGTGAGGTGAATCCGTCCGTACGGGCGTGCAGACCGTCCGCGACGAGCGCGGCCGAGCCGATCGCGCGGCCGACCCGGATCCGGTAGCGGGCCACCCACTCGTTGCCGGCGAACCCGACCAGCGCCGCCACCGCCACGGCCGGGATCTGCTGCACGGGGCGCGGGTCCAGGAGCCGGTCGACGGCCGTCCACGCCGCGAAGGCCGCGGACGCGGCGATCGTCAGCACGATGACGATGCCCGCGAGGTCCTCGGCGCGTCCGTAGCCGTAGGTGAAGCGGCGCGTCGCCGCGCGTCTGCCCAGCACGAAGGCGATCCCCAGCGGTACGGCGGTCAGCGCGTCGGCGGTGTTGTGCACCGTGTCGCCGAGCAGCGCCACCGAACCGGAGGCGACCACCACGACCGCCTGCGCGAGCGCCGTCAGCCCGAGCACGGCCAGGGAGACCCACAGGGCGCGCATGCCACGGGCCGAGGACTCCAGGGCGGAGTCGAGCTTGTCGGCCGTCTCGTGGGAGTGGGGTTTGAGGAGGTGGGCGAGGCGGTGGCGGAGGCCGGCGGGGGAGTGG
>NZ_JAKEIP010000245.1 GCF_021474425.1 Streptomyces muensis | reverse complement strand
GGTCGGGGATGGGGGTGTTGTAGCCCTTCTGCAGGGGGACGACGCCGGCCCAGTGGGGGAGGGTGAGGTCCTCCGGCTCGTCGTTCACGCCGCCGGTGCGGAGCTTGGCGGAGACCTCGTTCAGGTCGAGGCGGATGACGGCGGTGGCGGCCAGTTCCTTCTTGTTGGCGGGGCGCGAGTCACGGGACCGGCCCGGCACGACGTGATCGACCAGCGCGTCCAGGGCCACCCGCTTCTCCTCCGGGTCCGTCACCTCGTACGCGGTGCCGTGCACCACCACGGACCGGTAGTTGATCGAGTGGTGGAAGGCCGAGCGGGCCAGGATCAGCGCGTCGACATGCGTCACCGTCAGGCACACCGGCAGCCCGGGGTCCGCCTGGCCGGTCATGCGCAGCGGGCGCGAACCCGTCGAGCCGTGGACGTAGAGCGTCTCGCCGACGCGGCCGAACAGCGTGGGCAGCACGACCGGCGCGCCGTCGCGGACGAAGCCGAGGTGGCAGACGTACGCCTCGTCGAGTATCGCGTGCACCAGTTCCTTGTCGTACGCCGCCCGGCCCGGGGAACGGGTCGGGACGGTGCGGTCGGTCGGCGTGTAGACGGCGGCCGTCGACGTCGACGTCTCGGTCCCCTGCATGACGGTCTCCCTTGCTGTGCGGACTTGCGGTCCATATTGCACTAGTGCATAATCTCCTTTGTGCTAGGAGGATATCGGATCGAAGGGCGACGCGCAGCGGAGATTGCGGCGAGCGTCGAGCGCGCGGTGGGTGCCGGCGAGCTGGAGCCGGGGCAACTCCTCCCTCCCATGCGGGAGTTGGCGGTGGAGCTCGGTGTGAATCCCAACACCGTCGCGGCCGCCTACCGCATCCTGCGGGAGCGCGGGGTCATCGAGACGGCCGGGCGGCGGGGCAGCCGCGTGCGGCCCAAACCGGCCACGACCGGGCGTGAGTCCATCCGGGTCGACGTACCGGAGGGCGTACGGGACGTGGCGACCGGCAACCCGGACCCGCGGCTGCTCCCACCCCTGGCCCGGGCGTTCGCGGCGGCCGCCGAGCAGAACGACCGGAAGCCCGTCCTGTACGGGGACCCGGCCGTGGAACCGGAGCTGGCGCGCGCCGCGCGGGCCGCGTTCGACGCCGACGGCGTTCCGGACGGACCGATCGCCGTCACCTCCGGCTCGCTCGACATGATCGAGCGCGTTCTCGCTGCCCACCTCAAGCCCGGTGACACCGTCGCCGTCGAGGACCCCGGCTGGGGCAGCCTGCTCGACCTCGTCCCGGCCGTCGGGCTGCGGACGGTCCCGGTCGGCGTGGACGACGACGGCCCGCTCCCGGACGACGTCCGCCGGGCCCTGGAGTCGGGGGCGCGCGCCCTGATCGTCACCGACCGGGCGCAGAACCCGACGGGAGCGGTCGTCAGCGCCGCACGCGCGCGTGCCCTGCGATCCGTGCTGAAGGACCACCCGGACGTCCTGCTCATCGAGGACGACCACGGCCACGGCATCGTCGACCTCCCCCTGCACACCCTCGCCGGCACCACCCGCACCTGGGCGTTCGTCCGCTCGGCCGCCAAGGCGTACGGCCCCGACCTGCGCCTCGCCGTGTTCACCGGCGACCCCGTCACCGTCGACCGCGTCCGCGGCCGTCAACGCCTCGGCCCCGGCTGGGTCAGCCGCCTCGGCCAGCGCGCCCTGCTCAGTCTGTGGGCCGAGGGCGCCGTCGACCCGAAGACCGTGTCAGTGGCGTACGCCACCCGCCGGGACGCCCTGATCGCCGCGCTGGCGGACCGGGGTGTCACGGCCCATGGCCGAAGCGGCCTCAACGTCTGGGTCCCGGTCCCCGACGAGACGGGTGCCGTCGCCCGCCTCCTCCATGCAGGCTGGGCCGTGGCCCCGGGCGCCCGCTTCCGCATGAGCGCCCCACCCGGCGTCCGCATCACCATCGCCACCCTCGCCGGGGGCGAGATCTCCCCGCTGGCAGACGCGGTGGCGAGGGCGGTCCACCCAGCACCGGAACGGGGCCACGTCTAGACGCGGCCGGGGGTGGCCAACCCGCTTCTTGGGGGCGCGGGGAACTGCGCGACCAGCCACACACAGCCCGCACACGCCAACACCCCCCGCACCCCACCTATCCCCTTAGGCGCCCCGCTTCACCTGAGTAAGCGCCGCCCCCACAAGAACGACCACCGCACCCACCGGCGTCGACCAGCTCAGCGACTCCCCGAGCACCACAACCCCCGCAGCCGTAGCGATCACCGGAATGAAGTACGTCACCATCTGAGCCGTCGTCGGCCCCACTTCGGCGACCAACCCGTACTGCAGCAGCACCGCGAGCCCCGTACCGAGCGCCCCCAACCCCACGATCGCGAGCAGAGGCACCACCGGGAAGCTGCCGGGCACCGAGGTGAACACCGGTGTCACGACGGCCAGTTGAACCGTCGCCAACAACAACTGCGCCCCCGTCAGCGAAAGATGCGACTCACTCGACCCGGCCAGCGTCCGCCGGACGTATATCCAGCCGACCGGGTAGCTCAAGGAGGCCAGCAGCGCCATCACCGTCCCCGTGGCATCCAGCCCGTGGAAGCCCTGCCACGCCCCGAGCACGGTGAGCACGCCAAGGAACCCCAGCCCGAGCCCGGCCACCCGCACTCGCGTCGGCCGGTCCTCCGAGAGCGCGACCAGGGACAGGGCCATGCCCCACAGCGGTGAGGTCGCGTTGCAGATGCCCGCCAGCGTGGAGGGAATCGTCAGCTCGGAGTACGCGAACAACGAGAACGGCAGCGCGTTCAGCAGGAACGCGGCGACCGTCAGATGCCCCCACGTACGCGCCCCGCGCGGCAACCGCTCCCGCTTCACGGCCATCGCGGCCGCCAGTACCGCCGTACCGAACACCAGCCGCCCGAGCGTGACCTGGAAGGGGGCGTATCCATTCGTGCCCACCTTGATCAGCAGAAAGCTGAAGCCCCAGATCAGCGAGAGGGCGGCGAAGCGCAGACGCCAGTCGAAGCGAGGGCGCGGGCGCGGGTGGGAGTCGGGACGGGGAGCGGAATCGGCCGGAACACGGGAGACGGCGGCAGTGGTCATGGCAGCAACGATGCGGCACACAACTTCGTAGCACAATCGAGATTTCGCACTCGATATCTCGTAGCATTGCTTACATGTTGAATCTGGAGCGCCTGCGCACCCTCGACGCCCTCGCCCGGCACGGCTCGGTCAGCGGCGCCGCGGAGGGCCTGCACATCACGACGTCGGCCGTCTCGCAGCAGATGTCCAAGCTGGAGCGCGAGGTCGGCCAGCAGCTCCTCGCCAAGAACGGCCGGGGCGTGCGGCTCACGGACGCGGGACGGCTGCTCGCCGAGCATGCGTCGCGCATCCTGTCGCAGGTCGAGCTGGCCCAGTCCGACCTGGAGGCGCAGCGCGGCAAGGTCGTCGGCGAACTGAGACTGGCGGCGTTCCCGACCGCCGCACGCGGGCTGTTCCCGTCCGCCCTCTCCGCCCTGCGGGCCGAACACCCGGCGCTGCGCGTGCGCTCCTGCGAGCTGGAGCCGGAGAACGGCATCGCCGGGGTGATCCGCGGCGACTTCGACCTGGCCGTCGTGCTCGACTGGTACAACAAGCCGATGGCGCTGCCCGAGGGCCTGGTCAAGGCGCACATCCTGGACGACCCGGCCGACGTGGCGATGCCCGTCGGGCACCGGCTCGCGGACCGGGACGAGGTGGACCTCGCCGAGTTCGCCGAGGACGAGTGGATTACCTGGGGCGAGGGCGAGTTCTGTCACGAGTGGCTGATGTTCACACTGCGCTCCAAGGGCATCGAGCCCCTTCTCGGCCACCGCGCCCCCGAGACGCACACCCAGCTCGCGCTGGTCGCCGCCGGACTCGGGGTGTGCATCGCGCCGCTGCTGGGGCGCCATCCGTTGCCCTCGGGAGTGGTGACCGTGCCGCTGAAGCAGCGGGTGCGGCGGCATGTGTACGTCGTCTGGCGCGCCGACGCCGACCGCCGCCCGTCGATCCGGGCGGCGGTGCGGGGGCTGCGTGAAGCGGGCCAGAACGTCTCCTGACGCCGCCCGCGACCTGCAGCCTGCTGCCCGCGCGCTACCGCCGACTGCGCGCCGCCCGCGACCCGTCGCCCACTGCCATGCGCCGCCTTCCGCCTACGGCGCCCCCAGCTTCCGGAAGTCCCAGGACACGATCTTCTGCGGCGTCAGCCGTACCCACGCGTGCCGGCCGTCGTGCGGCATCTCGTCGAGCCCGAAGTTCTTGCGTGCGAACAGCGTCTCCGGGACGTCGAGTTCGGCCCGCAGTTCACCGACGCGAGGGCTCTCGCCCACGAACTCGACGGTGCCGGACAGCTCGACGCCGCGCAGCTGCTCGTACTCCTCACCCGTGTCGATCACGATCGCGACCCGCGGATCGCGGCGCAGATCGGCCCACCGCTTGCTGCGGACGACCGAGTACAGCCACAGCGAGTTGCCGTCCCAGGCGAACCACAACGCGCTGACATGCGGGAAGCCATCGGTGGACACCGTGGCGACCCGGCAGGTGCGCTGGGTGGTGAGGAACTCGTCCAGCTCACCGGGCGTCATCATGATCTTCCGGCCCCGGCGCTGAGTGACGGTCATGCGGCCCCCTCTTCTCTCACGTCGTGCCAGAGGAGAGATCCTCTGACATCACGTCAGAAAAGGATGAGTCGTCTTCCCCGCAGAGGCAATGGTGGTTCCGTCCTCACTCGAACATGGCTACGCTCGCCCGCCCACGCCGCCGCCCGGCCCAGGGGGATCCATGCCGTCGTACGCCGAACTCAGCGAACTGCTCGACCCCGCGACCACCGTCCTGCTCACCGTCGAATGCCAGGAGGGCGTCGTCGGCCGGGACAGCGCGCTGCCCGAACTCGCCGCCGAGGCCCGCTCCTCGGGCGCTCTCGCCAACGTCGCCCGGCTGGTCGCGGCCGCCCACGAGAGCGGCGTCCAGGTGATCCACGCCCTGGCCGAACGCCGCCCCGACGGACGTGGGGCCAGCCGCAACGCCCGCCTCTTCCGCGCCGCCGAACGGCTCCCCGTCCAGCAGCTGTCCGGCAGCGCGGCGGTTCGCGTGGCGGCGCCGATCGAGGTCGCCGAGGAGGACTTCGTCGTACGCCGTCTGCACGGCCTGTCCCCGATCCAGGGCACCGACGTCGACGCCCTGCTGCGCAACGTCGGCTGCCGCACGCTGATCGTCACCGGCGTCTCGGCCAACGTGGCGATCCCCAACACGGTCTTCGACGCCGTGAACCGGGGTTACGTCGTGGTCGTGCCGCGGGACGCCGTCGCCGGGGTGCCCTCCGACTACACCCCGGCGATGATCCGCCACACCCTCGCATTGGTCGCCACGGTCGCGACCACGGACGAGGTGCTGGACGGTCTCAAGCGTCCGCGTGAGGTCAGGCGAGCGTGATCGAGTCGCCCGCCACGCTGATCTCCTTGGCGGCCAGCGGCTGGGTGGCCGGTCCCTTCTTCACGCTGCCGTCCAGGACGGAGAACTGACTGCCGTGGCAGGCACAGGACAGGGTGTCCTCCTTGAGGTCGGTCATCGGACAGTTCTGGTGGGTGCAGATCGTCGAGAAGGCCTTGTAGTCGCCCGCCGTCGGCTGCGAGACCACGACCTTCTCGTCGCTGAAGACCTTGCCGCCGCCCTCCGGGATGTCGGCGGTCTTGGCGAGCGCCGCACCACCGCCGCCCGCCTCCGGGGACGAACCGCCCGCCTCGGTGCTCGCGCCGCCGCCGGCGGGGGCGCCCTGTTCGGTGGAGGAGCCGGACGCGTCGTCGTCCGACCCGCACGCGGTCAGCGCAGCGGCGAGCCCCGCCGCGCCCACCGCCGCCACGACGGTACGGCGGCTCGGGCCCGACACCTGCTGAACTGATTCGCTGGTCATGCTGACGTTCCTTCCGCGGATTCTTGATCTGCCGAGAGGTACGGTCCTTCGGGACCGGCTGTTCAGACGCAGTCGAAATCCTGACCCGGTCCGGCGAGGAGGTGGGTAAAGCGGAGCTGTCGGTTCACTGTCCAGAGCTGTCGATTCGCTGTCGGCGCAAACGCGTCGTCGCCCGCCCGGCCCGTCCCTCGCCCGCCTCCGCGCCAGTAACCTGGGGCGATGCTCAAGGAAGTCATCGCGACCCGCTACATCACGCCGCTGCGTGAGGGCGGTTCGCTGCCGGGGCTCGTCGAGGCCGACGACTTCGGGACGTACGTCATGAAGTTCAGCGGCGCCGGACAGGGCCGCAAGACACTGGTCGCCGAGGTCGTCTGCGGTGAACTCGCCCGCAGGCTGGGCTTCCGGGTGCCCCGGCTGGTGACGGTGGAGCTCGACCCGGTGCTCGGGCTCGGCGAACCCGACCAGGAGGTCCAGGAGCTCCTCAAGTCCAGCGGCGGCACCAACCTCGGCATGGACTTCCTCTCCGGCGCGCTCGGCTTCGACCCCCTCGCGTTCGACGTCAGTGCCCGGGACGCCGGCCGGATCGTCTGGTTCGACGCCCTGGTCAACAACGTCGACCGGTCCTGGCGCAATCCCAACCTGCTGATGTGGCAGGGCGAACCCTGGCTCATCGACCACGGCGCCACCATGATCTGGCAGCACAACTGGCCCGGGGCCGAGGCCTCGGCGGCGCGTGCGTACGACGCCTCCGACCACGCCCTCGCCTCCTTCGCGCCGGACGTGCGGTCGGCCGCCGCGGAGTTGGCGCCGCTCGTCACCGAGGAACTGCTGGCCGAGGTGACCTCCGAGATCCCGGAGGTCTGGCTGGCGGACGAGCCGGGCTTCGCGTCGGCGGACGCGCTGCGCGAGGCCTACGCGCGGCCACTGGTCGCACGCGCCGCCGTCATCCACGAACGCATCGAGGGGATCAAGTGAGCGAGCGCACGCTGGGGACCCGTTCCCGCACCCAGGACGTCTTCGAGTACGCGCTGCTGCGGGTCGTCCCGCGCATCGAACGCGGGGAGTGCCTGAACGCCGGCGTACTGGTGTACTGCCGCGCCCGTGCCTTCGTCGCCGCCCGGACCCACCTGGACGAGACCAGGCTGCGGGCGCTGGACCCGGACGCCGATGTCGCCGGGGTGCGGGCCGCGCTCAGTGCCGTCGAGGGTGTCTGCGCGGGCGGCGAGGCGGCGGGGCAGGCCGAGGGCGACGACCCCGGGCGGCGCTTCCGCTGGCTGATCGCGCCCCGCTCGACCATCGTCCAGCCGGGGCCCGTGCACACCGGACTGACCTCCGATCCCGCGGCCGAGGCGGAGCGGCTGCTCGATCTGCTGGTGAAGTGAACGGATCGGCTGACGGAACGGGTAATGGATCACATGCGCGCGGTGGCCGTTGACACCGCGTGCCAGGGCTTCTAGCGTCACGTCCATCGAAGGTACTAAGCGGTCGCTCACCCGAGGAGAGTCATCCATGTCCACCACTGAGCAGCGGGTCGCCGTGGTCACCGGCGGCGCGCGCGGCATCGGCGCCGCCACCGCCGTACGACTGGCCGCCGAGGGCCGCGCGGTCGCCGTGATCGACCTCGACGAGGCCGCCTGCAAGGACACCGTGGAGAAGATCACCGCGGCCGGCGGCAAGGCCATCGCGGTCGGCTGCGACGTCTCCGACGAGGCACAGGTCGAGGCGGCCGTCGCGCGGATCGCCGAGGAGCTCGGCGCCCCGACCATCCTGGTCAACAACGCGGGTGTGCTCCGGGACAACCTGCTGTTCAAGATGAGCGTCTCCGACTGGGACACCGTCATGAACGTCCATCTGCGCGGCGCCTTCCTGATGTCCAAGGCCTGTCAGAAGCACATGGTGGACGCGGGCTTCGGCCGGATCGTCAACCTCTCCTCGTCCTCCGCCCTCGGCAACCGCGGCCAGGTCAACTACTCCGCCGCCAAGGCCGGCCTCCAGGGCTTCACCAAGACCCTCGCCAAGGAGCTCGGCAAGTTCGGCGTCACCGCCAACGCCGTCGCCCCCGGCTTCATCGCCACCGAGATGACCAAGGCCACCGCCGACCGCGTCGGCATGGGCTTCGAGGACTTCAAGGCGGCCGCCGCCACCCAGATCCCGGTGGCCCGGGTCGGCGAGCCCGACGACATCGCCAACGCCATCGCCTTCTTCACCGGCGAGGCGGCCGGATTCGTCTCCGGCCAGGTGCTGTACGTGGCCGGCGGACCGCTCGACTAGGGCCGGGGGAGAGACGAACATGACTGAACTGCCTGCACTCTCCGGCAAGGTCGCCCTCGTCACGGGCGCCAGCCGCGGCATCGGCTACGGCGTCGCCGAGGCGCTCGTCGCGCGCGGCGACCGCGTCGTCATCACCGGCCGGGGCGAGGACGCCCTCAAGGAGGCCGTCGAGCAGCTCGGCGCCGAGCGCGCCGTCTACGTGGCCGGCAAGGCGCACGACGAGGCCCACCAGGCCCTCGCCGTCGAGCGCGCCATGGAGGCCTTCGGCCGGGTCGACTACCTGGTCAACAACGCCGGTACGAACCCGGTGTTCGGACCGCTCGCCGACCTCGACCTGGGCGTCGCCCGCAAGGTCTTCGAGACCAACGTGATCTCGGCGCTCGGCTTCGCGCAGAAGACCTGGCACGCCTGGCAGAAGGACAACGGGGGCGCGATCGTCAACATCGCCTCCGTCGCGGGCATCGCGCCCTCCCCGTTCATCGCCGCCTACGGCGTCAGCAAGGCCGCGATGATCAACCTCACCCAGCAGATGGCGCACGAGTTCGCGCCCAAGGTGCGGGTCAACGCCATCGCCCCGGCCGTGGTGAAGACCAAGTTCGCGCAGGCCCTGTACGAGGGCCGCGAGGAGGAGGCCGCCGCGGCCTACCCGCTGGGCCGGCTCGGTGTGCCCTCCGACATCGGCGGCGCCGCCGCGTTCCTCACCTCCGACCAGTCCGACTGGGTCACCGGACAGACGCTCGTCGTCGACGGCGGCATCTTCCTCAACGCCGGCGTCGGCTGAGGCACGGGAACTCCGACAGGGGCGCCGCTGGACACCAGCGGCGCCCCTGTCGACGTATCGGGAGATCAACGGCCCTTGACAACGTAGTCACCGAAGAGGCGGACAAGTGCTCCTGAGACGGGAGGTCCACCGGCCGGAACACTGCGGTATGTTTTGCCGACCCTTGGCATGGCAGATCGAGGAGCGTGCGCGTGTTCAACCGGATCCGACGCCTGCGGCAGGTGGCGGCCATCGCGTCCATATCGTCCCTGGTGGCAGGGTGCGGTGTCCTCTCGTCCGATTCCTCGGACGAGGAGGGGCCGATCGTCGTGGGGACCACGGCCGCCCCCAGCACCCTTGATCCCGCCGCGTCCTGGGACAGCTCCTGGGAACTGTTCCGCAACATCTACCAGACGCTGCTCAGCTACCCGTCCGGCTCGAGCGCGCCCGAGCCCGACGCCGCGGAGAACTGCCAGTTCTCCGACAACACGAACATGAAGTACCACTGCGAGCTGCGCGAGGGCCTGGAGTTCTCCGACGGGCACGCTCTCGACGCCAAGGCGGTCAAGTACTCGATCGACCGGATCCGAAAGATCAACGTCAACGGCGGCCCGGCCGGCCTGCTCGGCAGCCTCGAACGCGTCCAGGTGCTGAACGACCGCGAGATCGTCTTCCACCTGAACAAGGCCGACGCCACCTTCCCGTTCGTGCTGGCCACGCCCGCGATGTCGATCGTCGACCCCGAGGACTACCCGGAGGACAAGCTCCGCGAGGACGGCACGGTCGTAGGGTCCGGGCCGTACACCCTGGCGTCCTACGACGAGGGCAAGCAGGCCGAGCTCATCAAGAACGACAAGTACGACGGGTACGCCGAGCGCAAGAACGACGCGGTGACCATCCGCTACTTCCAGGACTCGCCCACCATGGTCGCCGCACTGCGCGACAAGGAGCTCGACGTCGCCTTCCGTGGTCTCGCCGCCGACGACATCGTCGACATCCAGGCCGACGACGAGGACGAGCTCCAGCTGATCGAGGGCTCCGGCACGGAGATCAACTACCTGGTCTTCAACCCCAAGGACCCCATGGCCGGCAAGACCGCCGTCCGCAAGGCCATCGCCCAGGTCATCGACCGCCCGGCCATCGCCCACAAGGTCTACAAGGACACCGTCGAGCCGTTGTACTCCATGGTCCCCAAGGGCCTGACCGGACACACCACGGGCTTCTTCGACGACTACGGCGAGCCCAGCGCCGACAAGGCCCGCGAGATCCTCGCCGACGCGAACATCACGACCCCCGTCCCGCTCACCCTCTGGTACACCAGCGACCGCTACGGCTCCGCCACCAAGGCCGAGTTCGAGGAGCTGAAGAGCCAGCTGGAGGAGTCCGGCCTCTTCGAGATCACCCTGAAGAGCCGCCCCTGGAAGACGTACGTCACCGGCTACCAGAACGGCGAATACCCGGTGTTCGGGCGCGGCTGGTTCCCCGACTTCCCGGACGCCGACAACTTCATCGCGCCGTTCGTCGGCAAGCAGAACGCCCTCGGCACGCCTTACGTCACGCCCACGATCACCGACCGGCTGCTGCCCAACTCCCGCGCCCAGAGCGACCGGGCCAACGTCGTCAAGGACTTCGAGGACGCCCAGCGCATCCTCGTCGACGACGCGCGGCTGCTGCCGTTGTGGCAGGGCCGGCAGTACGTGGCCGCGAGCGCCGAGGTCTCCGGCGCCGAGCGGGCCCTCGACCCCTCGACGATCATGATGATGGGGGAGCTGTACCGCAAGACCAGCTGGTAGTGGCGGGAAGTGCGGTGGGCGGGGCGATTGTCAGTGGTCGCCTGTAGGTTCTGAAGCCTGGAGGTGACTGCCTCGCGGTCACCTCCCATCGTTCGCCGCACACCGTAAGGAAGTTGACGTGACCGACATCGCCATGCTGCCCGAGTCCTGGCGCGGGGTTCTGGCCGACGAACTGCAGCAGCCCTACTTCAAGGAGCTGACCGAGTTCGTCGAGGAGGAGCGGGCGAAGGGTCCCGTCTATCCGCCGCGCGAAGAGGTCTTCGCCGCGCTGGACGCCACGCCGTACGAGCAGGTGAAGGTCCTCATCCTCGGCCAGGACCCCTACCACGGCGAGGGCCAGGGCCACGGCCTGTGCTTCTCCGTCCGCCCCGGAGTGAAGACGCCGCCCTCGCTGCGCAACATCTACAAGGAGATGAAGGAGGAGCTCGGCCTCCCCGTCCCCGACAACGGCTATCTGATGCCCTGGGCCCAGCAGGGTGTCCTGCTGCTCAACGCGGTGTTGACGGTCCGCGCCGGCGAGGCCAACTCGCACAAGGGCAAGGGCTGGGAGAAGTTCACCGACGCGGTGATCAAGGCCGTGGCCTCCCGGCCCGACCCCGCGGTCTTCGTGCTGTGGGGCAACTACGCCCAGAAGAAGCTCCCGCTCATCGACGAGACCCGGCACGTGGTGGTCAAGGGCGCGCATCCCTCCCCGCTGTCCGCGAAGAAGTTCTTCGGGTCCCACCCGTTCACGCAGATCAACGAGGCGGTGGCCGGACAGGGCCACGAGCCGATCGACTGGCGGATCCCGGACCTGGGCTGACCCCTTGCCGGGCCGGTCCCCGGCCGGTCCCGCGGTCGGACCGGCCCGGTGCCGTACGGAGCCGCCTGACCGGGTTTGCCGGTGACGGCGGTTAGCGTCGGGAGGAGGGGGACCAGCCGACGAGGGCCCGGAGGACGCGGTGGCGGAAGGACAGGAGCGGACGGCACCGGAGGCCGTGCCGACGCGGATCGGGCAGGTCGTCATGCTGCACCACGCGGGGGACCGCGAGGAGGCCCGACGCCGGCTGCTGGACCTGTGGACAGAGCTCGGCGAGGACGGCGACCCCGTGCACCGCTGCACCCTGGCCCACTATCTGGCCGACACCCAGGACGACCCGGCGGACGAACTGGCCTGGGACCTACGGGCGTTGACGGAGGCGGAGGGCGCGGGCGGTGCGCTCGCCGTGCGGGCGCTGTACCCCTCGCTGCATCTGAGCCTGGCCGCCGACTATGTGAAGCTCGACCGCGCCGAGGCCGCCCGCCTTCATCTGCGCCGGGCGCGGGGAGCGGCGGGGGCGCTGGCGGACGACAGCTACGGGGACGGGGTGCGGGCGGAGATCCGGCGGCTGGAAGTGCGGCTGGGGGACACGCCCTAGGTGCGCTGAGGACGGCCAGCCGGGGGGGAGGAGCGGGCTGTGGGCGCAGCCCGCTCGTGTCTCAACGGCCGTACGTCTGCTCGCAGATCTTCGACTCCTGGCTGTCCGGCCGCCAGCCGCCGTACTTCTTCCCCAGCTCGCAGACGTCCGCCTGCCCCGGGTTCCCCGCGCTCCCCGTGTTCCCCTGGACCCCCCTGCGGACGGACTCCGACACGTCGGGGATCTCGACGCGTGGCCGGTCCGGGCGGCCAGGACCCGGGTGGCGGGCTTCGCGGTGCTCGGGATGGGGG
>NZ_JAKEIP010000244.1 GCF_021474425.1 Streptomyces muensis | reverse complement strand
GGCGGCAGCCCCCTGGCTGGGTCGAAGGGGCGGAGCCCCTTCAAAGGATGGGACGGGTAGGGGCGGCGGGGGCGAAACTCCCCACAGCCACCCCGACAATCGACCGAACCTGCGCGACGATGTCCACCCGGTTCCGCACGAACTCCGGATCCGTCACCGCCCCCGCCCCCGGATCAGCGTTCCCCGCCCCGAACTGAAGCACCGGCGTATGCACATGCCCACCCGGCAACACGTCACGCAGCCCCATCCGATCCCGCAACAACGTAGCCCGATAGGCGATCTCGTTGGAGAGATAGTCCCCACCACCCCCGGCCCGAGCGACCGACCCCGGCGTAGGCCCGTCCGGCCGAACGACAGCCTGCGTACCCCCCGCCGGAATCTCGGTGACACTCGTGTTGTCGTACACAGGAAAACGCCCGGTATCAGCGGCCACGATCTCCCGGTACGGCAGCGTCGTAGTGGTCCACTGCGGCTGCACCCCCGCCCCGGCAACAGGAATCGTCCCGGTCCGCCCGACGTTCACGTTGTCCCCGAACCCACCCCGCCACGCCCCGTTGGTCCGCTCGACATCGAACCGCCCGACCCGTCCCTGACTCACCGTCGCGAACAGATCGACCTTCCCCAGATACGGCCGCAACGTCCGCTCCACGGTCCCTTCGGCGAAGTCGGACCACCGCACCGGGAACACGGCGGTCTCCACCCGAGCCGGCCCCCGCGCAGTCTCGATCACGGTCCCGTCGAGCGCGAGCGCCGCCGCCCCGGACGGATTGGAGATACGGATGTCCCGGTCAAGGGTGAACGGATCGAACCCGGTCACCAGGACCCGCCGGATGCCCTTCCCCTGCGGATGGCGAATGTCGCCCTGACCACGCGAACCCCGCTCCAACACATCGAGCAGCGCCGCCCGCTGACCCTCACTCAGCCCGAACCCCGGTGCCCAGGTCCGCACCTCCCGCGTCATCGACAACCGCGCCCAGTACAGCGGCCGGTCATCGTCCCGGCTCAGATCACCCCCGGGACCTCGCCCCTGCGCCCGCTCGACGGCCCTGCGCCACAGCGCCGATCCGTCGCGTTCGACGACACGCCGGGCGTGCGCGTAGGAGCGCGCGCCGGCGAGGTCGTCGGCGAACTCCGTGGCCAGGGCGTCGAATCCGGAGCGACGCAGGATCTCCTGCGGGACGGCCTTGTCGAGCCGCTGTTCCTCGACGGTCGGCGCGGCCGCCGTCCCGGCGGCGACAGCGGTCCCGGCCGTCGGAGCCGAGAGGCCGGCCAGCAGGGCGAGTCCGAGGACGCCGATCCGAACACGTATGGAATTCAAGGGAGTTCCGGTCCTTCCGTCACGGTGGGGGGTGAGGCGGAGCGTGTGTCGTGCGGGTAGCCGGAAGTATCCCGTGACGGAAGTGGCCTACGCCATGGCCCGGACGGTCAGGCCGAGTTCTCGACGCTCTCGCCCAGCAGGCCGAGGAAGTCCCGGAACGCCCCCGGCATGTCCACCGACTCGGGGTCGAGCAGCCACTGGTACTGCAGCCCGTCCATGACGGCGACCAGCAGCGGAGCCGTACGCTCCGGGGTCAGTCCGTTCGGCAGCCGGTCCCCGTACTCGGCGCGCAGGACCTCGGCCATGCTCGCGCGGACGTCGGTGTACCGCTCGGTGAAGTACGCGCGCGCCGGATGCCCCTCGGTCACGCTCTCGCCGAGCAGCGCCGAGAAGGTCTGGATGATGCCGGGCCGCATCGCGTTGTACTCGACGAGCGAGGTCAGCAGGTCGATCCGCCACCGGGTGCCCGGTACGGCGTCCCACTGGTCCCGCTCCTGGAGCACGGCGACGAGCAGCGCTTCCTTGGTCGGGAAGTGGTGCAGCAGCCCCTGCTGTGTGAGCCCCACCCGCTCCGCGACCGCGCCCAGGCTCGCCCCCCGGTAACCGCGCTCGGCGATCACCTCCAGGGCCGCCCTGACGATCTCGGCGCGCCGCTCCTCGCTTCTGACCCTCGCGTTCATGGCGTCACCGTACGACATCACCGTACCCCGAATATTACAGCAAGATAACGAAACCTACCGAGCTACTGGTACCGGATGCAGGATGGGCGGCAGGCTCAGAGCCACGGACCCAATGAGGAGGCATCGCGATGGCGGGATCCCGCACCCAGGCCGACGAAGCGCGCGAGGCGGCCGTCGAGGCAGCACTCGCCGGGCTCGACCTCGACGCGAAGGCGCGGCTGCTCTCCGGGCAGGACACCTGGACCCTGCCCGCGCTCCCCGGGATCGGCCTGCAGTCCCTCGTGATGTCCGACGGCCCGATCGGCGTCCGGGGGGTGCGCTGGACCGCCGACGACCCGTCCGTCGCCCTCCCCTCGCCCACCGCCCTCGCCGCCACCTGGGACCCGGAACTCGCCCGCAGGGCAGGGGTGCTGCTCGCCCAGGAGGCACGCCGCAAGGGCGTGCACGTGCTCCTCGCCCCGACCGTCAACCTCCACCGCTCCCCGCTCGGAGGGCGGCACTTCGAGGCCTACAGCGAGGACCCGTACCTGACGGGCACGATCGGCGCCGGCTATGTGAACGGCGTCCAGTCCGGCGGCGTCGGCACCACCGTCAAGCACTTCGTCGCCAACGACGCCGAGACCGACCGCTTCACCGTGAACAACAAGGTGAGCGCACGCGCCCTGCGCGAGCTGTACCTGGCGCCCTTCGAGATCATCGTCGAGAACGCCCACCCCTGGGGCATCATGACCGCCTACAACACGGTCAACGGCACGACGATGACCGAGCACCACCACCTCGTGAACGAGGTCCTGCGCGGCGAATGGGGCTTCGACGGCTACAACGTCTCCGACTGGCTGGCCGCCCGGTCGACCGTCGGCGCCATCGAGGGCGGCCTCGACGCCGCCATGCCGGGCCCGCAGACGGTGTACGGCCCGGCCCTCGCCCAGGCCGTACGGGACGGGCGGGTCGCCGAGGCCAAGGTCGACGGCGCCGTGCGCAACGTCCTGCGGCTCGCCGCCCGCGTCGGCATCCTCGACGGCGCCGAGCCGGTCGTCACAGAGCCCCCCTCGGCGGTCGACGGCAGCGTCCTGGCCCGCGAGATCGCCCGCCGCTCCTTCGTCCTGGTCCGCAACCAGGGCGCCCTCCCGCTCCGGCAGAACGGCACGGTCGCCCTCATCGGCGCCGCCGCCCGCGACGCCCGGGTCCTCGGCGGCGGCTCCGCCACCGTCTTCCCCGACCGGATCGTCTCCCCGCTCGACGGCCTCACCGCAGCTCTCCCCGAGGGCACCCTCACCTACGCCGTCGGCGCCGACCCGAACACCGAACTCGCCGTCGCCGACAAGGGCTTCGAACTGCGCGCCGTGTGCCGGGACGCCGACGGCAACGTCCTCGGCACCGGCTCGGCGCCCAACGGCCAGATCCAGTGGATGGGCGACGACCTCCCCGACGGCGTCACCCACGACACCCTGCACACCGTCGAACTGACCGGCACCTTCACCCCGCGCGAGACCGGCGCGCACACCTTCGGCATCAAGGGCATCGGCGCCTTCGAGCTCACCGTCGACGGAACCACGCACTTCGACGGCGACCAGCGTCCCGCCAAGGACGACCCCTTCATCACCTTCTTCGGCGCCCCCGTCGCCCACGGCCGGTCCGAACTCACCGCCGGCGAACCGGTCGAGGTCTCCCTGACGCACGTCGTCGAGTTCGCCGACCACATCCCGATGAAGGTCGTCGCCTTCACGCTCAACCACCAGGAGCCGCAGCGCGACGCCGACGAGCTGATCGCCGAGGCCGTCGAGGCCGCCCGGCACGCCGACACGGCCGTGGTCGTCGTCGCCACCACCGACCGCGTCGAGTCCGAGGGCTTCGACCGCACCGACCTGACCCTGCCCGGCCGCCAGGACGACCTGGTCCGCGCCGTCGCCGCCGTCAACCCCCACACCGTCGTGGTCGTCAACTCCGGCTCCCCGGTCGAACTCCCCTGGCGCGAGGACGTCGCCGCCGTGCTGCTCAGCTGGTTCCCCGGCCAGGAGGGCGGCGCAGCCCTCGCCGACGTCCTCACCGGAGCGCACGAGCCCGGCGGCCGGCTGCCCACCACCTGGGGCTCCCTTTCCGACGCCCCCGTCACCCAGGTCACCCCCTCGGCCGGTGAACTCCCGTACACCGAGGACGTCTTCATCGGCTACCGCGCCTGGGAGAAGGAGGGCCGGACCCCGTCGTACCCCTTCGGGCACGGCCTCGGCTACACCGAGTGGACGTACGAGTCCGCCAAGGTCGAGGGGACCACGGTCACGGTCGGCCTCCGCAACTCCGGCGAGCGCGCGGGGCGCGAGGTCGTCCAGTTGTACCTGGCGCCGGGCGAGCCCGACGCCGGCCGCCCGGCGCGCTGGCTGGCCGGGTTCGCGGGAGTGGAGGCGGGGTCGGGAGAGACCGCCGAAGCGGTGATCGAGATTCCGCGCCGCGCTTTCGAGACGTGGGACGAGACGACCAATTCGTGGACCTTTGTGAAGGGTTCGTACGAGATCCAGGTGAGTCGCTCGATCGCCGACCGTCGGGTGACGGCGACGATTAACGTCTGAGCCGGGAGAAGTACCCCAGGAACAGCCCCGGCCCGGGTCCTGACGCCCGGGCCGGGGCTTTGGTCTCTCCTCCGGCCCTTCCGGCGGGGCTCAGCGGGCCGAGAAGCCGTACACCGTCTCCGAACGGAACACCTCGCCCGGCCGCAGCACCGTGGACGGGAAGTCCGGCCGGTTCGGGGAGTCCGGGAAGTGCTGGGTCTCCAGCGCGATGCCGTCGCCCGGCGCGAACGGCTCGGCGAGATGGTCGGCCGTGTACAGCTGGAGCCCGGGCTCGGTGGTCGCCACCGTCAGCGCCCGCCCGGTCGACGGGTCGTACAGCTCGGCGACCTCCCGCGCACTCCCCGTCACCCCCTTGTCGAGCACGAAGTTGTGGTCGTACCCCGCGCCGACCTTCCGCGCCTCACGGAAGTCGAACCGCGTGCCCGCCACCTCGGCAGGCGCGCCGGCCGGAATGAGGTCGGCGTCGACCGGGGTGAACCGGGAGGCGGCCAGTCGCAGTTCATGCCCGCCCGCGTTGCCCGCCTGCGCCCCGGCGAGATTGAAGTAGCTGTGGTTGGTCAGGTTCACCACGGTCGGCGCGTCCGTCACCGCCTCATAGGCGATCCGCAGCGCCCCGTCCGCGTCCAGGGTGTAGGTCACCGAGACGTCGAGACGCCCCGGGAAACCCTCCTCGCCGTGCGGACTGACCCGGCCGAGCCGCACACCGTGCTCCACCGGCGTCACCTCCCACACCCGCTTGTCGAAACCGCGCTCGCCGCCGTGCAGGGAGTTGGGCGCGTTGTTCGGGTCGAGCGCGTACGTCAGCCCGTCCAGCGGGAAACGGCCCCCGGCGATCCGGTTGGCGTACCGCCCGATGAGCGCACCGAGATACGGCCCGGGGTGGGCGAGATACCCGTCCAGGCCGGCGAAGCCCAGCACCACGTTCGCCGCGTGTCCGTCCCGGTCCGGCACCTCCAGCGACTGCACGATCCCGCCGTACGACAGCACCCGAACCCGGACGCCCGCGCGCTCCAGCGTCCAGCGATGGATCCGCGTACCGTCGGAAAGTGTGCCGAAGTGTTCGCTCATGAGCGGAACACTAGTTCGTGATCCTCCGGTAGGCGATCTCGGCCAGCCGCGCCTGACCGTCCACGCTCGGATGGAACCAGTCCCACTGGCTCAGCTGCTCGGCACCGAACCGGAAGTCGTACACCGCGCCGTCGTCGAACCGGCAGCGACGGTCCTTCTCACAGACCTCCTCCAGCACCTCGTTGTACGCCTCGACCCGCCCCTGCACCGTCTCGCGCCGCTCGTTCGCCGCCGTGGTCAGCGACTCGGCGTCGCCCAGCATCGAAGGACAGATCCCGAGCTTCCACACCTGCCGGCCCACCGGACTGCTCCGCCCCTGCTCCCACAGCCGCATCAGATTCGGCACGCTCGCCACATACACCTGAGTCCTCGGCAGCGACTCCCGCAACGTGCCCAGGGCGTCCTCGAACTGCGTGCGGAACTCGGCCACCGACGTCATCGCGTCCGTCGTGTCCCGGCACGCGTCGTTCGCCCCCGCCATCACCACCACCAGCTCCGGCTTGTGCGCCACCGCCCGCGCCATCTGCCCCGGCACGTCCGCCATCCGCGCCCCGGTCACGGCGTGGTTCCAGCTGCGCTTCGCCGCGTCCGCCTTCCCGAGCAGCCGTACGGCGAGACTGTCGACCTGAGGGCTGCTGCCGGTCACCCACGACGCCTCGGGGCAGTCCGACAGGACCGTACAGGCGTCGAAACCCGTCGTGATGGAGTCGCCGACAGCCGCGATCGACGCGGGACTGCGGTCCCAGGCCGGCGTCGGCTTCGGCGACGGGCGCGCGCCGCGCGCCTCGGTGCCGGACGGCGCCGGGGAGTTGCCACCGACGGCGTCACAGCCGGCGACGCCCAGCACGGTCGCGGTCACGGCGGCGCAGACCGCGCGCGAAAGGTGCCGTCGCTTCGGCATCCGTGGTCCATCCCCTCGCTCAACCCCGTCATGGTCTCCAACCCATGACAACGCACGAGGGTTCCCACCCGGCTCATGCAACGGCTCACACCCGTACAAGCGTCCTGCCGGGTGAATGGCGGGCGTTTGGCGGCACCGGGACCGACGGTACGTCACACTCCTTGCGCCGCCGCACGGTAGCCTCGCCATCAACGTGGCCGTCCGGCCACCATCGTCCGCCAGTTCGCAAGATGTCCGCTCTGCCCGGAGGTCCCGGTGACGACACGTGGAGTTCTGTACGTGCACTCCGCGCCGCGCGCGCTGTGCCCGCATGTCGAGTGGGCCGTCGCCGGGGTGCTCGGCACGCGCGTCAACCTCGACTGGATCCGGCAGCCCGCCGCGCCCGGCACCTGGCGCTCGGAGTTCTCCTGGCAGGCCGAGGCCGGCACCGCCTCCAAGCTGGCCTCCGCCCTGCGCGGTTGGCATCTCCTCCGCTTCGAGGTCACCGCCGAGCCCTGCCCCACCGCCGAGGGCGAGCGCTACAGCTGCACCCCCGACCTGGGCATCTTCCACGCCGTCACCGGCATCCACGGCGACATCCTCATCCCCGAGGACCGACTGAGGGCAGCCCTGGCCCGCTCACAGCAAGGCGAGACCGACCTGGAATCCGAAATCGCCAAGCTACTGGGCAAGCCGTGGGACGACGAGCTGGAGCCTTTCAGGTACGCGGGCGAGGGCGCCCCGGTCCGCTGGCTCCACCAGGTCGTCTAAAGAGGGCTTGACGGCAGCGCCGAGCTGTTCAGGGGCGCGGGGAACTGCGCGACCAGCCCCCACCGGCTCGCAGCCGGCCAACAACAGAACCACCAACGGCGATGGCCCGAACTCTTCCCAGAGTCCGGGCCACCCTCAACTAACGCCGACCTCAAACGGACCGGAACGCCAGCACAACATTGTGCCCACCGAACCCGAACGAGTCGTTCAGCGCGGCAATCCGCCCCTCAACAGGCAACTTCCGAGCCTCACCCCGAATGACGTCGGCATTCGCCTCGGCCTCAGGGTCCAGGTTCTCGACATTGATGGTCGGCGGAGCCACTCGGTGATACAGCGCGAGCACCGTCGCGACCGTCTCCACACCACCGGCACCACCCAGCAGATGCCCGGTCATCGACTTGGTCGCGGACACAGCCATGTGATCGGCATCGTCACCGAACACCTTCCGCAAAGCCTTCAGCTCCGCGATGTCCCCGGCCGGCGTCGACGTAGCGTGCGCGTTGACGTGCACGATCTCCGCCGGATCCAGGTCGTTGCGGTCCAGCAGGTTCTGCAGGGCCTGCGAGATACCGCGCCCCTCCGGCTCGGGCTGCACGATGTCGTGCGCGTCGGCGGAGATACCCTGCCCGACCGCCTCGGCGTACACCCGCGCCCCGCGCTTGGCGGCATGCTCGGCGGACTCCAGGACGATCACGCCGGCGCCCTCACCGAGGACGAAGCCGTCGCGGGCGACGTCGTAGGGACGCGACGCGCCCTGCGGGTCGTCGTTGTTCTTGGACATCGCCATCATGTTGCCGAACGCGGCGATGGGCAGCGGGTGGATCGCCGCCTCCGTGCCACCCGCGACGACGACGTCGGCGCGGCCGGTGCGGATCATCTCGATGGCGTAGCCGATGGCCTCGGCGCCCGACGCGCAGGCGGAGACCGGGGTGTGCACGCCCGCACGGGCGCCCACGAGCAGGCCCACGTTGGCGGAGGGGCCGTTCGGCATCAGCATGGGGACGGTGTGCGGGGAGACGCGGCGGACGCCCTTCTCCTTGAGCACGTCGTACTGGTCGAGCAGCGTCGTGACGCCACCGATGCCGGAGGCGACGACCGCGCCGAGGCGGTCGGGGTCGACGTTCGGGTCCTCACCGGCCTTGGCCTCGAACCCGGCGTCCTTCCACGCCTCCTGGGCGGCGATCAGCGCGAACTGCGCCGAACGGTCCAGTCGGCGGGCCTGCGGCCGCGGGATGACCTCGGTCGGCTCCACGGCGACCGGCGCGGCGATACGGACCGCCTGGTCGGCGGCCCAGTCCTGCTCCAGGGGCTTGACGCCGGACTTGCCGGCGATCAGGCCCTCCCAGGTAGAGGCTGCGTCGCCACCCAGCGGTGTGGTTGCGCCGATACCGGTGACGACCACGGTGCGATTGGTCGGGCTCACGGGAATTCTTTCTCCAAGGAATGGGGATTCAGCGGCGCCACCGCCGGGTGGCGGGGCAGTTCAGCCCAGGGGCGTGATCGGAGGATCAGCCCTGGTGCTTGAGGATGTAGTCGGTCGCGTCGCCCACGGTCTTGAGGTTCTTGACGTCCTCGTCCGGGATCTTCACGTCGAAGCGCTCTTCGGCGGCGACGACGACCTCGACCATGGACAGCGAGTCGACGTCCAGGTCGTCGGTGAAGGACTTGTCCAGCTGGACGTCCTCAACCGGGATGCCGGCGATCTCGTTCACGATGTCGGCGAGACCGGCGACGATCTCTTCCTGAGTGGCGGCCATCTTGGCGCTCCTTCGTTGTTGTTCAGGTTGTTCAGCGAGTTTTCGCTCCCGTCGCGGCAGCGACGGGTGGTGCGGTTCCCGGGCCGGCTCACAAGATCCGGCACGGAGTGCCTAGGGGAGAGTAACGACCGTCGCGGCGTATACGAGACCCGCCCCGAATCCGATGACTAGCGCGGTGTCGCCGCTCTTCGCCTCGCCGGTCGCCAGGAGCCGCTCCATGGCGAGCGGGATCGAGGCGGCCGAGGTGTTGCCGGTGGTGCGTACGTCGCGGGCGACCGTGACGTGCTCCGGCAGCTTCAGTGTCTTCACCATCGAGTCGATGATCCGCTCGTTGGCCTGGTGCGGGATGAAGACGTCCAGGTCGTCCGGGGTGATCCCGGCCGCGTCCAGCGCCTGCTGGGCGACCTTCGCCATCTCGAACACGGCCCAGCGGAACACCGCCTGGCCCTCCTGCGTGATCGCGGGGAACTTGACGTTGCCCTCACTGTCCAGCGGGAGTTCGGCGACGTTGCCGATCCGGAACTCGTTCCACGGCACCGTCTGCTTGATCGTCTCGGACTTGTCGCCCTCCGAGCCCCACACGGTCGGGCCGATGTGCGGCTCCTGGGAGGGACCGACCACGACCGCGCCGGCGCCGTCGCCGAACAGGAAGGCCGTCGCCCGGTCCTCCAGGTCGGTGAGGTCGCTCAGCCGCTCCACACCGATGACGAGGACGTACTCGGCGCTGCCCTCGACGATCATGCCCTTGGCGAGCGTGAGGCCGTAGCCGAAGCCCGCGCAGCCGGCCGAGATGTCGAAGGCGGCGGCCTTGTTCGTACCGAGCTTGTCGGCGATCTCGGTCGCGACGGCCGGGGTCTGCTTGAAGTGCGAGACGGTCGAGACGATCACGCCGCCGATCTGCTCGGCGGAGATCCCGGCGTCGGCGATGGCCTTGCCGGACGCCTCGACAGACATCGCGGCGACGGTCTCCTCGTCGTTCGCCCAGTGCCGCGTCTCGATGCCGGAGCGCGAACGGATCCACTCGTCGGACGAGTCGATCTTCTCCAGGATCACCTCGTTGGGCACGACCCGGGTCGGGCGGTACCCGCCGACGCCGAGGATGCGCGCGTACGGGGCGCCCTTGCTGGGCTTCAGCTTCGCCATGCTCCGGGCTCCTTGTCAGGCGCTGTGCTCGGCGATGAGCTCGCGAGCAGCGTCCAGGTCGTCGGGGGTCTTGAGGGCCAGGGTCTTCACACCGGGCAGTGCGCGCTTGGCCAGACCGGTCAGCGTGCCACCGGGGCACACCTCGATCAGGGCCGTGACGCCGAGCTCCTTGAAGGTCTCCATGCACAGGTCCCAGCGGACCGGGTTGGCGACCTGCCCGACGAGGCGCTCCAGCACCTCGGCACCGGCGGCGACCGTCCGGCCGTCCTTGTTGGAGACGTAGGCGACCTTCGGGTCGGCGGGCACGAGCTCCTTGGCGGCCTCGGCCAGCTTGTCGACGGCGGGTCCCATGTGGTGGGTGTGGAAGGCGCCGGCGACCTTCAGCGCGACGACCTTGCGCACCCCCTCGGGCTTGTCCTGCTCCAGCGCGGCGAGCTGCTCCATGGTGCCCGCGGCCACGATCTGACCGGCGCCGTTCATGTTCGCCGGGGTCAGACCGAGCTTCTCCAGGTGCGCGACCGAGGTCTCCGGGTCGCCGCCGAGCAGCGCCGACATACCGGTCTCGGTGATCGCGGCGGCCTCGGCCATGGCCAGACCCCGCCTGCGTACGAGGGTCAGCGCGGCGGTGTCGTCGAGGACGCCCGCGAAGGCGGCCGCGGTGATCTCACCGACGCTGTGACCGGCGACGGCGCCGGGCACCAGGGTGTCACCCAGTGCCGCGGCGGACAGGATGCCGGCCGCGACCAGCAGCGGCTGCGCCACGGAGGTGTCCCGGATGGCGTCGGCGTCGGCCTGCGTGCCGTAGTGGGCGAGGTCCAGTCCGATGGCGTCGGACCACGCGGCGACGCGGTCGGCGGCACCGGGGAGTTCGAGCCAGGGGGTCAGGAAGCCGGGCGTCTGGGCGCCCTGGCCGGGAGCGACGAGTACGAGCACTCTCACACTCTCTCTTGGGGACGGGCACGGCCGCCCGTGGGGACAAGGACGAAGAACACGAGGGGGTTTTGTGGGCCCCCGACAAAACCCTAGAGCTGAAGATCGCCGTCGACCAGACGCCCCAGGATCAGCGCGATCCGCAGAGTGAACGCGGAGCGTACATCGGAAGGCGACCAGCCGGTGACGTCAGTCACACGTCGAAGCCGGTAGCGCACGGTGTTGGGATGCACGAAGAGCATCCGTGCGGCCCCCTCCAGGCTGCTCGCCTGCTCCAGATAGACCGAGAGCGTCTCCAGCAGAGCCGACCCGGCCTCCTCCAACGGTCTGTAGATCTCCTCCACCAACTGCTCACGCGCACTGGGATCCCCGGCGATGGCACGCTCCGGCAGCAGATCGTCCGCCAGCACCGGCCGCGGCGCGTCCTGCCAGGCCGAACACGCCTTCAACCCGGCGGCGGCGGCCTGCGCGGACCGGGTGGCGGCCAGCAGATCGGGTACGACGGGCCCGGCCACGACCGGCCCGGCGGCATACGGCCCGATCAGCGACTTGGCGACGGCGATCGGGTTGTCACTGCCGCCGGCGATCACCACGAGCCGGTCCCCGAGCACCCCGGTCAGCACCTGCAGCTTGGCGTGCCGCGCGGCCCGCCGGATGGCCTCGACGGTCAGCTCACTGTCCCCGTCGGGCGCGGTCCCGAGCACGACACACACATGTTCGGGCGAGTTCCACCCGAGAGCGGCGGCCCTGCTCACCGCCCCCTCGTCGGCCTCCCCGCTCAGCACGGCGTTCACGACGAGCGACTCGAGCCGGGCGTCCCAGGCACCGCGTGCCTCCGCGGCCTGGGCGTACACCTGGGCGGTGGCGAAGGCGATCTCACGGGCGTAGACGAGGAGCGCCTCCCGCAGCACGCTCTCGTCACCGGGAGCGGCGACCTCGTCGATCGCCGACTCCATCACCTCGATGGTGGTGCGCACCATCTCCACGGTCTGGCGCAGGGTGATGGCCCGGGTCAGCTCGCGGGGAGCCGTCCCGAACACGTCGGTGGAGATGGCCTGCGGCGCGTCGGGATGCCGGAACCACTCCGTGAAGGCGGCGATACCGGCCTGGGCGACCAGACCGATCCAGGAACGGTTCTCCGGGGGCATGGCCCGGTACCACGGCAGCGTCTCGTCCATCCGCGCGATGGCCTGCGCGGCGAGAGAACCGGAGGACTTCTCCAGCCGCCTCAAGGTCGCGGAGTGCGGGTGGACGTCGCGCGCGGCGGGTTCGGACTTACGGGCTACGGGTTCGGGCACGGGGACAAGACTGCCTTATCGGGACGGGGGTGTG
>NZ_JAKEIP010000243.1 GCF_021474425.1 Streptomyces muensis | reverse complement strand
GGCGAGGAGGAGGGGGCGGGTGAGGAGCCGGACGGCTCCGTGAGGCGGGCCGCCGCCTTGGTCTCCTCGGCCGCCTCGGCTTCTTCAGGCGTTCCGGCCGCCTCGGCCTCTTCAGGCTCTCCTGCCGCCGTAGCCGCTGCAGTCGCCGCGGCGGTCTCTGCCGTCCCCGTCTCTTCCGCCGTCTCCTGTGTTACCTGCTCTGCTGCCTCCTGCGACACCCGGAGGTCCTCCCGTGCGGTCTTGCGATGGCATGGCAAACAGCGCCCGATGACCGAGCCTGCCACCACGAGTACGTCCGCACGTCACCTTAGGTTCAATCGGACCCGCCCGGAATTCACCCGTCCGCAGCCGTCGCCACCTCGCGCGCCCAGCGGTAGTCCGCCTTGCCGCTGGGCGAGCGCCGGATCGAGTCCGTGATCACCAGCTGGCGGGGAATCTTGTACCCCGCGAGATGGGAGCGGCAGTGTGTCTGGATGTCCGTCAGCGAAGGCCGCACCGCGCCGGAGCGCAGCTGCACCACGGCCGCCACATGGTGCCCCCACTTCGCGTCCGGCACCCCGGCCACCAGCGCGTCGTACACGTCGGGGTGGGACTTGAGCGCCTGCTCGACCTCCTCCGGGTACACCTTCTCGCCGCCGGTGTTGATGCACTGCGAGCCACGGCCCAGCACGGTGACGACGCCGTCCTCGTCGACCGTGGCCATGTCGCCGAGCAGCACCCACCGCCGGCCGTCCTTCTCGAAGAAGGTCTCGGCGGTTTTCCCCGGGTCGTTGTAGTAGCCGAGCGGCACATGGCCGCACTGCGCGACGCGGCCCACCTCGCCGACGGCGACCGCCTCGTGGGTCGCCGGATCCACCACCCGGGTACGGGAGTTGACGCGGATGCGGAAGCCGCGCTCGGGGCCGGAGTCCTCGGTCGCCGTGCCGTTGAACCCGGACTCCGAGGAACCGAAGTTGTTCAGCAGCATGACGTTCGGGACCAGCTCCTGGAACTGCCGGCGCACCGTGTCGGACATGATCGCCCCGGATGACGACACGCTGAACATCGACGAGCAGTCCGTGCCCTTCATCGGCCCGCTCAGCGCGTCGACGAGCGGCCGCAGCATCGCGTCGCCCACCAGCGACACGCTGGTCACCCTCTCCTTCTCGATGGTGCGCAGGACCTCTTCCGGGGCGAACTTGCGGTGGATCACGACGCGTTGGCCGAAGTTGAAGCCGATGAAGGCGGTCAGCGTGGACGTGCCGTGCATCAGCGGCGCGGTGGGGAAGAAGGTGATGCCGTCGCCGCCCGCAGCCACGCGCTCCGCGAGCTCCTCCGGCTTCCTCACCGGCTCACCGGTCGGCGCACCCCCGCCCAGCCCCGAGAAGAACAGATCCTCCTGACGCCACATCACGCCCTTGGGCATCCCGGTGGTGCCGCCCGTGTAGATGATGAACTGGTCGTCACCCGACCGCTCCGGGAACCCCCGCTCGGGCGACCCGGTGGCCTCGGCGTCCGTGAAGGCCACCGCGGGCACGACCGGCGCGCGCACCGCACCCGGCGTCACGGTGCCCACGCGCACCAGATGCCGCAGCCCCTCCACCCGCGGCAGCGCCGCCGCCACCCGGCCCGTGAACTCCGCCTCGAAGACCAGGGCCACCAGATCGGCGTCCCGGTACAGGTACACCAACTCCTCCTCCACGTACCGGTAGTTGACGTTGACCGGAACGATCCGCGCCTTGAGGCAGGCCAGCACCGTCTGCAGGTACTCGATGCCGTTGTAGAGGTGGAGCCCCAGGTGTTCGCCGGGGCGGATCCCGCTGTCGATCAGATGGTGGGCGATCCGGTTGGCGGCCGCGTCCAGCTGCGCATACGTCAGACGGCGCTCCGCGCCCGTGCCCGGGTGGTCGATGTACACGAGCGCCTCGCGGTCGGGAACCACGTCGACGACCGACTCGAACAGGTCGGCAAGGTTGTACTCCACCGTTCCTCCTGACCTCGACAGGGCACGGTTCACAGGCGGTTCGCCGGTCATCAGAGCAAAGGGCGGCACAACTGTGAAGCCTGCGCGCAAAAGAATCTGACTGACTGTCAGAAAACTCTTGAAGTGCCTTCGCCCCTCCTGCAACCTGTTCTCGTTCTGTCAGAGGGGAGACTGGTCATGGGTGGGACCGAACACCTCGCCGTGCGACGTGAGGGCGCCACACTGGTGCTCACGCTCAACAGGCCCGAGGCGAAGAACGCGCTCTCGTTGCCGATGCTGGTCGGCCTCTACGACGGCTGGGTCGAGGCCGACGCGGACGACTCGATCCGCTCCATCGTGTTCACGGGAGCGGGGGACTGCTTCTGCGCGGGCATGGACCTCAAGGCCCTCGCGGGGAAGGGCATGGAGGGTGAGCACTACCGGGACCGGCTCAAGGCCGATCCCGACCTGCACTGGAAGGCGATGCTCCGCCATCATCGCCCGCGCAAACCGGTGATCGCCGCCGTCGAGGGGTACTGCGTCGCGGGCGGCACCGAGATGCTGCAGGGCACCGACATCCGTGTCGCGGGCGAGTCGGCCACGTTCGGGCTGTTCGAGGTGAAGCGCGGGCTGTTCCCGATCGGTGGCTCCACGGTCCGTCTGCAACGGCAGATCCCGCGCACCCACGCCCTGGAGATGCTGCTCACCGGGCGTCCGTACAGCGCTCGCGAGGCCGCCGGCATCGGCCTCATCGGGCATGTCGTCCCGGACGGCACGGCGCTGACCAAGGCTCTGGAGATCGCCGAACAGATCAATGCCTGTGGCCCGCTGGCCGTGGAGGCCGTCAAGGCGTCGGTGTACGAGACCGCCGAGTTGACCGAGACCGACGGGCTCGCCGCCGAACTCAAGCGCGGGTGGCCGATCTTCGACACAGCGGACGCCAAGGAAGGCGCCCGCGCGTTTGCGGAGAAGCGACCACCTGTCTACAAGCGGGTGTAGGTGTTGCGCTGGCTTGGGCCGGTTTGAAGCTGCGGGTCGTCCGTGGCTGGTCGCGCCCACGCGGCGGAGCCGCAAATGTCACAGCCCCGCGCCCCTGGGCGGTGTGCCGTACCGACCCTGCTCAGTTGCTGTCTGTCCCGCGCATCCCCGACCTCCTAAGGAGGCACGTCCCCGATGCCTGAAGTCCTCAAGGCCCCGTTGACCGTCGAGTTCCCCTTCACCCGTTCTCTGGGGCCCGTCCAGAGCGCCTTCCTCACCGGGCTGCGCGAACGCGTCGTGCTCGGGGTCCGGACCGGTGACGGACGTACGCTCGTCCCACCCGTCGAGTACGACCCCGTCACCGCCGAGGAGATCCGCGGTCTGGTCGAGGTCGCCGCCACCGGCACGGTCACCACCTGGGCCTGGAACCCCGCCCCCCGCCGCGACCAGCCCCTCGACACCCCCTTCGCCTGGGTCCTGGTCCGCCTCGACGGCGCCGACACCGCCCTCCTGCACGCCCTCGACGCCCCCGGCCCCGATGCCGTGCACACCGGCATGCGCGTCCGCCTCCGCTGGGCCGAGGAACGCACCGGTGCGATCACCGACATCGCGTGCTTCGAGCCGTACGACGGTGAGCAGGGCGAACTCACCGGCCACACGGGCGAGTTCGAAGACCCGGTCACCGGCATCGTCGCCCCCGCCCGACTCGACTACACCTACTCGCCCGGCCGTGCCCAGACGGCCTACATCAACGCCCTGGCCGAACAGCGCAACGTCGGTGAACGCTGCCCGTCCTGTCGCAAGGTGTACGTCCCGCCGAGGGGTGCGTGCCCCACATGTGGCCTCGCCACATCAGAACAGGTCGAGGTAGGTCCTCACGGCACAGTCACCACGTTCTGCATCGTCAACATCAAGGCGAAGAACCTCGACATCGAGGTGCCGTACGTCTACGCCCACATCGCCCTAGACGGCGCCGGCCTCGCCCTGCACGGCCGTATCGGCGGCATCCCGTACGACCAGGTGCGGATGGGCCTGCGGGTCGAACCGGTGTGGACGGAAGGCGCCCGCTACCCCGACCACTACCGGCCCACGGGCGAGCCCGACGCGGACTACGACACCTACAGGGAGCTGCTGTGAACCGCGAGATCGCCGTAGTCGCCTTCGCGCAGACCGAGCACCGGCGCACCAGCGAGGAGCTCTCCGAGGTGGAGATGCTCATGCCCGTGCTACACGAGGTGCTGGCGCGGACCGGCCTGAAGACCGCCGACATCGGCTTCACCTGCTCCGGCTCCAGCGACTACCTCGCCGGCCGCGCCTTCTCCTTCACCCTTGCCCTCGACGGCGTCGGCGCCTGGCCGCCGATCTCCGAGTCGCACGTCGAGATGGACGGTGCGTGGGCGCTGTACGAGGCGTGGACCAAACTGCTGACCGGGGACGCCGACACCGCGCTCGTCTACTCCTACGGCAAGTCCTCACCGGGTCCCCTGCGCGACGTCCTCACCCGTCAGCTCGACCCCTACTACGTCGCCCCCCTCTGGCCCGACTCCGTCGCCCTCGCCGCCCTTCAGGCCCAGGCACTCATCGACGCCGGCGACACCGACGAGCCCGCGCTCGCCGCCGTCGCCGCCCGCAGCCGCGCCGACGCCACCGCCAACTCCCACGCCCAGCTGCGAGGTTCGGTGCCCCGGGGCGAGTACGTCGTACGGCCGCTGCGTACCGGCGACTGCCCGCCCATCGGCGACGGTGCCGCCGCCGTGGTCCTCGCGGCGGGGGAGCGGGCCCGCGAGCTGTGTGAGCGGCCCGCCTGGATCCGGGGCATCGACCACCGCATCGAGGCCCACGGGCTCGGCGTCCGCGATCTGACCGACTCGCCCTCCACCCGCCTCGCCGCCGAGAAGGCCGGGGCGTTCCAACGGCCCGTCGACACCGTCGAGTTGCACGCGCCGTTCACCTCGCAGGAGGTGGTCCTGCGCAAGGCGCTCAAGCTGGACGACAGCGTGCGCGTGAACCCTTCCGGCGGTGCGCTCGCCGCCAACCCCGTCATGGCCGCCGGGCTCATCCGCATCGGCGAGGCCGCCGCACGCATCCATCGGGGCGAGTCCGACCGGGCGCTCGCACACGCCACGTCCGGCCCCTGCCTCCAACAGAACCTGGTCGCCGTACTCGAAGGGGATCCGCGATGAGCAAGGAGCCCGTGGCCGTCGTAGGCATCGGTCAGACCAAGCACGTCGCGGCGCGCCGGGACGTGTCGATCGCCGGGCTCGTCCGGGAGGCGGCCCGAAGGGCGCTCGACGACGCCGAGTTGGGCTGGGCGGACATCGACGCCGTGGTCATCGGCAAGGCGCCGGACTTCTTCGAGGGCGTGATGATGCCGGAGCTCTATCTCGCGGACGCGCTCGGCGCGGTGGGCAAGCCGATGCTCCGGGTGCACACGGCCGGCTCGGTCGGCGGATCCACCGCCCTCGTCGCCGCCAACCTGGTCGCGGCCCGCGTCCACGGCACCGTCCTGACGCTCGCCTTCGAAAAGCAGTCCGAGTCCAACGCCATGTGGGGCCTGTCCCTGCCGATCCCCTTCCAGCAGCCGCTGCTCGCCGGAGCGGGCGGCTTCTTCGCCCCGCACGTGCGCGCGTACATGCGACGCAGCGGCGCGCCCGACACGATCGGTTCGCTGGTGGCGTACAAGGACCGGCGCAACGCGCTGAAGAACCCCTACGCGCACCTCCACGAGCACGACATCACCCTGGAGAAGGTCCAGGCCTCGCCCATGCTGTGGGACCCCATCCGCTACTCGGAGACCTGCCCCTCCTCCGACGGCGCGTGCGCGATGATCCTCACCGACCGCGCCGGGGCCGCCCGGGCGCCCCGGCCGCCCGCCTGGATGCTGGGCGGCGCCATGCGCAGCGAGCCCACCCTCTTCGCCGGCAAGGACGCCGTGTCCCCGCAGGCCGGCAAGGACTGCGCGGCCGACGTGTACCGGCAGGCGGGGATCGCCGACCCGCGCCGGGACATCGACGCCGTGGAGATGTACGTGCCGTTCTCCTGGTACGAGCCCATGTGGCTGGAGAACCTCGGCTTCGCCGCCGAGGGCGAGGGCTGGAAGCTCACCGAGTCCGGGGTCACCGAGCTGGACGGCGACCTGCCCGTCAACATGTCGGGCGGCGTCCTGTCCACCAACCCCATCGGTGCCTCCGGCATGATCCGTTTCGCCGAGGCGGCCCTCCAGGTGCGCGGCCAGGCCGGGGAACACCAGGTGGACGGGGCCCGCAAGGCACTCGGACACGCCTACGGCGGCGGATCGCAGTTCTTCTCGATGTGGCTCGTCGGCGCCGAGCCCCCGGACGCCTGAGAACACTCCCGTACGGCCGCCCGGGAACACTCCCGCACAGCGCGGGAGACCACTTCGCAAAGGTCCCCCTCACGTGGCCTGTCGGCACTCCGAACCGATCGCTAGGCTGACCCGCGGACGACGAATCGGGAGGAGCACGGACGTGGCCGAGAGCACCATCCAGCAGCAGCCGTTCACGGGCTGGGAGAAGCCGGAGCTGGACCTCAGCAACGCCGATTGGCACTCGAGCAGCCGTGGCCTGGGAGATGTCCAGATCGCCTTTGTCGAGGGGTTCATCGCGATGCGCAACAGCGGCAGCCCGGAGAGCCCGTCCCTGATCTTCACACCCGCCGAGTGGGGCGCGTTCGTGTCGGGCGCCAGGGAGGGCGAGTTCGACCTGACCTGAGGCCTGCCTTCGGGCCGATCCGGGTGTGTTCCGCCCGTTTTTCCGGACACGCGACCTTGCCAACCCCCCTGGGGCCGAAGCCTGGGCCAGGCTGACCCCGGGAGGGGGAAGGTCGTATTCCGGAAAGGCGAGAACCCATGAGCACCCTGCCGGTCATCGGGGCCGTCGACGGTTCGGACGACAGCCTGGTCGCGCTGGACTGGGCCTTCGACGCCGCCCTGGTGCGCGAGGCGCCGCTGCGCGTGGTCCATGTGCAGCAGTACGCGGCCTGGGCCAGGCCCGAGGTCCTGCCCGCCGGGCGGCCGGTACCGGAGGACGACCCGGTGCTCGACCGGGTGCGCCGCTATCTGGACGGCCGGGTCGAGCGGCCGGCGACGGAGTACGTCGCCCTCGCGGGCGCGGCCTCCGCGGTGCTGCCCGAACTGGGCGCCGCCGCCCAGCTGTTGGTGCTCGGCTCGCGAGGGCGCGGCGGCTTCGCGAGCCTGCTGCTCGGCTCCAACGGCATGGCGGTCGCACGGGATGCCGGGTGCCCGGTCGTCGTGGTGCCCAAGCCCGGACGCGATGGGGGCACCTCCCACGCCTTTCGGGCAGTGGGGGAACGTGACGACAGGCCGATCGAACCGGGGCCGCGGGTCGTCGTCGGCCTCCAGGTCGACAGCCCCGACGACGCCACACTGTCCTTCGCCTTCGCCGAGGCCGCCCTGCGCGGCGCCCGGCTCCAGGTCGTCGCCGCCTACACCTGGCCGCTGCACCTCTGGACGGACGCCACCGCCCAGGTCGTGCCGCCGTCCCACGACCAGGACGCCGTCGAGGCCGAGACCCGCGACCTCGCGGAAGGCTTCCTCGCCCCGCACCGCGAGCGCCACCCGGACGTGCGCGCCGAGCCCTACGTCGCCCCGGGCGACGCCGCCGGTCACCTCGTCGCCGCGTCCCGGGAGGCGCACCTGGTCGTCGTGGGCCGCCACAGACGCCGGCTCCTGGCCCCCGCCCGCATGATGGGCTCGGTGACCCACGCCGTGCTGCTGCACGCCGCGAGCCCGGTGGCGGTGGTGCCGGCCACGCCGCTGGAGGAATGACGGGCCGTGCCCCGGCACCCGGTGCCGAAACGGCCGGCCGGTGCCGAACCACGGCCGGCGGCCGACGGTCCGGCGGAGCGCGACGGAACCCCCTGCCCGCGCGCCGGGGACCGCCCCTCCAACCCGTGCCCGCACGTCATGCAACACGCCCGGCCACGTACCATGGCGACATGTCGTTCCTCCGCCGCCGCAGCGCCACGCCCGCCGGGCCCGACTTCGACGTACTGGCCATGGACCCGGGTGACTGGCCCGGCAATCTGGGCGCCGGCCTGCTGCCCGCCCCCGACGGCAGCTGCCAGGGTGTCTTCCTGCGCTACGACCTCTTCGGCGGCCGCGGCCCCGCGATGATCATCGGCAATCTGCCGGAGGGCTCCCCGGCCCGCGAGGTCGACGAGGGCGAGATCCCCTTCGAGGTCGCGCAGCTGCTGCTGGCACTGGAGAACGACGAGGAGGTCACCGTCGTAGGCAGCGAGGACGTGCCCGTGATGCAGGGCGACAACCTGCTGATCGTGCGCCGTCTGAAGCTCTCCGAGAGCCGGATCTCCTGCGTGCAGTTCGACCGCAGCGACAACGTCCTGGTCACCATCGCCGCCTGGGACCGCCCCATCACCGACGACCTGTACGCCCTCCTGAAGCCGCTGCCCGCTGAGCTCTTCCAGCAGGGCTGAGCCCCCCGGTCCGGAGCCCCGTTGTTCGGGGTTCCGCACATGTTGTCATGACCCTTGTCGCCAGAGTCATCGGACCTCTAGCGTCAGGGGTCATGTCGTATGAGTCGAACGAGCCGCATGAGATCACTCGCAGGACGACACTGAAGGCCGCCGCTGTGGCCGCCGGAGCGGGCGCCGGTGCGCTGAGTCTGAGCGCTGGTATCGCCGAGGCAGACGCCGCTGATTCCTCCGATGTATCGAGGCGGTCGTCGGTGCTCTGGTATGCCGCTCCCGCCGCCGACTGGGAACGCGAAGCCCTGCCCGTCGGCAACGGCGCGCTCGGTGCCATGGTGTTCGGCACCCTCGCCTCCGAACGCCTCCAGTTCAACGAGAAGACCCTCTGGACCGGCGGCCCCGGCTCCACCCAGGGCTACGACCACGGCAACTGGCGCGCACCCCGCCCGGACGCGATCACCGCCGTACAGGACGACCTCGACGCACGGACCACCCTCGACCCCGAGTCCGTCGCCGACCGGCTGGGCCAGCGACGGATCGGCTACGGCGCCCACCAGACCTTCGGCGACCTCCACCTCGACCTCCCCGGCGCACCCACGACGCCCCCGGCGGACTACCGGCGCGAACTCGACCTCGACAACGCCGTCGCCTCGGTCCGCTACACCCACCAAGGCGTGCGCCACCAAAGGGAGTTCTTCGCCTCCCACCCCGACGGTGTGATCGTGGGGCGGCTCACCGCCGACAAGCCCGCCGGCGTCACCTTCACCCTGCGCCACACCTCTCCCCGCGCCGACTTCACCGCCACCGCGACCGACGCCACCCTGACCGTACGGGGCGCGCTCGCCGACAACGGGCTGCGCTTCGAGGCGCAGGTCCGGGTGCGCGCCCAGGGCGGCACCGTCACACCCCATGCCGACGGCACCCTCACCGTGACCGGCGCCGACAGCGCCTGGTTCGTCCTGGCCGCGGGCACGGACTACGCCGACACCTACCCCGACTACCGCGGCCCGGACCCCCACGCCGCCGTCAGCCGTGCCGTGGAGCGGGCCGGCGACCGCTACGAGGCGCTGCTGGCCCGGCACGTCCGTGACCACCGGGCCCTGTTCGGCCGCGTCGTCCTCGACATCGGCCAGTCGCTGCCCGCCGACGTCCCCACCGACCGGCTGCTGGCCGCGTACACCGGCGGCACGAGCGCGGCGGACCGTGCCCTGGAAGCCCTCTACTTCCAGTACGGCCGCTACCTGCTCATCGCCTCCTCACGCCCGGGCTCCCTGCCCGCCAACCTCCAGGGCGTCTGGAACAACAGCACCACACCCCCGTGGTCCGCGGACTACCACACCAACATCAACATCCAGATGAACTACTGGCCCGCCGAGGCCGCCAACCTCGCTGAGACGACGGCACCGTACGACCGCTTCGTCGAGGCACTGCGCGCGCCCGGACGCCGGACGGCGAAGGAGATGTTCGGCTCACGCGGCTGGGTCGTGCACAACGAGACCAACCCGTACGGCTTCACCGGTGTGCACGACTGGGCGACCGCGTTCTGGTTCCCCGAGGCGGCGGCCTGGCTCACCCAACAGATGTACGAGCACTACAGATTCGGCGGCTCCACCGACTACCTCCGCACCACCGCGTACCCCGGGATGAAGGAAGCCGCCGAGTTCTGGCTCGACAACCTGCGAACCGACCCACGCGACGGCACCCTCGTCGTCACCCCCAGCTACTCGCCCGAGCACGGTGACTTCACCGCAGGCGCGGCCATGTCGCAGCAGATCGTCCACGACCTGTTCACCAACACCCTCGAAGCCGCCCGGATCCTGGGCGACACGCCCGACTTCCGCCGCCGTGTAGAAGAGGCCCTGAACCGGCTCGACCCCGGCCTGCACATCGGCTCCTGGGGTCAACTCCAGGAATGGAAGAAGGACTTGGACGACCCGACCGACACCCACCGGCACGTCTCCCACCTGTTCGCCCTCCACCCCGGCCGGCAGATCGAACCCGGCAGCGAGTGGGCCGAGGCCGCCAAGGTCTCCCTCACCGCACGCGGCGACGGCGGCACCGGCTGGTCCAAGGCCTGGAAGATCAACTTCTGGGCGCGGCTGCGTGACGGCGACCACGCCCACAAGATGCTCGGCGAACAGCTCAAGGCCTCGACCCTGCCCAACCTCTGGGACACTCACCCACCGTTCCAGATCGACGGCAACTTCGGCGCCACCTCCGGCATCGTGGAAATGCTCCTGCAGAGCCAGCACGACGTCATCGAGGTACTGCCCGCCCTCCCCGCCACCTGGCCGGCCGGCTCGGTGCGCGGCCTGCGCGCCCGCGGCGGCGCCACCGTCGACATCGAGTGGGCCGGGGGCCGGGCGACCCGCATCACCCTGAAGGCGGCACGCACCCGTGAACTCACCGTACGCAGTGACCTGTTCGAGGGCGGACAGCTGACCTTCAGGGCGGTCGCCGGGCGGCGGTACACCTGGAGCGGACAGGGCTGACGCAGCTACGACCCCGAGGCCAGCTCCCGCACATCCGCCGCCCGCACATACGCCACCCGGTGACCGAACTGGATCTCGTAGTACTGGTCCTTGCCGACGACGACCTTGTGCGAGGCCTCGTCGAAGGTCACCGCGTAGTAGTACTCGCCCGGCACCTTGCCGCCCACCGTGTACCGCTGGCCGGCCGGCAAGGTGTACGGCAGCGGCGACACCGCCTGTACGGGAACGTCCGCCGGGTAGGCGGAGGCCTCGGGGTAGGCACGCCCGTACACCGGGACGCTCTTCAGACCCGCCTTCGGCGTGACCACCCGACCGGCCGCGTCCACCGCCGTCGGGCTCTTCTTCGGGTTCTTGAACCAGGCCTTCTGGCCCAGGTACCAGATCGCCGTCCAGTCACCCTTCCGGCCGGCGACCGCGTACTGCTGGCCGGTCGAGACCCGCGAGGAGAGGTCGTTCACACCGGTGGTCGGGGTCGAGCCCAGGCCGATGTCCTTGATCAGCGGATACGACTCACCGGGCCCGGAGTACAGCCGTACCGCGCTCGATCCGTGGTCCGCGCAGGCCTGGCCCGCGGAGACACAGCCCGTGTACCGGGGCCGGTTGGCCGCGTAGTCGGGGCGGATCGTCACCAGGCCGCCGTTCGGGCCGGCGGTCGGCGCCAAAGGACGGCCGAGCAGCTCGAAGTAGTGCCGCCAGTCCCAGTACGGGCCGGGGTCGGTGTGCATCCCGCTGATCGTCGACGTGGTCGGGCCCGGCACGGTGTCATGGCCGAGGATGTGCTGCCGGTCCAGCGGGATGCCGTACTTCTTCGCCAGGTAGGTCACCAGACGGGCCGAGGACCGGTACATCGCCTCCGTGTACCAGGCGTCCGGCTTCGCCAGGAAGCCCTCGTGCTCCAGGCCGATCGACTTGGCGTTGACGTACCAGTTGCCCGCGTGCCAGGCCACGTCCTTGGCCTTCACATGCTGGGCCACATGACCATCGGTGGAGCGCAAGGTGTATTGCCACGACACATAGGTGGGGTCCTGCACCATGGTGAGGACTCCCTCCCAGGCGCCCTCCGTGTCATGGATGACGATGTAGTCGATGTCCGAGGAGGCCGGACGCTCCCCCAGGTCGTGGTTGCCGTAGTCGTCGTCCCCGAACTCCTCGTACGGTGCCGGAATCCACTCGCAGGCCACCGTCGGCGGGCACTCGGTCTCCCCTGCCCTGAGCGTGCGCAGCCCCGCCTGCCGCAACTGCGCGGTGTCGGGGGTCAGACCCGGCTGGGCGGACAGGGCGACCAGTTCGCCCGCGTCCGTGTGCCGCTCCTGGCCGGTGCGCAGCACGTCGTAGACGTCGTTCGCGTACGCCGCCGCCGTGGCGGTGTCGTCGGCGCCGGAGAAGCGGGCCACCGCGCCGTACCAGTCGGCGGGATCGGAGCTCAGCGGTTCGCCCAGCTCCTTCTGCGCGGCGGCGAGCAGGGCGGCGCCGCCTGCCACATTGGCCGCCGGGTCCGTACGCAGCCGCTTCGCGCTCAGCCCGGTCAGCTCGGCAGCCTTCGGCAACGTTCTGAGCCGGGCCGGGATCGCCGAGGTCCGCGGGGGCTTCGCCTTGGGGAGCAGGGGCGGGC
>NZ_JAKEIP010000242.1 GCF_021474425.1 Streptomyces muensis | reverse complement strand
CGGGCCGCGGGGCGGGGTGGCCCGCGGCGGGGGGGCGGGGGGCCGGCCCCCCCCCCGGCCCCCCCCCCCCCCCCCCCCCCGCCCCCCCCCCCCCGCCTCGCCGGTACTTGTCCGTCTCCGCGGCCGGGAGAGGCAACAGCCGGGCCACGTCCGCGTGTTGGAGTGCCTCCAGCTCCACCGCGTCGTTCGGCAGCGCCAGTCCGATGTCCACCAACCGCACCACACCGGCGTACTCCCGCGCCGGATCGATCAGCAGGCCCGGCTTGTGAGTGCCGAAGGTGACGGTGAGGTCGGCCCGCAGCGCCGTGCCGCGCACCTCGCCCGTCTCGACGTCCACGCCGCTCGGCAGGTCCACGGCGACCACGGCCGCACGGGACCGCTCGGCCGCGGCGGCCAGCGGTGCCGCCTCCGGGCGCAGTCCGCCCTTGCCGCCGATACCGACGATGCCGTCGACGACCAGGTCCGCGCGCTCGATCAGGGCCTCGGCGCCGGAGGTGCCCACCGTCCGTCCGCCCGCCCGGCGCAGCGCCGCGAGCCCCCCGGCGTGCGCCCGCTCCGGTGTCAGCAGGATCGCCGTGACTCCCGCTCCGCGCCTGGCCAGTCGGGCGCCGGCGTAGAGCGCGTCGCCGCCGTTGTCGCCGCTGCCGACCAGCAGGGCGACCCGGCTGCCGTACACCCGGCCCAGCAGATCGGCGCAGGCCGCGGCGAGTCCGGCCGCCGCCCGCTGCATCAGCGTCCCGTCCGGAAGCCGTGCCATCAGCTCCTGTTCGGCCGCCCTTACCGTCTCCACGCTGTACGCAGTCCGCATGCGTTCGAGTCTCCCGCACCGACCCGAACACGTCGCATCCATTGACGCTTTGCCGTGCCTTTGCCAAACTCACCGGCCCCCACAGGATGAATCGATTCAGTCGAATGGGTTCGATGCGAGCCGGGTTCAGTGGTGTCCGGCTCGACGAGATCCGGTTCGGCGGGATCGGGTCGACGAGAGGAACCCCATGGGACGCAGAGCCTCCCTCCTTGCCGCCGTCGGTGCCACCGCTCTCCTCACCGCCGTCGGCACCCTGACCGGTCCCGCGCCCAAGGCCGCGGCCGCCGCCTGCGGCGAAGGCTCCTACCAGGCCGAGGCCGTGCTCAACGGCAGCACCTGGACCGCCCGGCGCGGCGCCAGCACCGTCTACACGGGCGGTGACATGCGGGCCGCCGTCCAGGCGGCGGTCAACAGCCTGACCTCCGGACGTACCGCCAAGGAGCGGGTGGTGGTGCGGGGTTCGGGATCGATGTCCGCCGGGTCGCGGATATCACTGCCCAGCTACACCACGCTCGACGTCTGCGGCACCGTCAACGTCACCGGCAGCGGCTCGGGCGACCAGGCGCCCGTCTACTCGCGGGGCACGCGGGACGTCGAGGTGCAGCATCTGAACCTCACCGGCAGCCCGTTGTACGGGATCTTCATGCGGAACGTGCAGAACGTCGTCCTCGGGCAGATCGACATGCGGCTGTCCCGCGGGCTTGGCGTGCGGATCGACAACCGCGGGGACACCAGCCAGTGGACGCGGAACGTCCGGATCGACAACGTGTACGTCTCCGGGGCGTCGAGTCACGCCGTCGAGACGTACGGCGTCGACGGGATCACCATCGGGACGGTGACCGCGCGCAATGTCGGTGAGTCCGGGCTGCTGCTCAACCAGACCATCAACGCCAACGTCACCAAGGTCGACGCCGAGAACGCGGGCACCGGGACCGGGTACGCCGCCTTCCGGATGGCCAACCGCAACGGGCGGGTGGGGAGTTCCTACCCGACCAACATCCGGGTCGGCGAGGTCATCGCGCGCGGGGGCGGGCGCGGGGTGTTCTGTGTGTCGGAGAGCGGCGGGGCCGTCATCGACCGGGTGACCCTCAACAACACCGGGAACAACTCGGTGCTGATCGAGAACTGCTACAACGTCAACCTCGCCGCTTCGAGCGGCAGCATCACCGGCGGCGGCGAACTGCGGCTGGCGGCGCGGTCCGAGTTCCCGAACAACCGGGACATCACCGTCCAGAACCTGACCGTGACCAACTCGGCCATCAGGGAGAGCCCCTGCGGTGAGAACACGACCTTCCGGAACATCACCCGCGTGAACAGCAGCCAGTCCATCTGCTGACCGCCGGGTGCCCGGTGGCGGAGGCTCAGCCCTCCGCCACCACCACCGCCGACGCCACCCCGGCGTCATGGCTGAGCGACACGTGCCAGGACCGTACGCCCAGTTCGGCCGCCTTCGCCGCCACCGTCCCCGTCACCCGCAGCCGGGGCCGGCCGCTGTCCTCGACGAAGACCTCGGCGTCCGTCCAGAGCAGGCCCGCCGGCGCGCCCAGCGCCTTCGCCAGGGCCTCCTTCGCGGCGAAACGGGCGGCGAGCGAGGCACTGCCCCGGCGTTCACCCGTGGGCAGCAGCAACTCGCTCCGCAGGAACAGGCGTTCGGCAAGCCCGGGTGTGCGCTTCAGCGCCGCCTCGAACCTGTCGATCTCCGCCACGTCGATACCGACCCCGATGATGCTCATGCCGAGCACCCTATGGCCCGCTCGAAAACGCTCCCTAAAGAGTGACCTCGCCGCGCGGCGCCTCCCGCGCGGCAGGTCCGCACGCTTCCCTGTCCGCATGATCAGCGGACGTATCGCAAGCCGGAGCATCGCCTTGCTGCTCGCCGGCGCCGCCGTGCTGCCCGTCGGCAACGCCTCGGCCGACGACCCCGAACCCCCGGCCTCCGGACCGCAGGCCGAACTCGTGCCCGGCGTCCCCCTGAGCACGCTCCCGCTCTGGGCGACCGACACGCCCGACCAGGCCCTGCCGCCGAAGGTGTACGAGCCCAGCGCCGAGGAGGACGCCGTCGAGCCGCCGAAGGCGAAGAAGGGGACGGACGAACTCGTGGAGTACGTCGACCCCTGGGACGTCCTCGACGAACCCAAGTGCAGCGAGCAGACGGGTCCCCACCAGCGGCAGGTCGAGGCGTGGCTGGAACGGGAGGTGGACGGCAAGCAGTCGGCCGCCGACTGCCGCGCCATCCGGGCCTTCCAGACCAAGCACAAGATCGAACCCGCCATCGGCTTCGCCGGCCCGGTGACCTGGGCCACCATGCGGCTCGACGCCGCCCGCAAGAACCCCAACGCCGCCGGGAAGTGCCCGGTGCGGGCCTACCGGATCGCCTGTGTGGACCTCGACCGGCAGCTGGCCTGGGTGCAGCAGGGCAAGAAGGTCGTGTACGGGCCCGTGCACATCCGCAGCGGCCGCAAGGGCTACGGCACCCGGGGCGGCTGGCACCGCGTCTACTGGCGGCACAAGAACCACGTGTCCTCGCTCTACAACAGCCCCATGCCCTACTCCCAGTTCTTCAGCGGCGGCCAGGCCTTCCACGGCGTCTACGCCAACCTCTTCACCCCCGTCGGCTCCATGGGCTGCGTCAACATGCGCCTGGACGACGCCCGGAAACTGTGGCGCGTGCTGAAGCAGAACGACCGGGTGTACGTCTGGGGCCACCGGTCGGAGCCGTAGACCCGGCAGCCACGGGCGAAGTCCCGGCTCGGCGGCGTTGTCGGTGCCCTCTGAGACACTGGGGGCGCCATGACAGAAACAGCAGCCTTGCGGACCGCGCCCCTGCGGGCCCGCGCCGAGATCGACCTGGCCGCCCTGCGGGCCAATGTGCGGACCCTGCGCGCCCACGCGCCGGGCGCGGCCCTGATGGCCGTCGTGAAGTCGGACGCGTACGGCCACGGGGCGCTCCCGTGTGCCCGCGCCGCGATCGAGGGCGGCGCCCAGTGGCTGGGTACGGCCACGCCCGAGGAGGCCCTCGTGCTGCGGGCCGCGGGGCTGGACGGCGTACGCATCATGTGCTGGCTGTGGACGCCGGGCGGGCCCTGGCGGGAGGCCATCGAGGCCGACCTGGACGTCTCGGTCAGCGGGATGTGGGCCCTGCGCGAGGTCACCGACGCCGCCCGGCAGGCCGGCGCCCCCGCGCGCGTGCAGCTCAAGGCCGACACGGGACTCGGACGCAACGGCTGCCAGCCGGGTGACGACTGGGCCGAGCTGGTGCGCGAGGCCCTGCGCGCCGAGGCCGACGGGCTGCTCCGGATCACCGGGCTCTGGTCGCACTTCGCCTGCGCCGACGAGCCCGGACATCCGTCCATCGCCGCCCAGCTCTCCCGCTTCCGCGAGATGGTCGCCTACGCCGAGGCGCGGGGCGCGCGCCCCGAGGTGCGGCACATCGCCAACTCGCCGGCCACCCTCACCGTCCCGGACAGCCACTTCGACCTGGTGCGCACCGGCATCGCGACCTACGGCATCTCGCCCAGCCCCGAGCTCGGCAGCTCCGCCGACTTCGGACTGCGGCCCGTGATGACCCTCTCGGCGTCCCTCGCACTGGTGAAACATGTCCCCGGCGGCCACGGCGTCAGCTACGGCCACCACTACGTCACCCCGGGCGAGACCACCCTCGGCCTGATCCCCCTCGGCTACGCCGACGGCATCCCGCGGCACGCCTCCGGCGCCGGGCCCGTCCTGGTCGGCGGCAAGTGGCGGACGGTCGCCGGGCGGATCGCGATGGACCAGTTCGTGGTCGACCTGGGCGGGGACGAGCCCGAGCCCGGCACCGAGGCCGTGCTGTTCGGGTCCGGCGAACGCGGTGAGCCCACCGCCGAGGACTGGGCGCAGGCCGCGGGAACCATCGCGTACGAGATCGTCACCCGGATCGGAACGCGCGTTCCGCGCGTCTATAGGAATGCGTCCCGGTGACGCGGCCGACCGACGGGCACCCGATGCGGCCGATGGACGCGTCCATGTGACGCGTTCGTGGGCATGCGGCTATGTGAATGAGGAACGAGACGGGTAACCCGTAGCGGAACACCGCAACCGAACACCGGCACCATCCACCACCTACGTCACACCAGCACCACCCGACCCAGCGAAGAGGAGCGGTACGTGAGCGAGAGCAGCGCGGAGGCCGTCGCGGCCGTCGCCTCCGCCACGGGGGCGGCCGCGAACTGGCGCAGGGCGACCGGATTCGCCGGTGCGGCGATAGGCGTGATCGCGGCCGGCGCGGCCGCCGGCGTCGCCATAGAGCGGATGACCGTCGGCCGGGGCATGCGGGCCAAGGCCCGCCTCGCCCTGGACTCGGCGGGACCGTACGGCTCGCTGCGCGGCATGCCCGGCAAGGCCTACGGCGACGACGGCACCGAGCTGTACTACGAGGTCGACGACATCGACCCCGAGGCCGCTCCCGCCCTCACCCCGCGCCGGCGACGGCTCTTCGGCCGCAAGGCTCCCGCCCCGGTCACCGTGGTCTTCAGCCACGGCTACTGCCTCAGCCAGGACTCCTGGCACTTCCAGCGCGCCGCGCTGCGCGGCGTCGTACGCACCGTGCACTGGGACCAGCGCAGCCACGGCCGGTCCGGGCGGGGCGTCGCCCAGACGGAGCAGGGCACCCATGTCGACATCGAGCACCTCGGACGCGACCTGAAGGCCGTCATCGACGCGGCCGCGCCCGAGGGGCCGCTCGTGCTGGTCGGGCACTCCATGGGCGGCATGACCGTCATGGCGCTGGCCGACCAGTACCCGGAGCTGATCCGTGACCGGGTCGTCGCCACCGCCTTCGTCGGTACGTCGTCCGGGAAGCTCGGCGAGGTCAACTTCGGGCTGCCCGTCGCGGGAGTGAACGCGGTGCGGCGGGTGCTGCCGGGTGTGCTCAGGGCGCTGGGGCAGCGGGCCGAGCTGGTGGAGAAGGGGCGCCGGGCCACGGCCGACCTGTTCGCCGGGATCATCAAGCGGTACTCGTTCTCGTCCCGGGACGTCGACCCGGCCGTCGCCCGGTTCGCCGAGCGGATGATCGAGGGCACGCCGATCGACGTGGTCGCGGAGTTCTACCCGGCCTTCACCGACCACGACAAGACCGAGGCACTCGCCCTCTTCACGGACATGCCGGTGCTCGTCCTGGCCGGTGTGGGGGACCTCGTCACACCCAGCGAGCACAGCGAGGCCATCGCCGACCTGCTGCCGGACGCCGAGCTGGTCCTGGTGCCGGACGCCGGGCACCTGGTGATGCTGGAGCACCCGGAGGTCGTCACCGACCGTCTCGCCGACCTGCTCACCCGGGCGGGTGCCGTGCCCGCAGGGGCTACCGTAAGTGGCTATGGAAGCACCAGCAGCACCGCACAACGCGGGTGACATCGAGCTCACCGTCACTTCTCCCGACCAGATGCGTGAGCTGGGCCGCCGACTCGCCAAGCTGCTGCGCGCCGGCGACCTCGTGATGCTCAGCGGGGAGCTCGGCGCGGGCAAGACGACGCTGACGCGCGGGCTCGGCGAGGGGCTCGGGGTGCGGGGGGCGGTCACCTCGCCGACCTTCGTGATCGCGCGGGTCCATCCGTCCCTCGGGGAGGGGCCGCCGCTCGTCCACGTCGACGCGTATCGCCTGGCCGGCGGGCTGGACGAGATGGAGGACCTCGACCTCGACGTCTCGTTGCCGGAGTCGGTGATCGTCGTGGAGTGGGGCGAGGGGAAGGTCGAGGAGCTGACGGAGGAGCGGTTGCGGGTCGTGATCCACCGGGCCGTGGGCGACACCACGGACGAGGTGCGGCATGTGACGGTGACGGGGTTGGGGGAGCGGTGGGGGGCCGTGGATCTGAGCGTGCTCTGCGCCTGAACCGGATGCGTTCCGGATGCGTTCTGGATGTGTTCCGACAAGACGTCGGCAAAATATTGCGTTTGCGGTCGCATGCGTGGTCACATGGTATCCAGCTCGTAGTTAGGTGTACCTAACTACTCCGCCCCCGGCTCCCAGGAGGCGTCCATGTCGGCTTCGGAGAACAAGGTCCAGCAGCGGCCTCAGGTGGTTGCTGGGGTGTCGGTGCGGGATCTGTTGGCGGCGGGGATGGCGGCGAACGTGATCTCGACGCCGCCGAGGGCGCCTGAGGCGGAGGCTCATCGGCCTGCGGCCGATCAACGGCATCGCGACGCTGCGTAGTGTTCGGGTGCGGCGCCGTTGTGGCTGGTCGCGCAGTTCCCCGCGCCCCTAGGGGGTTGCCGGAACCGCGCCCGACGTGGCTCAGGGCGTTGTCCTAGTGGACTACCACGACCGTGCGGCCGATCGTCGCGAAGTCCCACATCGCGTTGCCGTCCTCCCGGGTTTCGCGGATGCCGCCCGTCTTCACCGTCGGGTTGTTGGGCTGGGGGGCCGAGCCGTCGGCGGGGGCGCTGAAGCCGACGGTGGTGTTCTCGATGGTGGCGAAGCGGACGACGTGTTCGACGGGGAGGCCGTCGGTGCCGGTGACCGCGTTGGAGCGGGACGTGACGGTGTAGGTGCCCGGTGTCGGGTCGACCGTTCCGGGGGTCACGCGGAACGTGCGTTTGACCTTCTCGCCCGGGTCGACCAGCCAGACCCGGTCGCGGCCGGTGGCGTACACGACGCGCTGACCGGAACCGGAACCGGCGGGCAGCGCGCCCGGTGCCGAGTCGCGGGGGGCCTTGGAGGTGCTCACCTCGGGTGAGCGGGCGGCGTGCGGCTTGCGGAGTTCGGGTGGGACGGTCGCCGAGGCCTGGAAGGCGAGGAAGCCGACGGTCGCGAGGGCCGCCACGGTGAGCCCCGCGACGATTGAGGAGCTGCTGCCTGCCACCGTCACCACCTCAGCGTTCGTGTCGTACGTCGCGTTCGAGCCGACCGTAGCAGCCGTCAAGCGGCCGACCGGGGCGGCGCTTCTGGGGGCGCGGGCGCCGTAGGCTGTTTGCGTGCTCTTGCTCGCTCTGGATACCGCCACCCCCGCCGTCACCGTCGCGCTGCACGACGGTACGGACGTCATCGCCTCGTCGAGCCAGGTGGACGCGCGCCGGCACGGCGAGCTGCTGCTGCCGGCCGTCGACCGCGTCCTCGCCGAGGCCGGACTCAAGCTCGACGCCGTCACCGGCGTCGTCGTGGGCATCGGACCCGGCCCGTACACCGGGCTGCGCGTCGGACTCATGACCGCCGACACCTTCGGGCTCGCCCTCGGCGTCCCCGTGCACGGCGTGTGCACGCTGGACGGTCTCGCCTACGCCGCCGACATCGAGGCGGGTCCGTTCGTCGTGGCGACCGACGCCCGGCGCAAGGAGGTCTACTGGGCGCGGTACGCCGACTCCCGTACCCGGCTGACCGACCCGGCCGTCGACCGGCCCGCCGACATCGCCGACCAGGTCGCGGGGCTCCCCGCCGTCGGCGCGGGCGCGCTGCTGTACCCCGACACCTTCCCCGGCGCCCACCAGCCCGAGCACGTGTCGGCGGCGGCCCTCGCGGCGCTGGCCGCCGAGAAGCTGGCGGCGGGCGAGGAACTGCCCGCGCCCCGGCCGCTGTACCTGCGCCGGCCCGACGCCCAGGTCCCCAAGAACTACAAGGTGGTCACCCCCAAGTGACAGGACAGCCGACCGGACCGCAGACCGGGCCGCCCGTGACTCCTGTGCTGCGCGAGATGCGCTGGTGGGACATCGACTCCGTACTGGGTCTCGAGAAGGACCTGTTCCCCGAGGACGCCTGGTCCCGGGGGATGTTCTGGTCGGAGCTGGCCCACTCGCGCGGGCCCGGGGCGACCCGGCACTACGTCGTAGCCGAGGACGGTGAACGGCTCGTCGGATACGCCGGGCTCGCCTCCTCCGGCGATCTGGCCGACGTCCAGACCATCGCCGTCGCCCGCGACCAGTGGGGGACCGGCCTCGGCGGCCGGCTCCTCACCGAACTGCTGCGGGCCGCCACCGCCTTCGAGTGCGCCGAGGTGATGCTGGAGTGCCGGGTGGACAACGTCCGCGCGCAGAAGCTGTACGAGCGCTTCGGCTTCGAGGCCATCGGCTTCCGGCGCGGCTACTACCAGCCAGGGAACGTGGACGCCCTGGTGATGCGACTGAACACGAAATCAAGCAGCGGCTCCGCCGCGGGTTCACCTTCCGTACAAGGAACCGAGATCAATGACTGACGTACGCGACGAGCCGCTCGTCCTCGGCATCGAGACCTCCTGCGACGAGACCGGTGTCGGCATCGTCCGCGGTACCACCCTGCTCGCCGACGCCGTCGCCTCCAGCGTCGACGAGCACGCCCGCTTCGGCGGCGTGGTGCCGGAGGTCGCCTCCCGGGCGCATCTGGAGGCGATGGTCCCGACGATCGACCGCGCGCTGAAGGAGGCGGGTGTCTCCGCCCGCGACCTGGACGGCATCGCGGTGACCGCCGGTCCGGGGCTCGCAGGCGCGCTGCTGGTCGGCGTCTCGGCGGCGAAGGCGTACGCCTACGCGCTGGGCAAGCCGCTCTACGGCGTCAACCACCTCGCCTCCCACATCTGCGTGGACCAGCTGGAGCACGGGGCGCTGCCGGAGCCGACGATGGCGCTGCTGGTGAGCGGCGGGCACAGCTCGCTGCTGCTGTCGACGGACATCACCTCCGACGTCCGCCCGCTGGGCGCGACCATCGACGACGCGGCCGGCGAGGCCTTCGACAAGATCGCCCGGGTGCTCAACCTCGGCTTCCCGGGCGGCCCGGTCATCGACCGGTACGCGCGCGAGGGCGACCCGGAGGCCATTGCCTTCCCGCGCGGTCTGACGGGTCCGCGCGACCCGGCGTACGACTTCTCCTTCTCCGGGCTGAAGACGTCGGTCGCCCGCTGGATCGAGGCCAAGCGGGCGGCGGGCGAGGAGGTGCCGGTGCGGGACGTGTCCGCGTCGTTCCAGGAGGCGGTCGTGGACGTGCTGACCCGCAAGGCCGTCCGGGCCTGCAAGGACGAGGGCGTGGACCACCTGATGATCGGCGGCGGCGTGGCCGCCAACTCCCGGCTGCGGGCCCTGGCCCAGGAGCGGTGCGAGACGGCGGGGATCCGGCTGCGGGTGCCCCGGCCGAAGCTGTGCACGGACAACGGGGCGATGGTGGCGGCGCTGGGCGCGGAGATGGTCGCGCGGGGCCGGCCGGCGTCCAGCTGGGACCTGTCGGCGGACTCCTCGCTGCCGGTGACGGATCCTCATGTGCCGGGTACCGAGCACTCTCACGATCATGTGCACGAGGTCAGCAAGGAGAACCTGTACTCGTGACGGTCGCGTTGATGTGGGAGGCGCGGGCGGTGGACGGCCGGGGCGAGGAGTTGCTGGCCTGGGCGCGCAGCCAGGTGCTTCAGCGGGAGCCGGAGCGGCGCGAGACGTTCCGTGCGCCGCAGGACCGGGTCCTCGTCATCACCTGGTGGGAGGCGGCATACGATGCCGACCTCCCCGAACTTCCCGACCCCGACCCGGGTCTGGTGACGCGGGCCGTGCATCGGTGGCGGTTCGAATCGGTGCCGGCCGCCGGCTGAACCGCCCGCAAGTCAGCGCCCCCTCGACGCCTCCACCGGGCACAGCAGCCGCCGGTCCGTCCCCAACGTCCGTACCGGCCCCGTGAGTTTCAGCCGCGCGGTGTGCCGTACCTCCACGCTGGACGCCGCCAACCGCAGCTCCAGCACCCCCGGTTCGACCACCCTGCGCCCCGCGCGGTCGCTGAACGACGACAGGTCCGCGTGGAAGCGGAAGGTGACCCGGCTCGCCTCGCCCGGGGCCAGCTCCACGCGCTGATAGCCGATCAGCCGGACGTCCGGCCGGGTCACCGTGGCCACCGGGTCGTGCAGATACAGCTGGACGACCTCCGCCCCGGCGCGGTCGCCGCTGTTGCGGACGGTGAGGGAGAGGTCGTACGTGCCGTCGGTGGTGATCCGCGAGGCGGTTCCCTGGAACTCGTCCCAGGTGAAGTCCGTGTACGACCGGCCGTGCCCGAACGCGTACAGCGGCGTCGGATCCAGGTTGCTGACCTCTCCCGCAAGGCCCAGCGGCGGCTGGAGATACGTCCACGGCTGCCCCCCGGGCACCCGCGGCACACTCACCGGCAGCCGCCCCGACGGGTTCACCCGGCCCGACAGCACCCCCGCCACCGCCGGCCCGCCCTCCTCCCCGGGGAAGAACGCCTGCACGACCGCCGCCAGCCGGCCCTGCCAGCGGCCCAGCGCGTACGGGCGGCCGGTGAGCAGGACCAGGACGACCGGGACGCCGGTGGCCACCAGGGCGTCCAGCAGCTCGCCCTGGACGCCCGGCAGCCGCAGGTCCGTCACATCGCAGCCCTCGCCCGAGGTGCCCCGCCCGAACAGGCCCGCCCGGTCGCCCAGCACCGCCAGGCACACGTCCGCCTCGGACGCCCGCGCCACCGCCTCCTCGAAGCCCGCCGGGTCCGGGTCCAGGACACCGCAGCCCTCCGCGAACGTCACCTTGGCGTCGGGGAGTTCGGCGCGCAGCGCCTCCAGGACCGTCGGGATCTCGATGCCCATCGGCACCTCGGGGTGGTGCGTGAGGACGTGGGAGGGGAAGGAGTAGCAGCCCAGCATGGCCAGGGCGTCGGCCGCGCGCGGGCCGACCACCGCGACCCGGGCGTCGGGCGACAGCGGCAGTACGCCGTCCGGGTTGTCCAGCAGCACCACCGACTCCTCGGCCACGCGCCGGGCCAGCGCCCGGTTGGCGGGGGAGTCCAGGTCGACGCGCGAGGCCGTCGGCTCCGGGGCCCAGTCCTCGTCCAGGAGGCCCAGCTCGCACTTCTGGAGCAGCACCCGGCGCGCCGCCCGGTCGACCAGCTCCTCCGGCACCTCACCCGCCCGGACCGCCTCCACCAGCGGCTTTCCGTAGCACTTCACCGTGGGCAGTTCCACGTCGATGCCCGCCGCCAGCGCCACGTGCGCCGCCTCGCCCGGGCCGCCCGCCACCCGGTGCAGCGTCTGCAGGAATCCGATGCCGAAGTAGTCGGCGACCACCGTGCCCGTGAAGCCCCACCGCTCCCGCAGAAGCTCCGTCAGCAGCCCCGGGTCCGCCGACGCCGGCACCCCGTCCGTCTCGTTGTACGCCGCCATCACCGACCGCGCCCCGCCCTCGCGCAGCGCCATCTCGAACGGGGGCAGGGTCACGTCCGCGAGCTCCCGGACGCCCGCCCTCACCGGCGCGAGATTGCGGGCGCCCGCCGAGGACGCGTACCCGGCGAAGTGCTTCAGCGTCGCGATCACCCCGGCCGACTCCAGTCCCCGGACATACGCCGTGCCGATCGTGCCGACCAGGTACGGGTCCTCGCCGACGGTCTCCTCGACCCGGCCCCAGCGCGGATCGCGTACGACGTCCAGGACCGGCGCGAGACCCTGGTGGACGCCCACCGAGCGCAGGTCCTCGCCGATGCGGCGGGCCATCTCCTCGACGAGCGGCGGGTCGAAGGTGGCGCCCCAGGCCAACGGGACCGGATAGGCGGTGGCCTGCCATGCGGTGAACCCCGCCAGGCACTCCTCGTGGGCCACGGCCGGGATGCCGAAGCGGCCCGCCGCGGCGATCCGGCGCTGGGCGCGGGCCAGCGCCTGCGCGCCCAGCGCCGGGTCCACGGGGGCGGTGCCGAAGGAGCGGGTGAGCTGGCCGAGGCCGTGGGTGATCAGCTCGTCCCATGCGTCGTCGGAGTGGTCGGCGGTCATGTCGTGCTGGTGCGGGGCGACGCCCTCGCCGTCCGTGGCGGCGCCCACCCACACGCCGTACAGCTGGGCGGTCTTCTCCTGGAGGGTCATCCGGGAGAGGAGGTCGTCGACGCGGGCGGCGGCGGGCAGGGCGGGGTCTGTCTCTTATACACATCTGAGCTGCCGACGAACAGCTA
>NZ_JAKEIP010000241.1 GCF_021474425.1 Streptomyces muensis | reverse complement strand
GCCCGCCCCCAGCCCCCACCAAACGCGCAGAGGCCCGGAGGTTCACCAGAACCTCCGGGCCACAACCAGCCGAACGACGCGTCAGTCGGACTGCTTCCGCTTCGGCGGCCGCCACACCACCAACGCACTGGTCTGCTGCACTTCCTGATACGGCACCAGATCCCGCCGATACGACGCGTGCACGGCGGCCTCCCGCTGCTGCATCGCCACCGCCGCCCCCTCGACGGCCGCCTGCAACTCGGCCACCCGCGACTGCAGCGCCGCGACCTGGTTCTCCAGTTCGATGATCCGCTTGATACCGGCCAGGTTGATGCCCTCGTCCTGCGACAACTGCTGGACGGTGCGCAGCAGTTCGATGTCACGGGCCGAGTAGCGCCGCCCCCGCCCGGCCGTGCGGTCGGGCGAGACCAGACCGAGGCGGTCGTACTGGCGCAGGGTCTGCGGGTGCAGGCCGGAGAGCTGGGCCGCCACCGAGATGACGTAGACCGGGGTCTCCTCGGTCAGTTCATACGGGTTGCGTCGACGACCGTCCATCTGACTCATGCTCCCTTCGCGGCCTGGAACAGCTCCGCCCGCGGGTCCTCGCCCGCGGTCGCCTCGCGATACGCCTCCAGTGCGTCACGAGCCTTCCCCGTCAGGTCCTTCGGAACACTCACCTCGACGGTGACCAGAAGGTCGCCGCGGGTGCCGTCCTTGCGGACCGCGCCCTTGCCCCGCGCCCGCATGGTGCGGCCGTTGGGCGTGCCGGGCGGCAGTTTCAGGGTGACCGGCGGTCCGCCCAGGGTGGGGACCCTGACCTCGCCGCCGAGCGCCGCCTCCGTGAAGGTCACGGGGACGGTCACCGTGAGGTTGTCGTCCTTGCGGCCGAACACCGGGTGAGTGTCGACGTGCACGGTGACGTACAGGTCACCGGCCGGACCGCCGCGCTCACCGGGCGCCCCCTTGCCGCGCAGCCGGATCCGCTGCCCGTCGAAGACCCCGGCGGGGATACGGACCTGCATCGTCCGCGACGACTTCGCCCGGCCGCTGCCCTTGCACTCCATGCAGGGGTGCTCGGCCATCAGCCCGCGTCCCTTGCAGTCGGGGCAGGGGTCGGTCAGCGAGAAGCCGCCGCCCGAGCCCCGCGCCACCTGGCCGGTGCCGACGCAGGTCGGGCACACGCGCGGTGTGCCGTTCTTGTCGCCGGTGCCGGCGCAGGCCTTGCAGGGTGACTGGGAGGACATCCGCAGCGGGACCGTCGCGCCCTCGATCGCCTCGGTGAAGCTGAGGTTGACCTCGGTGTCGATGTCCTGGCCGCGCCGGGGCTGGGTACGGGTCGTGCCCGCGCCACCGCGGTTGAACAGGCCCCCGAAGACGTCACCGAGTCCGCCGCCGAAGCCGCCGGCTCCCCCCTGGCCGCCCTGGGCGCCGCCTCCGAAGAGGTCGCCCAGGTCGAAGTTGAAGGAACCGCCGCCCGCGCCCGGCCCCGGGCGGAAGCCGCCGTTGCCGAAGAGGGCGCGCGCCTCGTCGTACTCCTTGCGCTTCTTGGGGTCGCCGAGGACGTCGTTCGCCTCGGAGATCTCCTTGAAGCGCTCCTCCGCCTTGGCGTTGCCCTTGTTGGCGTCCGGGTGGTACTCGCGGGCGAGCTTGCGGTACGCCTTCTTGATCTCGGCCTCGGTGGCGTCCTTGGGGACGCCGAGGACCTTGTAGAAGTCCTTCTCGATGAAGTCCTTGGTGCTCATCCTCGACGTCCCTCCTCTCTCGTCGTCAGTTCAACGTCAGCCCTCGTCCGGGCCACCGCTCTCCTTGTCGTCGGCCGCCTCGGTCGCCTCGTCGGCCTTGACGGTCTGCGCGCCCGGCTGGGGCTCGGCGACGGCCACCCGCGCGGGGCGGATGGTGCGCTCGCCGATGCGATACCCCGGCTGGAGAATCGCGACGCAGGTCGTCTCGGTGACGTCCGGCGCGTACGAATGCATCAGGGCTTCGTGGATCGTCGGGTCGAAGGGCTCGCCCTCCTTGCCGAACTGCTGGAGGCCCATCTTCGCCGCGACCGTCTCCACCGACTCCCCGACGGACTTGAACCCGCCGACGAGTTCTCCGTGTTCCCGTGCGCGGCCGATGTCGTCGAGCACGGGCAGGAGCTCGGTCAGGAGGTTCGCGATGGCGATCTCCTTGACCGCGATCCGATCACGCTCGACTCGGCGGCGGTAGTTCTGGTACTCGGCCTGGAGCCGCTGGAGGTCCGCGGTGCGCTCACCGAGCGCGGTACGCACCTGGTCCAGCTGGGCCACCAGACCCGCGTCTGCACTGCCGTCCCCGGCCGGGGCCGCCCCCTCGCTGTTCGACGAGGGTGCGGCCTTCGACTCGGCGCCGTCGGGGGTCGCGCCGGAGGGGACGTCGGGCTTCTCCTCGAAGCCCGGGGTCTCCTCCGTCATTACGCGACACCGTCCTTGCGCTCGTCGTCCACGATCTCGGCGTCGACGACGTCGTCGTCAGCGGCCTTGCCACCGGCGGTCGCGCCCTCGGGGCCGCCCGCGGCCTGCGCGCCCTGGGCGTCGGCGTACATGGCCTGGCCGACCTTCTGGGAGACCGCGGCGACCTTCTCGGTGGCCGTGCGGATCTCGGCGGTGTCCTCGCCCTTGAGCGCGGTCTTCAGCTCCTCGACGGCGGCCTCGACCTCGGTCTTGACCTCGCCGGGGACCTTGTCCTCGTTGTCCTTGAGGAACTTCTCCGTCTGGTAGACGAGCTGCTCGCCCTGGTTGCGGGTCTCGGCGGCCTCGCGGCGGCGGTGGTCCTCCTCCGCGTACTGCTCGGCCTCCTGGCGCATCCGGTCGACCTCGTCCTTCGGCAGCGAGGAGCCGCCGGTGACGGTCATCTTCTGCTCCTTGCCCGTGCCCAGGTCCTTGGCGGTCACGTGCATGATGCCGTTGGCGTCGATGTCGAAGGACACCTCGATCTGCGGGACGCCGCGCGGCGCCGGCGGCAGACCGGTCAGCTCGAACATGCCGAGCTTCTTGTTGTACGCCGCGATCTCGCGCTCGCCCTGGTAGACCTGGATCTGCACGGACGGCTGGTTGTCCTCGGCCGTGGTGAAGATCTCGGACCGCTTGGTCGGGATCGTGGTGTTGCGCTCGATGAGCTTGGTCATGATGCCGCCCTTGGTCTCGATGCCGAGGGACAGCGGGGTCACGTCGAGGAGCAGGACGTCCTTGACCTCACCCTTGAGGACACCGGCCTGGAGCGAGGCGCCGATGGCGACGACCTCGTCCGGGTTCACACCCTTGTTGGCCTCCTTGCCGCCGGTCAGCTCCTTGACGAGCTCGGCGACGGCGGGCATACGGGTGGAGCCACCGACGAGGACGACGTGGTCGATCTCGTTGATGGAGACGCCGGCGTCCTTCATGACGTTGAAGAACGGGGTCTTGCAGCGCTCCAGCAGGTCGGCCGTCAGCTGCTGGAACTGAGCCCGGGTGAGCTTCTCGTCCAGGTGCAGCGGGCCCTCGGCGGAGGCGGTGATGTAGGGCAGGTTGATCGAGGTCTCGGTGGACGAGGACAGCTCGATCTTCGCCTTCTCGGCGGCCTCGCGCAGACGCTGCAGCGCCATCTTGTCCTTGGCGAGGTCCACGCCGTGACCGGACTTGAACTGCTGCACCAGGTAGTCGACGACACGCTGGTCCCAGTCGTCACCACCGAGGTGGTTGTCACCGTTGGTGGCCTTCACCTCGACGACGCCGTCGCCGATCTCCAGCAGGGACACGTCGAAGGTGCCGCCACCGAGGTCGAAGACGAGGATCGTCTGGTCGTCCTTGTCGAGGCCGTACGCGAGCGCGGCCGCGGTGGGCTCGTTGACGATACGAAGGACGTTCAGACCGGCGATCTCGCCGGCCTCCTTCGTCGCCTGGCGCTCGGAGTCGTTGAAGTACGCCGGGACGGTGATGACCGCGTCGGTCACCTTCTCGCCCAGGTAGGACTCGGCGTCCCGCTTGAGCTTCTGGAGGATGAAGGCGGAGATCTGCTGCGGGTTGAAGGGCTTCCCGTCGAGCTCCATCTTCCAGTCGGTGCCCATGTGACGCTTCACGGACCGGATGGTCCGGTCGACGTTCGTGACCGCCTGGCGCTTGGCCACCTCGCCGACGAGCACCTCACCGTTCTTGGCGAAGGCGACGACGGAAGGCGTGGTCCTGGCGCCCTCGGCGTTGGTGATGACGGTGGGCTCGCCGCCTTCAAGAACGCTGACGACAGAGTTAGTCGTGCCCAGGTCGATGCCGACCGCACGTGCCATGGTGAATTCCTCCAGCTGACTTGAGTGGAACGGACTCAAGTGTGCATGACGGCTTCCACTCGGTCAACAGAGCTGAGTCGACCCCACTCAACTCTTATCCGTTCCTTACACGCAACCGGGCTCCTACCTGCGACGATGTGGCCTGAGCGGGCGGGCGGACCGTACCCCCCACGGGAAAAGAGGGTTGACGGCGAGGGCCGTAGGGCTTGATGTGCAGGAGGGCGAAGACGGCGATGAGGGCGGCGCCCGCCACCCACAACACCCGGACCTCAGCCATCCATCCCATGTGCACGAGGACACCGACGAGCACCGCGGCGAAGGCCCCGAGACCCAGGAGCACGGTCACGCCCTGCGGGGTGAGGCCGACCCGGCGCAGCCGGTGGGCGACATGGTCGGGCCCGCGCCGCAGCAGCGGCCGCCCGGCCAGCCGACGGGACAGCGCGACCAGGAGTACGTCGGCGGTGGCGAGTGCGGTGAGCGAGTAGAGCACGCCGATGCTCGACACGGGGTCGTGCCCGGCGCGGGTCATCACGGCCGACGACGCCAGCACGAACCCGACGAACAGCGACCCGGACGCCCCGAGCCCGATCCGCGCGGGGTGCCAGTTCTGCATCAGGAAGCCGGTCAGGGCGGCGGCCAGCACGCTCAGCAGCACCGCGAGCTCGTCCATCACCTCGGCCGCCGCACAGACGCCGACCCCGAAGGCGGTGACGACCCCGACGGTGCCGACCAGGGCGTCCGCGTGGTCGAGCGCCTTGAAGCCGATGGTGACCAGGACGATCCAGCCGATGGCCGGCAGGGCCAGCAGGAAGCCCGTGTCGCCGTACGGCACCACACAGGCCGCCGCCACGACCGTGCCGCCGACCAGGAACCGTGCCTTCACCCGCCGTACGTCCGCGATCAGCCCCAGCACGGCCACGGCGCCGGCGGCGATCAGCAGCCGCCCGATCTCCGGGCCCAGCGGGGCGAACCGGGTCCACTCACCGGCGGCGGCCACCAGGCAGGTCACCAGCGCCACGGCCACCCCGCCGAGCAGGGGCAGCGGCCGCTGCCGCCGGCGGTCGAGGATGCCGAAGCGCAGGGCGGGCAGCCGGAGCAGCGCCGCGAGGGCGGCGGCGAGGAGGAGGGCGGTCGTGGCGGCGGCGATCCCGTAAAGCACGGGGATAGGTTAGTGCCGTATATACCATTTCGGGATGAATAACACGATCTGTTCTTAAGGCAAGCCTCAGCGACTCAGATCACCCCGCACCTGGCTACAGTGCGATGGAGGATGCAGGTAGTCTCAGAGGACTGCATAAGTTACCGCTTAGTAATGTCGCCTCGCAGGCCCGAGGAGCCCCGAAATGCAACTCGCCGCGATCATCGTGTCGCTGGTCCTGATCGTGGTCGGCGTGGCACTGTTCGGCCGCGCCCTCCTCCAGATCTTCAACTTCCTGCGGCTCGGCCAGTCCGTGCCCGCCGGGACCCGGACCAACGACCCCTACCAGCGGACCGTCACCCTGGTGAAGGAGTTCCTGGGGCACACCCGGATGAACCGCTGGGGCATCGTCGGCATCGCGCACTGGTTCGTCGCGATCGGCTTCTACACACTGCTGCTGACGATCGTCAACGCCTTCGGCCAGCTCTTCAAGGCCGACTGGATCCTGCCGGTCATCGGCGACTGGGCGCCGTACAACATCTACGTCGAGTTCATCGGCACCATGACGGTGGTCGGCATCGCGACGCTGGTCGTCATCCGGCAGCTGTCCCGGCCGGGCCGGGCGGGCCGCAAGTCCCGCTTCGCGGGCTCGAACACCGGCCAGGCGTACTTCGTCGAGGCGATCATCCTGATCGTCGGTGTCTGCATCTTCATGCTGCACGCGCTGGAGGGCGCGCAGCACCACGTGGACGGCTACGAGGCCTCGTTCTTCATCTCGTACCCGGTGGTGCACTGGCTGGAGGGCATGGACCTCTCCACGCTCCAGAACCTCACCTACTTCTTCGCGGGACTGAAGATCGCGGCCTCCTTCACCTGGATGATCGTGGTCTCGCTGAAGACCGACATGGGTGTGGCCTGGCACCGCTTCTTGGGCTTCCCGAACATCTGGTTCAAGCGCAACGCCACCGGTGAGACCTCCCTGGGTGCCCTGCTGCCGATGACCTCCGGCGGCAAGCCGATCGACTTCACCGACCCCGGCGAGGACGACGTCTTCGGTGTCTCCCAGGTCGAGCAGTTCTCCTGGAAGGGCCTGCTGGACTTCTCCACCTGCACCGAGTGCGGCCGCTGCCAGTCGCAGTGCCCCGCCTGGAACACCGGCAAGCCGCTCTCCCCGAAGCTGCTGATCATGTCGCTGCGCGACCACGCGCACGCCAAGGCCCCGTACCTGCTGGCCGGCGGCGGCAAGACCATGGAGGGCGAGGAGAAGGCCTCCGAGGAGCAGCTGAAGGACGTCCCGGCCGCGGCTCTCGCGGAGGCCGAGCGCCCGCTGATCGGCACCGCCGAGGAGAACGGCGTCATCGACCCGGACGTCCTGTGGTCCTGCACCACCTGCGGCGCCTGCGTCGAGCAGTGCCCCGTCGACATCGAGCACATCGACCACATCGTCGACATGCGCCGCTACCAGGTGATGATCGAGTCCGCGTTCCCGTCCGAGGCGGGCACGATGCTCAAGAACCTGGAGAAGAAGGGCAACCCCTGGGGCCTGGCGAAGAAGCAGCGCCTGGAGTGGCTGAAGGAAGTCGACTTCGAGGTGCCGGTCGTCGGCAAGGACATCGAGGACCTCACCGAGGTCGAGTACCTGTACTGGGTCGGCTGCGCCGGCGCCCTGGAGGACCGGGCCAAGAAGACCACCAAGGCCTTCGCCGAGCTGCTGCACATGGCGGGCGTGAAGTTCGCCATCATGGGCGGCGACGAGAAGTGCACCGGTGACTCCGCCCGCCGCCTCGGCAACGAGCCCCTGTTCCAGGAGCTCGGCATGGAGAACGTCATGGCTCTGAACATGGCGTTCGGCGAGGAGATGGACGACGACGGCAAGGTGACGGAGGAGTCCCGCAAGCCCAAGTCGGCCAAGAAGATCGTCGCCACCTGCCCGCACTGCCTGAACACGATCGGCAACGAGTACCCGCAGATCGGCGGCGACTACGAGGTCATCCACCACACCCAGCTGCTGCAGCACCTCGTCGACGAGGGCAAGCTGGTGCCGGTGACCCCGGTCGAGGGCATCATCACCTACCACGACCCCTGCTACCTGGGCCGCCACAACAAGATCTACACGCCTCCGCGCGAGATCATCGCCAACGTCCCGGGCCTTCGGAACGAGGAGATGCACCGCCACAAGGAACGCGGCTTCTGCTGCGGCGCCGGTGGTGCGCGGATGTGGATGGAGGAGCGGATCGGCAAGCGCATCAACAACGAGCGCGTCGACGAGGCTCTGTCCGTCAACCCGGACATCGTGTCCACGGCCTGCCCGTTCTGCCTGGTCATGCTCACGGACTCCGTGAACGGCAAGAAGAACGATGGCAAGGCCAAGGAGTCCATCCAGGTCGTCGACGTCGCCCAGCTGCTGCTGGAGTCCGTCAAGACGCCGGTCGACCCCGAGGACACGGCGACGACGGAGAGCGAGCCGGAGCCCGAGCCGGTGAAGTAGCCGGGCCGGTGAGGTGACCGAGCCCGGCAGCACCACGGCGCCCCCTGTTCCGTATGGGACAGGGGGCGCCGTGTTGCGGCAGGCTGTAGACAGGAACTGATCGGAAAGGACCTCCGACGTGATCATCTTCGGCACCAAGGGCTACCTGTACCAGCTCGCGATACTGACGCTGGTGTGCGGACAGTGCGGCAACCCCTCCGCGCACACCCTGCGCAAGCGCGTCACCAAGTTCACGCTGTTCTTCGTGCCGCTGTTCCCCATCTCGACCAAGTACGCGACACAGTGCACCTTCTGCGGCGCGGAGCAGAAGGTGACCGGGGAGCAGGCGGAGCAGCTGCAGGCGCAGGCCCTCTCCGGCGGGCAGGGCGGTCAGCAGCAGTACGGTCAGCCGCAGCAGCCTTACCAGTCCTGATCCGCCGCCGGACACCGCCGACCGGGCATTTCCGTCCGGACACCCCGGGCCGGGCTACGACTTCGGCTGCTTGGGTCCGTTGATCGCGTCGGCGGCGTGCCGGGGGCCGGGCCGCGAGGAGAACTGGCCGACGAGTTCACGGAAACAGACCAGGGCGGTGATCGGCGGAATTCCGACGACGACCATCGCCAGCAGGGAATCCGCCGACTGCCCGATGCACAGCGCCACCGCGGTGCCGGAGGAGATCAGCATGACGGCCCAGGAACGGCGAGCGGTACGGCGCTGAACGGATGCCCGCAGAATGGACAGACCCGCCAGCAGCCACGGCCCGTAGACCGTCAGGGGCCACCAATGGGCCAGCTTCGGCGACACCACGAGCAGCGCGATGGAACGCAGCTGATCGTACGAATACGAAATGGACCAGGTGAGCATCGTCACCGCGCACAGGGTGATGAGTGTGACCAAGACCGAGACGGTGAGGAACCTCGGGTTTCGGGTGAGCGTGTGCGCGCCGGGCTGCGGGCGCTTGCGGTGGACCGGGCGGGGCAGTGGCTGCCTGTCCTTGTCCTGCCGGGAGTTCTGCCGGGACGGAACGGGGTCCGGGGTGTGCGTGGCACCGAGCATCTGTGCCAGCTCCTGGTCCAGGTCCCAGCCCTCCGGCGACATCACCGGATCCGGCACCTGCCAGAGGTTCTGCATATCGAGCTGCTGCGTGTAATGAGCCTGTTCGTCTACCGCGTCATAGTCGGCCCTCATTGCTAGAACTGTTCCCCTTCCAGCGCCGCCCGAAGATATTCGCGCTCCATACGACTGATGGTTTTCAGAAAGTCCTCAAGCAGATCCGAGCAGTGCGTGATGCTTTGCGCAGTGGTCTGATCAGCTGTCTGACGCGAACGGAGCGGAGCCTCAGCTGCCTGTTTTTCCTGCCAAGTCACGCCCACCTAACGAGCGCCACGCGGGGCAGGACATCTGGCATTCGGGGGAATATGCGTCAACGGTGATTATCTGGAATATCCAATGACAGGGCCCGTTCGCCGAAATTCAGAATATGTATCGTGCGGTGTTATCGAGGGACTTACCACCGCCCACCACCCGGTAGCGTGGCGATCATGGCGGACTGGAAGCTGCGGGCGGCGGTGCGGGCGGACATCGAGGCGATGGCCGAGGTGCGGGCCGTGGTGTTGCGGGCGGATCTCGAGCGGCTCGGGCGGTACGACGAGCACCGGGTGCGGCAGCGGCTGCGGGACGGGTTCGACGCGGCCCACACCTGGGTGATCGAGGTGGGCGGTGCGTTCGCCGGCTGTGTGGCGCTGCGGCCGGACGGGGACACCCGGTGGCTGGAGCACTTCTATCTCGCCCCGCACGCGCAGGGCCGGGGCATCGGCTCGGCCGTACTGCGCGAGCTGCTCCAGCGGTGCGACCAAGCCGGTGCCCTCGTCCGCCTGAACGTGCTGCAGGGCAGTGCCGCCCGGCGGCTGTACGAGCGGCACGGGTTCACGGTCGAGTCGGAGGACCCGGTGGACGTGTTCATGGTGCGCGGCGCCACCGCGGGCTAGGTATAAAACTGCCGGACCTGCCGAGGCCCTCGGTCTCAGTCGTCGTCGACGAACGTGACCGTCTCCTCCAGCGGCGCACGGCCCGTGCGGGGCGCGTTCACCGTGACGTCCTCGAAGCCGATCGACATGCCGCAGAAGAGGATCAGATCGTCCGGGGGCGAGAGGATCTCCGCGACGGAGCGGTGGTACTTGGCCCACGCCATCTGTGTGCAACTGTGCAGCCCCTCGGCCCGCAGCAGCAGCATGACCGTCTGCAGGTACATGCCGACGTCGGACCACTGGGCCGGCCCCAGGTCGCGGTCGATGTAGCAGAACAGCGCGGCCGGCGCGCCGAAGCAGTCCCAGTTCGCGGAGGCGGCCCGCTGGCGTGCCTCGACGTCCTCGCGCGGGATGCCGAGGGCGCCGTAGCGCTGCTCACCGAAGGCGGACCGGCGCTCGCGGTAGGGGGACTTCAGGTCCGGCGGGTACTGCTGGTACTGCGGCTCGTCCCAGGGCTCGCCCGCGGCCAGGCGCTCACCGGCGCACTTCTTCAGCGCGGCCAGCGGATCGCCGGTCAGTACGTAGGCGTGCCACGGCTGGAGGTTCGACGCCGACGGCGCCCAGGCCGCGGTGGACAGGACACGCTCCAGCACCTCCCTGGGGACCGGCCGGTCGGTGAATCCGCGTACGGCCCGTCGGCTCGTGACCGCTTCGAAGACGTCCAAGGTCGTCTGCCTCCCGTTCGGCGTTGCTCGTTGCGTTCGCGACGGTATCATTCGATACTGTCTCGTGCTTAACTATGGTCGAGTACAAGCCATCACCCTCGTAGAAACACCTCCTGGAGAAAGCCATGGCCACGCTGCTGCACATCGACTCGTCCGTGCTCCCCGGCGAGGCGTCCTCGTCCCGTTCGGTCGCGGCCGCCTTCCGCAAGGCCTGGGAGGAGCAGCACCCCGACGGCACGGTGATCCACCGCGATCTCGCCGCCGACCCCGTCCCGCACATCACCGCCGTCGCCTGGTCCGCCGGCTACGCCGCCCCGGCCGAGCGCACCCCGGAGCAGTCCGCCGCGTTCGCCGTGCGCGAGGCGCTCATCGAGGAACTGGAGCAGGCGGACGCCGTCCTGATCGGCGCCCCGATGCACAACTTCTCGATCCCCTCGACCCTCAAGGCCTGGGTGGACAACGTGCTGCTGCTCGGCCGCACCGCGGGCGAGAACCCCTCCGCCAAGGGCACGCCGGCCATCGTCGTCGCCAGCCGCGGCGGCTCCTACGCGCCGGGCACCCCGCGCGAGGGCTTCGAGTACGTGCGGAACTACCTGGAGGCCGTGCTCGACCGCACCCTCGGCCTCGACCTCGACTTCATCGTCCCCGAGCTCACCCTGGCCCCCCGCAACCCGGCCATGTCGGAGCTGATCCCCCTCTACGAGGCCTCGCGCAAGCGCGCCTTCGAGGAGGCGGCCGTCAAGGCCAAGGAACTCGCGGAGCGCCTCGCGGCGTGACCCCCGGACCGGACGCCGTGTGACGTCTCACCCCCGGAGGTCACACGGCGTCCTCTTCCCCCGCGGGACGGGCGGACTCCCCCGCGGGATGGGCGAACCGGGTCAGCAGGTCCGTCAACTGCTCGGCCTCGCCCGCCCTCAGCCCGGCCACCAGGCGTCCGACCTGCGGCTCCGCCGCCGCATGAGCCATGTCGAAGAGCTCCATGCCCTGCGCCGTGATCTCCACCGCCCGCACCCGCCGGTCCCCCGGCACGGCCTTGCGGACGGCCAGCCCCTTGCGCTCCAGGTCGTCCACGACCCGCATGACCCCCGCCTTGTCGGTCCCCGTCGCCGCGGCGAGGTCGCGCTGCACCGTGGGTCCCTGGTTGACCAGCACGATCAGCACCGAGAAGTGCCGCAGCTCGATGCCGAGCGGCCGCAGCGCCTCGGTCATCACGGTCTGCGCGCGCCAGTGCGCCCGGCGCAGCAGCAGGCCGAGAGCGAAGGGCGACTGGTCACCCGGGCGGTCGGTCGCGCGCGGGGCGGCGGTTCCGGGCGGGACGTCGGCGGTCATGGGGCCACAGTACCGTCACCCACTCATTCGATACGGTATCAATTGAAACCAAATGGGACAGCCCCGCAGGAGTGGCTCGCAGGACTGGCTCGCACTGGACTATCGCCCCCACTCGAACACGTGCATCATGACCCAGTTGTTGCCCCTGGTGCTGACGAGGTGAGCGGTGCGCGCGCGAAGAAGCGGGAAGTGTACGGCGGCCCTGACCGGCACCCTCGGACTCGCCCTCGCGGTCGCCGCCTGCGGCCCCAAGCCGCACGACGACGCCGCGTCGACCCGGCACACCCCCGTCCAGGTGGCCGACGCCCCCGCCCGACTCCCCGTCCCGCACGGCAAGGGCAGCAGGACGCCCGTCGACTTCAACGGCGACGGCCACCGCGACCTGGTCCTCAACGACCTGGTCAAGGCCCAGGAGCACGCCGACGACGCGGGCATCGGCATCGTCTACGGCGGTGAGCGCGGACTCACCCCGGGCGCACGGCAGTTGCTCAGCCCGCGCCGGCAGGCGGCCCCGACCAAGGGCCGGCTCCCGGCCGTCTTCGACGCCGAGGCGACCTGTGACCTGGACGGCGACGGCTTCACCGACCTCGTCGTCTCCACCGACCCGCCCTACGACGGCCAGGGACAGCCGCCGGTGCCGTTGCAGATCCTCTACGGCTCCCCGAGCGGCCTCACCGGCAAGGCGGTCAAGCTGACGATCCCGGCCCGCGCCCGCGTCGGCAACGACTGGCCCGACCAGCCGGTGTGCGGCGACTTCGACGGCGACGACGCACAGGACCTGGTCGTCCACGCGTCCGGCGGCCGACTCAGCTTCCTGCGCGGCCCGTTCACCCGCAAGGGCAGCCCCCGCGCCGCGCCCGCCCCCATCC
>NZ_JAKEIP010000240.1 GCF_021474425.1 Streptomyces muensis | reverse complement strand
CCATCCCCCTCATGACCGGCCCCGAGCGCCCCATGCTGGAGAGCTGGCTGGACTTTCACCGCGCCACGTTGGAGATGAAGTGCGCGGGCCTGGACGACACGCAGGCGCGGCGCGCCTCGGCCGAGCCGTCGGGGCTGACCCTGCTCGGCCTGGTGCAGCACCTCGCGGAGTGCGAGCGGAACTGGTTCCAGCGGGTGGCGGGCGGGCTGGACGTACCGCCGGTGTACGGGACGGACAACGAGAGCGGATACGCCCTCGACGCCGAACGCGGGATGGGCGAGGCGCTCGACGTGTGGCGGCGGGAGATCGCGCGGGGCCGGCAGGTGTGCGGCACACGGTCCCTGGACAGCGCGGGGCGGATCGAGGACGGGCCGATGGCAGGGGTCGACGTCAGTCTGCGGTGGGTGCTCATTCATATGATCGAGGAGTACGCGCGGCACAACGGCCACGCCGATATTCTGCGAGAACGCATCGACGGTGTAACCGGAGCCTGAATTCAACGTAATTCCATGAATTCTTTCCAGGGCAGCTTCCCATCTTCTTCTGCCCGCTTTCTCCAGCCTTAAACGCAAAGATTTCGCGAACGCCATCCGTACCAATTCGGGCAGGTCTCGTAAGAGTTACATGCCTGTGACGCGTTCCACATCCTGACCGTTTTGTGGTGGATTTAAGGGACGAAGCCGGGCACTTCACCCCGCTGAGGCGCCAGCCCTCACGCCCGCGTGATAACACACCCACCGCTCATACGTAACCCCACACGGCCATGCAATTTCGAATTTCCCTCGGTAAATTCAATCCGCATGACTGCCGCACAAGCAGACCTGCAAATCGACCGTCCGGCGGTGGCCGACGGGGCCGCGCTGTGGCGCATTGCCAGAGACTCCAAGGCCCTCGACCTCAACTCGTCGTACAGCTATCTGCTGTGGTGCCGCGACTTCGCCGGCACGTCGGCCGTCGCCCGCGACGAGCGCGGGGAGCCGGTCGGCTTCGTCACCGGATACATACGGCCGGAGCGACCGCGGACCCTGCTCGTCTGGCAGGTGGCCGTGGACGACGCCTATCGCGGACGCGGCATCGCCGCCGCGCTGCTCGACGGGCTCGCCGCACGCGTCGGTGGCGAGTACGGCATCAGGAACGTCGAGACCACCATCACACCCGGCAACATCGCCTCCGAGCGCCTGTTCGAGGCCTTCGCCGCGCGGCACGGTGCCGCTCTGGAGCGCGAGGTGCTGTTCGCCACCAGCCTGTTCCCCGACGGGCCGCACGACCCCGAGGTCCTGTACCGCATCGGTCCCCTCTCCTTCTGAACCACCTGCTGACGACCAGCACGCACTCCCCCACGCAAACGAGGAGCGATTCGTCGTGACCATCACCCAGCCCGACCTCAGCGTCTTCGAGACCCTGGAGTCCGAGGTGCGCAGCTACTGCCGCGGCTGGCCCACCGTCTTCGACCGTGCTCGGGGCAGCCGTATGTACGACGAGGACGGCCACGAGTACCTGGACTTCTTCGCCGGCGCCGGCTCGCTGAACTACGGCCACAACAACCCCGTCCTGAAACGGGCGTTGATCGACTACCTGGAGCGGGACGGCGTCACGCACGGGCTCGACATGTCCACGAGCGCCAAGCGGGCCTTCCTCCAGACCTTCCAGGACCTGGTGCTGCGGCCGCGTGACCTGCCGTACAAGGTCATGTTCCCGGGCCCGACCGGGACCAACGCCGTCGAGTCGGCGCTGAAGCTGGCCCGGAAGGTCAAGGGGCGCGAGGCCATCGTGTCCTTCACCAACGCGTTCCACGGGATGTCCCTGGGCTCGCTCGCCGTCACGGGCAACGCCTTCAAGCGGGCCGGCGCGGGCATTCCGCTGGTGCACGGCACGCCCATGCCGTTCGACAACTACTTCGACGGCACGGTCGAGGACTTCCTGTGGTTCGAGCGGCTGCTGGAGGACCAGGGCTCGGGCCTCAACAAGCCCGCCGCCGTGATCGTGGAGACCGTGCAGGGCGAGGGTGGCATCAACGTCGCCCGCCCGGAGTGGCTGCGCGCGCTCGCCGAGCTGTGCGAGCGGCAGGACATGCTGCTCATCGTCGACGACATCCAGATGGGGTGCGGACGTACCGGTGCCTTCTTCTCGTTCGAGGAGGCCGGCATCACCCCCGACATCGTCACCGTGTCGAAGTCGATCAGCGGGTACGGACTGCCCATGTCCCTGTGCCTGTTCAAGCCCGAGCTGGACATCTGGGAGCCGGGCGAGCACAACGGCACCTTCCGCGGCAACAACCCCGCCTTCGTCACCGCCACCGCCGCCCTGGAGGCGTACTGGGCGGACGGATCCGCGATGGAGAAGCAGACCCGCAAACGCGGTGAGCAGATCGAGCAGGCGCTGATCTCCATCACCGAGGAGAACCTGGCCGACGTCAAGGAGTACCGCGGGCGCGGGCTCGTGTGGGGCCTGGAGTTCCACGACAAGGAGCGCGCCGGACGGGTCGCCCACCGAGCTTTCGAACTCGGGCTGCTCATCGAGACGTCGGGCCCCGAGAGCGAGGTCGTGAAGCTGCTTCCGGCACTCACGATCACCCCGGAGGAGCTGGACGAGGGACTGAGCGTCCTCGCCCGCTCCGTCCGGGAAACCATCTGAAACACCACCTAGGAGGCATCGCAGCACCGTGATCGTCCGTTCGTTCAAGGACATCGAAGGAACCGACCGCCATGTGAAGTCGGCGTCGGGCACCTGGGAGAGCAAACGCATCGTCCTCGCCAAGGAGCGGGTCGGCTTCTCGCTCCACGAGACGATCCTGTACGCGGGTACGGAGACGTCGATGTGGTACGCGAACCACATCGAGGCCGTCGTCTGCGTCGAGGGCGAGGCCGAGCTGACCGACCACGAGACCGGGCGGACGCACCTGATCACGCCCGGGACCATGTACCTCCTGGACGGCCACGAGAGGCACACGCTGCGGGTGAAGGAGGACTTCCGCTGCATCTGTGTCTTCAACCCGCCGGTGACCGGCCGGGAGGACCACGACGTGAACGGCGTCTACCCGCTGCTCACCGAGCCCGAGGAGGTGTGAGACATCGTGACGACGATGACTGACCTGTACCCCAGCCGCGGCGCCACCGAGGTGTCGACCCCGCGCCAGGACCCCGTCGTGTGGGGCTCCCCCGACACGCCGGGCCCGATCTCGACCACCGGCCTGCAGTCCTTCGAGCGCGACGGCTTCCTCGCCATCGACCAGCTCATCACCGAGGACGAGGTCGCGGTCTACGCGCAGGAGCTGGAGCGGCTGGTCACGGACCCGGCAATCCGGATGGACGAGCGGTCGATCATCGAGCCGAAGTCCAAGGAGATCCGGTCCGTCTTCGAGGTGCACCGGATCAGCGAGGTGTTCGCGAACCTGGTGCGTGACGAGCGGGTCGTGGGCCGGGCACGGCAGATCCTCGGTTCGGACGTGTACGTCCACCAGTCGCGGATCAACGTCAAGCCGGGCTTCGGGGCGAGCGGCTTCTACTGGCACTCGGACTTCGAGACCTGGCACGCCGAGGACGGTCTGCCCAACATGCGGACGGTGTCCGTCTCGATCGCGCTGACCGAGAACTACGACACCAACGGCGGGCTGATGATCATGCCCGGCTCGCACCGGACCTTCCTCGGGTGTGCGGGGGCCACGCCGAAGGACAACTACAAGAAGTCCCTCCAGATGCAGGACGCGGGCACGCCCTCGGACGAGGCGCTGACCAAGATGGCCTCCGAGTACGGCATCAAGCTCTTCACGGGCAAGGCCGGTTCGGCGACCTGGTTCGACTGCAACTGCATGCACGGCTCCGGCGACAACATCACGCCGTTCCCGCGCAGCAACGTGTTCATCGTGTTCAACAGCGTGGAGAACGCGGCCGTGGAGCCGTTCGCGGCTCCGGTACGGCGTCCGGAGTTCATCGGCGCGCGGGACTTCACGCCGGTGAGGTGACGCTGCGCTGGCTGGGCCGGGCGCCTTGGAGCTCGGGGGGCGCGGGTTGTGTGGCGGGTGCCGCTGTGTTGTGGCTGCTCGCGCCGTTCCCCGCGCCCCTTCGGCGGCTGCGCCGCCCAGGCCGCCCGACAGCTCGGGGGGCGCGGGTTGTGTGGCGAGTGCCGCTGCGTTGTGGCTGCTCGCGCCCGCGCGGCGGAGCCGCATATCGATACAGCCCCGCGCCCCTTCGGCGGCTGCGCCGCCCCAGGGGGCGCGCCGCCAGTGGTTCCTCAGGAGGACAGGACGGCCAGCAGGCGGTCGACGTCGGTCGGTGTGTTGTAGAGGTGGAAGGCCGCGCGCAGGTTGCCTGCGCGGTTGGAGACCTCGATGCCGGCGGCGCTCAGGTCGGGCTGGCGGTGGCCGAGGCCGGGGACGGAGACGATCGCCGAGCCGGGTGCGGGGAGCGGGTCGTGGCCGAGGGCGGTGAGGCCCTCGCGGAAGCGGTCGGCGAGGGCGAGGTCGTGGGCCTGGATGGCGGGGACGCCGAGTTCCTCGATGAGCTCCAGGGAGGCGCGCAGCCCGGCGTGGCTGAAGAGGCTGGGGCTGATGTCGAAGCGCCGTGCGGAGTGGGCGAGTTCCTGGACGGGGCCGTAGCAGCTGTCCCAGGGGGCCTCCCCGGCGACCCAGCCGGCGAGCAGCGGGGTCAGTCCGCCGAAGTCCTCGGGGACGACGCAGAACGCGGCCCCGTGCGGACCCAGCAGCCACTTGAAGCCGACGGCGGCGACGAAGTCGTGCTCACCGGCCTCCAGCGGCAGCCAGCCGACCGACTGGGAGGCGTCGACGTAGGTGCGGGCCCCGTGCGCCTCGGCCGCCGCGCGCACGGCGGGCAGGTCGGCGATCCGGCCGTCCGCGGACTGCGCGGCGCTGACCGCGACGAGGGTGGTGCCCTGGCGGACGGACTCGGCGAGGCGCTCCAGCGGGACGGCGCGCACCTTGAGGTCGCCGCGCATGTGGAAGGGGTTCACGAGGGAGGCGAAGTCGGCCTCGGCGGTGAGGACTTCGGCGCCGGCCGGTAGCGAGGCGGCGATCAGCCCGCCGTACTCGGCGACCGAGGCCCCGGTCGCGACCCGTTCGACGGGCACGCCGGCCAGCCGGGCGAAGGAGGCGCGCACGGCCTCCACGTCCTCGTACAGGGGGCCGAGCGGCGTGCCCTCGGCCCGCATCCGCACGGCCCGGTCCAGGGCGGCGACGGTGCGGGCCGGCAGCAGGCCGTTGCTCGCGGTGTTGAGATAGACGTTCTTCGGGGTGAACTCGGCACGGACCAGGCTCTCGAAGGTCTCCATGGCTCCACTCTGAGCCCTGAACACCTATCGGTCCATTGCGATTCTTTACGTGGTTCAGCTAAGCAACGCTTATAGATCCGCCCCGACCTGCGGGTTCGCTCAGCGACTCAGCGCTGCGGCACCGCGCACCCGTCGGGCCCGCACGCGTCCGCGTCACCCTGGTCGACGATCTGAAGCGGCGACCGGTCGCCCCACGCCTGCGTCAGCGCCTGGGTGAAGACCTCGGCGGGCTGCGCGCCGGAGACGCCGAACCTGCGGTCGAGCACGAAGAACGGCACACCGTTGGCACCGAGCTCGGCGGCCTCGCGTTCGTCGGCGCGGACGTCGTCGGCGTAGGCGTCCGGGTCGGCGAGGACCTTGCGGACGTCGTCGGCGTCAAGTCCGGCGGCGACGGCCAGCTCCACGAGCCGCTCGTCGCCCTCGGCGAACACGGACCGCTCCTCGGCGAAGTTCGCCCGGTAGAAGGCCTGGATCAGCGCGTCCTGCCGGCCCTGCTCCTTGGCCAGGTGCAGCAGCCGGTGCATGTCGAAGGTGTTGCCGTGGTCGCGGCCCTCGGTGCGGTAGTCGAGGCCCTCCGCTGCGGCCTGCGCGCCGAGGTTCTCCTCACCGGCCTGGGCCTGCGCCGCGCTCATGCCGTACTTCTTGGTGAGCATGGTGATGACGGGCTGGATGTCGCCCTTGGCGCGTCCGGGGTCCAGCTCGAAGGAGCGGTGCACCACCTCGACCTGGTCGCGGTGCGGGAAGGCGTCGAGCGCCTTCTCGAAGCGGGCCTTGCCCACGTAGCACCAGGGGCAGGCGATGTCGCTCCAGATCTCGACGCGCATGTCTGTGGCTCTCTCCAGTCGTACGGTTCGGAGACTCCCTCCGCTTAGTGCGTGAACCTTCAATCAGCCGACTTCATTCCCCGGTGACGGAGAAGCGCAGAAAGAGGTGGTGGTCGCCCTCGGCGGGCGGGTTCTCCGGGTCCGGGACCCAGCCCTGACGGGCGTAGAAGCCCTGGGCGCGCCGGTTGTCGACATGCACGTCCAGCACGGCCGTCCGCTTGCCGTCGGCCCGCCACTCCTCGACGCAGGCCGCGTGCAGGGCCGTACCGACACCGCCGCGCCAGTGGTCGGGGTCGACGTGGAACTGGAACAACTTCACCGTGTCACCGGGGGCGCCCTCCGGAGTGCGGAAGGAGGCCAGCCCGATGATCCGTCCCTCCTCGACGACGCACAGCACATGCCCGTCCGGCCGCGCGACGGCGTTCCGCCAGGCGGCGTGCCAGTCGGTGCCGTCCTGCGGGATCCCGTCGGGGTAGTACGTCGCCCGGGCGCGGGCGTGCAGCGCGACGACGTCCTCGACCTCGGCGGGCACGACGGTGCGAATCACACGGTTCGCGGTCATCCGGTCACTGATCATGCAACGGAGGACGTGCCTCCGGGCGCCCGCGGTTCCGACCGCGGCTCGCTCAGCTTCCGTCTCGCAGGTCCTTCGGCCAGTCGGGCCTGAACTCCAGGTGGTCGTACGTCACGACGCACCCCTCGCCCATCGGCGACTGGGTCATGAAGCCGACGAGCGCGGCGTCGGTCTCCTTCTCCTCCCCCAGGGTGAAGAGCCGGACGAAGGTCCAGTGCTCACCGTCGCGGGAGGCGTGGAAGGCGAAGGCCCGCCCGGTGCGGCTCACCCGCAGCCAGACCGAACTCCCCTCCACGGTGAAGGAGTTGGCGTCGTCGGAGTGCCCCCGGGTGACCACCGTGCAGACGGTGGGCACGTCCGGGGAGTACTCCAGACACAGCTTGGCCCAGGCCCGCTCCCCGACATGGACGTAGAGCACCCCGGCGTCGAAGGCGGCCGCGAACCCCACGGTGACGCGGGCGATCAGCTGGAAGTCCCCCTCGGGCGCACCCAGCAGTCGCGGCGCGTCCGAGGCAGGGTCGAGCCCCTCCCCGGTGGGCGGCACGAACCGGTCCTGCCGGGGACCGGCCCATCCGGAGAGGATGCCGTCCTCGTAGGCCCAGTGACCGTCGGGGCCGTATGTGCGGAGGGGAAAAGGCAGTTCGGGAAGTTCCACGTCCATCGCCATAGTCTCTCAGTCGAACGAGCGGCGTGCCTTTGGAGCGCCGGGATCGGCAACGCCCTAAGGGGCGCGGGGAACTGCGCGACCAGCCACAGACAACCGGCACCCCGCAGCGAACCCGCACCCCTTCGGCGAATCCCGCAGTCTCTACCGCTCGAGACGCCCGTTGAACCGCCGCGGCAGCCCCAGCGGATTCTCGTCCCGCAGCTCCGGCGGCAGCAGCGCCTCAGGCGCCCCCTGATACGCGACCGGCCGCATCCACCGCTCGATCGCCGTACCGCCCACCGACGTGGACGTCGAGGTCGTCGCCGGGTAAGGCCCACCGTGATGCTGCGCCGCCGCGACGGCGACCCCCGTCGGCCAGCCGTTCACCAGCACGCGCCCGGCCAGCGGCGTCAGCTCCGCGAGGATCCGCGCGCCACGCCCCTCGCCCGCCGCCTCCTCGGCCGACAGATGGACCGTCGCCGTGAGGTTGCCGGGCAGCCGGGACAGCACGGCCTGGGCCTGCGCGTCGTCGTCGTAGCGGACCACGACGGTCACCGGACCGAAGCACTCCTCCAGCAGCAGGTCGTAGGCGCCCTCGCTGGCCAGCTTCTCGGCGGCGACCGTCAGGAAGCCGGCGCTGACGGTGTGCTCGCCGCCGGCGCCCGGCGTCACCGGGGTCTCCACGTCGGGCAGCTCGGCACGCTCGGCGACCCCGGCGATGAAGTTGTCCCGCATGCGGTGGTCGAGGAGGACACCGGAGTCGGTGTCGCTGACGGCGTCCGTGAGCGACTTGACCAGGCCGTCGCCCGCGGCGCCGGACGGCACCAGCACCAGGCCCGGCTTCACGCAGAACTGGCCGACGCCCAGCGTCATGGACCCGGCCAGCCCGGCGCCGATCGCCTCGGCGCGCTCGGCGGCGGCGGCCTCGGTGATCACGACCGGGTTCAGGGAGCCCAGCTCGCCGTGGAACGGGATCGGCACCGGCCGTGCGGCCGCCGCGTCGAAGAGGGCGCGGCCGCCCCGGATCGAGCCGGTGAAGCCGGCCGCGGTGACCAGCGGGTGCTTGATCAGCTCGATGCCGGCCTCGAAGCCGTGGACGAGGCCGATGACGCCCTCGGGGATGCCGTGCTCGGCGGCGGCCCGGCGCAGGACGGCCGCGACCAGCTCGGACAGGGCCGGGTGGTCGGGGTGGGCCTTGACGACGACCGGGCAGCCCGCGCCGAGCGCGCTCGCGGTGTCGCCGCCGGCGACGGAGAAGGCGAAGGGGAAGTTGGACGCCGAGTAGACGGCGACGACACCGAGGGACACCTTGTAGCGGCGCAGGTCCGGGATCGGCGGGGTCGCGGTGTCGTCGGGGTGGTTGATGACCACGTCGAGGAAGGCGCCCTCGTCGACGATGTCGGCGAAGGCCCGCAGCTGGTAGCAGGTGCGGGCGAGTTCGCCGGTGAGGCGGACCGGGCCGAGCGCGGTCTCGGCGTCGGCGGCCTCGACGAGCTGGTCCTTGGCCGCCTGGAGCTTGTCGGCGGCGGTGCGCAGGAAGGCCGCGCGGACCGTGCGGTCGGCGAGGGCGCCGCGCGCGTCGTGCGCGGCGCGGACGGCGGCGTCCACCTCCTGGGCTGTGGCCTCCACCGCAACCTGTTCACGCTGCTTCCCGGTTCGGGGGTCGACACTCCAGACTGGTGCTGCTGCCACCGCGGGTCCCTCCACACATGTATTGCCGCAGTACGGGGTCATCCACCAGGGTCGTTCGATATACTGAACGCTGTCTCTGATGATGAATATGCTGTGGAGACTATTTCCCGGCCAACGAAGGGGTCAAGGGCGATGTCGGCTGGCGAGACGGGCGGCGGGGCGCAGGTCAAGTCCGCGGTACGGACGGTTGAACTGCTGGAATACTTCGCCGGACGCCCCGGCATGCACTCCCTCGCGTCGGTCCAGGAGGCCGTCGGATACCCCAAGTCCAGTCTCTACATGTTGCTGCGCACGCTCGTCGAGCTGGGCTGGGTGGAGACGGACGCGACGGGCACGCGGTACGGCATCGGCGTCCGGGCGCTGCTGGTCGGCACCTCCTACATCGACGGCGACGAGGTGGTCGCGGCGGCCCGCCCGACCCTGGACCGCCTGTCGGACGACACCACGGAGACCATCCACCTGGCCCGGCTCGACGGCACGAACGTCGTCTACCTGGCCACCCGCCAGTCCCAGCACTACCTGCGGCCCTTCACCCGGGTCGGCCGCCGCCTCCCGGCGCACTCCACCTCCCTCGGCAAGGCGCTGTTGAGCACCTACTCGGACGAACAGGTCCGCAAGATGCTCCCGGAGACGCTGCCCGCGCTGACCGAGAACACGATCACCGACCGCGAGAAGCTGATCGAGGAGCTCCACCAGGTCCGCGAGCAGGGCTTCGCCGTGGACCGCGAGGAGAACACGCTGGGGCTGCGCTGCTTCGGCGTCGCGATCCCGTACCGCACCCCGGCCCGCGACGCGATCAGCTGCTCGGTCCCGGTGGCCCGGCTGACCCCGGCCCACGAGCAGATGGTGAAGGACGCGCTGTTCGACGCGCGCGACCGGCTGACACTGGCGACCCGGAGGCTCTGAACTCCCTAGGCTCTTCCTCCATGGATGTGGAACTGCGCGAGGTGCACGACAGCGATCTGCCGGTCTTCTACCGGCAGTGGAACGACCCGGAGGCCCTGCGCATGGCGGCCTTCACGCCCAAGGACCCGGCCGACCGGGACGCCTTCGACGAGCACTGGAAGCGGATCCGGGCATCGGCGGACGTCCTGCGCACGATCCTGGCCGACGGCGACGTGGTGGGCAGCGCGGCCGTGTACGGGGAGCCGGGCGAGCGTGAGGTGACGTACTGGGTGGACCGCGCGTACTGGGGGCGCGGCATCGCGACGGCCGCCCTGCGCGGGCTGCTCGTCGAGGTCCCCGAACGCCCGCTGTACGCGCGTGCGGCGGCGGACAACGAGGGCTCGCTGCGGGTGCTGCACAAGTGCGGGTTCCGGGTGACCGCGCAGGCCAGGGGCTTCGCGAACGCGCGGGGCGAGGAGATCGACGAGGTCGTGCTGCATCTGGAGGGGTGAGGGCCTCTCCCCCGTACGGCGGAGACGGATCATCGTCGTGCAGGAGGTGCCGACCGGCGCGCTCGCGGGAGCGTGGCCGTATGACGCAGACACTCGCCCACGCCCCGGAGACCGACCACACCGTCGGCCTCGGCAGGTCCCGTCGCGCCCTGCGGGCCGTCGCCGTCGTCTCCTGCGTGCCGTATCTCTCGCTCAAGGCCGCCTGGATCGCGGGGAGTCGGGTCGGCATCCCGGACGGCAGCTCCCTGCTGGAGCACCGGGCGACCATGGCCGTGGCCAACGGCGTCACCGTGCTCATGGACGCGTCCGTCATCGTGCTGGCGCTGGTGCTGACCCGGCCGTGGGGGCTGCGCGCGCCCGCGTGGCTGCTCGGCCTCCCCGCGTGGGTGGCCACCGGGCTGCTCGCGCCGATCATGGCCGGGTTTCCGCTCCAGGTGCTGGTCGACGTGCTCGGCGGCTCCACGAACACCACCGCTGCCGACGGTGAACCCTTCCTCGACGCCTGGGTCTTCGGGGTCGTCTACACCGGGTTCATCGTGCAGGGACTCACCCTGGGCGCCCTGTTCGTGCTGTACGCCCGCGACCGCTGGGGCCGGTTGTGGGCAGGGCGGGTCTGGGAGCTTCCGGTCGGTCTGATCGGGGCGGCCCAGCGTGCCGTCGCCGTCGCGGCGGCCGGCTGTGCGCTGCCGCCGCTGCTGACCCATCTGCTGTGGGCGTGCGGTGGCACGGTGGGACTCGACGAGAGTCAAGTCACCGGCCGCACCAGTGGCTTCCACGTCATGGAGGCCCTGTCCGTGGTGTTCCTCGCCATGGCCGTCGGCGGCGGTCTCCTCCTGGCGTTCCGGCGTGGCCGCGCGCTGCCCGTCCTGGTGCCGCTGGGTCTGGTCTGGGTCGGCTCGGCCGCCACGTTCTGCTGGGCGGCCTGGCTGTCGCTGGCCCCGCTCACCGACGTCGCCGACGGCCCGACACCGCTGCTGAACCTCACCTACGCTGGCCAGATGATCGTCGGCATCCTCGTCGCCTGCCTCGGCGTCCACTTCCTCGCGGAGCGCGACGCGAGCCGGAAACGTCGTACGGCGTGAGCGGGTTCAGCGGGGCCGGCCGGTTCGGCGAGTACGGCCGGTTCCTGTTCGGGCGGCGGGCGCGGCGGCGCTGGATCCATCTGATCCTCGGCGGCGCGCTCGCCATGCCGTACGTCTTCGTCGGCCAGCTCGTCGTCGGTCCCGCCACCGACTCCCGGTACGTGTTCAATGATCTGACCCTGCAACTGCTCTCGTTCGCCGTCGGGTTGCCCTTGGCCGCGCTCACCGCCGCCCTGTTCCCGCTGACCCGGTCGTTGGAGGCGGGTGCGGTGCGGTCGCTGTGCGGGGTCGACGCGGGGCTGCTCGCCCACGGTCCCGCCCGGACGCGGGCGGCGAAAGGGCGGGCGGCGGCCTGGTTCACTCTGCATCTGGGGTTCGGCGGGATCATCTCGGGGATGTCGCTGGCGGTGCCGCCGTTCGCGGGCTTCCTCACCGCGCTGCCGCTGATCGTCTGGGTGGCTGGGGCCGAGGCCGTCGAACTGCCTGAGCCCCTGGACCGGCCCTGGGTGTGGGCGTGTGCGCCGGTCGCGGGGGTGGCGACGCTGGTCGCGCTCGCCGGCTGCGCGGCCGTCGCCGGGGCGCTGCTCGCCCGCTGGGCGCCCGCGTTGCTCGGCCCGACGCCCGAGGACCGGCTCGCGGCGGCCGAGGCGCGCGCCGCCGACCTCGCGGTGCGCAACCGGCTCGCGCGCGAGCTGCACGACTCCGTCGGCCACGCCCTGAGCGCCGTCACGCTCCAGGCGAGCGCGGCCCGCAGAGTCCTCGACAGCGACCCGGAGTTCGTCCGCGAGGCGCTCGCCGCGATCGAGGACACGACCCGGCGTACGGTCGGTGAACTCGACGCCGTCCTGGGCGTGCTGCGGGACGGCGACGCTCCCGGTACGGCGCCCGCGCCCACCCTCGCCGCCGACCTCGCCGGCCTGCTGCGCCGCACCCGCGCGGCCGGACTGCGGGTGACGGCGAGGATCGACGCCGACCCCGGGGCCCTGCCGCCCGTCCTGTCCCGCGAGGCCTACCGCATCGTGCAGGAGGGGTTGAGCAACGCCCTCAAGCACGCCGGTGACCGGACGAGCGTGGCCCTGCGGATCGAGGTCGCCGACGAGCACCTGGAGATCACCGTCGAGAACCCCCTGACCGCCCCTGCGGCCGACGCCCCCGGCCCCCCCGCCCCCCCCCGGCGGGGGGGGGGGGGGGGGGGGTGGGGGGTGGGCGGGGGGGGGGGGGGGGGGGGGGGGGGGGGCGGCGGGGGGGGGCGGGGCGGGGGGGCGGGGGGGGGGGGGCGCGGGGGGCGGGGGGCGGGG
>NZ_JAKEIP010000239.1 GCF_021474425.1 Streptomyces muensis | reverse complement strand
CCCCCCAGCCGTCGAAGACCCCCACGCCCACTCCGACACCGTCCGCGACCCCGTCGGCATCGCAGCCCACGACCACGAGCCCGTCCCCGGCCGACGGCTCGTGCTACTCCAACCCCTACTCCTGCTCCTGGGGCGGCCAGAACGGCTGGTCCGGTGGCGGGTACGGGGGCTATGGCGGCGGATACGGCGGTGGCGGCCGGCGCTGACCGGCCGGTTCAGCCGCCGGTGCCGGGCTGGACCACCGTCAGACGCACCGACGACTCGTTCCCCGCCACCGGCACCTCACCGGCTGTCCACGTGACCTTCAGCGGATCCCGCTCGTCGGGCGGCGTCACGAGCAGCGCCGCAGGCAGGGCCGTACGGGCCCCGCTGATCTCGGGACTGGCGAAGGACAGCCCGGCCCAGGCGCTGCGGCCCGGGGCCAGCGTGACGGTCGTGGGTGTGTCGGGGGAGCGCTTCGGGTCCGGTCCGAGTTGCCTGCCGGAGGCGTCGACGAAGGCGGCGCCCGGGTAGCCGCGGACCGTGCAGGTGCGGTCGGCCGTGTTGGTCAGCACGATTGGGAAGTTCCGCTGTCCGGCCCCGGGGCTCGGGCGCCCGATCGACGCGCGCAGTTCGGAGGTGTGACAGCGTGGCGCGGCGGCCCCCGACTGCGTCACCGGGCTCTCGGTGTCGGGGGTGCCGGGGCCGGGCGTGCCCGGCTCGGTGGCCGGGCTCCCGGTGTCGGTCGCGGCCGGTCCGGTCGTACGGCTGTCCGTGGCGGCCGGTGTCCGTGCGGCGCCCGTGGAGTCGGCGCCGTCCGCGCACGCGGTCAGCAGGCCCGCCAGCGCGACGGCGGTCACGAGGGGAGTCGCCCGGTGTAAGGCGTGGAATGTCCGTGCACGTCCCATGTCTGTGACGAATCCCCGTTTTCCCGCGGAGTACGCACTCGTCGTACTCACTGCTCGTCGAGGAGTCCGATCTCGGCCCAGATCGTCTTGCCGTCCGCCGTGTGCCGGCTGCCCCAGCGCTCCGTCAGCTGGGCGACCAGGAGCAGTCCGCGGCCGCCCTCGTCGAAGATCTTGGCGCGGCGCAGATGCGGTGCCGTGTGGCTGGTGTCGGACACCTCGCAGATCAGCGTCGACGCGTCATGGATCAGCCGCAGCCGGATGGGGTGGATGCCGTAGCGGATGGCGTTCGTGACCAGCTCGCTCACCACCAGTTCGGCGGTGAACGACGCCTCGGTCAGGTTCCAGACGCCGAGCTGCTCCAGGACCTGCTTGCGGATCGGTGCGACGAGCGCCGGGTCCGCCGGGATGTCCCAGGTCGCGACCCGGGAGGACGGCAGCCCCAGCGTGCGGGCCAGCAGCAGGGCCACGTCGTCCGCGGCGCCGCCCGGCGGGAGCAGGGCGTGCAGCACACGGTCACACGTCTCGTCCAGCGAGTCGGAGAACCCCGACAGCGCCTCGCACAGCAGCGCGTGGCTGGCGTCGACGTCACGCTCACGGGTCTCGATCAGTCCGTCGGTGTAGAGCGCGAGCACCGTGCCCTCGCGCAGCTCGACCTCGGCCGACTCGAACGGCAGCCCGCCCAGGCCCAGCGGCGGCCCGGCCGGCAGCTCGATCTCGTGGGGCGCGTCGCCGGGCGACACCATGACGGGCGCGGGGTGGCCGGCCCTGGCCATCGTGCAGCGCCGGGAGACCGGGTCGTACACCGCGTACAGACAGGTGGCGCCGACCTCGCCGGAGACGCCGTCGGTGCCGGCCTCCTCGGACAGCCGGACGACCAGGTCGTCGAGGTGGGTGAGCAGTTCGTCGGGCGCGAGGTCGATGTCGGCCAGGGTGCGCACGGCGGTACGCAGCCGGCCCATCGTGGCCGAGGCCTGGATGCCGTGTCCGACGACGTCCCCGACGACCATCGCCACCCGCAGCCCGGACAGCGGGATCACGTCGAACCAGTCACCGCCCACACCGGAGCGCGCCGCCGGGAGATAGCGCGAGGCCGCTTCGAGCGCGGCGGTGCGCGGCAGGGTGCGGGGCAGCAGGCTGCGCTGGAGGGCGAGGGCGGTCTCGCGTTCGCGGGAGTAGCGGCGGGCGTTGTCGATGCAGACGGCGGCGCGGGCCGTGATCTCCTCGGCCAGCAGCACGTCGTCGGGAGTGAACGGCTCGGGGTTCTTGAACCGCGTGAGCACGGCGACGCCGAGGGTGGTGCCGCGGGCCTGGATGGGCACCGACATGGTGGTGTGGATGCCGTACTCCTGGATCCGCTCCGCGCGGGCCGGGTCCCAGGAGAGCCACTGCGCGAGGTCGTCGGTCGAGGTCGAGGCGACGAGGGTGTGGCCGGCCAGCAGCGCGTCCGCCTGCGGTGACGGGCTCGGATAGACGTCCACGTGTCCCGGCTTGACCACGGCCTCGGGGCTGCCGGCGTTGACGGACCGGTGGGCGGTGCGGCGCAGGGTGAACGGGGCGGTGAGTCGGCCGGTGAGCGCCTCGCCGCCGTGCTCCAGCGGATCCAGCAGGTCGACGCTGACGAAGTCGGCGAGCGCCGGGACGACGATGTCCGCCAACTCCTGGGCGGTGCGTGTGACATCGAGGGTGGTGCCGATGCGGACGCTGGCCTCGTTCACCAGCTGGAGCCGCTCCTGGGCCACGTACTGTTCGGTGAAGTCGTGCGCGGCGACGGACACGCCGCGCACCCGTCCCCTGCCGTCGGTGATCGGGGCCATCCGGGCCAGCCAGGCGTGCGTTCTGTCCCCGCCGACCGGCACATACGTCCGCACGTCGGTGCCCCGGCCCGTGGTGAGCACGCGAAGGAGCTGCCGTTCGATGTCGTAGCTCTGGGCCCGGCCCGTCAGTTCGGGCGCCCGCAGCCCTCGCACATGTTCCTCGGAGAGGCGGAGGACCTCCGCCATGACGCCGTTGATCCTGCGCAGCCGCAGCCGCTCGTCGTAGATCGCGATGGCGCACGGCGAGGCGAGGAGCCCGACCTGGTCCAGTGGATCGTCGGGCAGCCGCGGCTCGTCCCCCTCCAGCGGGGTGACCACGAGCCAGCGATACGGCCCCGGGCCCTGGGGCGGTCTCAGCCGGTGGGCGAGGAGCCACACGGATACCGTGCCCCCGTCGCGTCGGCGCAGCGTGAGGATGCCGTCCCAGCGGTCGCCCTCCGGGGCACCGCGTCCGCCGCCCTCGGCCAGCAGCTCGGCGGCCGGGCGTCCGACGACCTCGGCGGCCCGGTGGCCCAGCAGCCGCTCGGCGCCGGCGTTCCACTCCACGAGCACGCCGCTGTCGTCGATGACCGCCCGGGCCGTCGCGGCCTCGTCGAACGGATACTCCGGGCTCATGCTCGCCACTCCAACGCGCACACTCACGGTGATCAAGCGTGACACTCGCGCTCCAGCCTAGTGCGTCGGCGCCCCGGCGACCCGTTCGGTACGGGAACTCCAGGGCGCACTCTTGACCGCTGCGCGCCCTTCACCGTCAGAATCTGTTTGTTCACGATCAGTTGTGAGTAGTTCTGGGCCCTGATGAGGGAGAGCCGCCATGACAGTCACTCGAAGATCGTTACTGCTCGCCTCCGCCGCCGCCCCGGCCGCCGGAGCGCTGCAGATCACCCCGACGGCACAGGCCGCGGAGCTCGCCGGTACGTCCGCCGCCGCGTCCGGCCGCCGCACGGTCCCGCTGCGCGACGGCTGGCGCTTCGCCCTGGTGAACCCGGGCGGCATCACCGACCCCACGGGCGCCTACGCCGATGCCGCCGAGCCCGGCTACGACGACTCCGGCTGGCGCGAGGTCGCGGTGCCGCACGACTGGAGCATCGAGTCCGCCCCGACCACCGAGCACGGCACCACCAGCGGCACCGGCTTCTTCCCCGGCGGCCTCGGCTGGTACCGCCTCGCCTTCATCCTGCCGCCCGGCCTCGCGGGCAAGCGGATATCGGTGGAGTTCGACGGCGTCTACATGGACTCCCACGTCTACTGCAACGGCGCGGAGGCCGGCCGCCACCCCTACGGCTACACCGGCTTCGCCTTCGACCTCACCGACCTGGTGCACACCGACGGCGCCACCGAGAACGTCCTCGCGGTCAAGGTGCAGAACCGTCTCCCCAGCAGCCGCTGGTACTCGGGCAGCGGCATCTACCGCGAGGCCCGTCTCGTCGTCACCGAGCCGGTGCACGTGGAGCGCTGGGGGACGTACGTCACGACACCGGAGATCACCGAGGATCGGGGTGTCGTCCGGGTCCGGACCTCGGTGGTGAACGCCTCCGCCGGCGGCACCGACGTCGAGGTCGTCTCCCGGATCGTCGATCCCGACGGCCGCACGGTCGCCCGTACGTCGTCCACGGTCCCCGTCACCGACAAGGCGACCGCGACCCAGGAACTCACCGTCTCCACGCCGAAGTCGTGGGACATCGCCACCCCGGACCACCGCTACACCCTGAAGACCGAACTGCGCGTCGGCGGCAAGGTCACCGACACCTACCGCACCCGCTTCGGCTTCCGCACCTTCCGCTTCGACCCCGACGAGGGTTTCCACCTCAACGGCGAGCACCACAAGATCAAGGGCGTCGACCTCCACCACGACCTGGGCGCCCTCGGCGCCGCCGTCAGCATCGACGCCATCCGCCGGCAGATGACCATCATGAGGTCGATGGGCGTCAACGCCTTCCGCACCTCCCACAACCCGCCCTCCCAGGAGATGATCCAGGTCTGCGAGGAGCTGGGCATCGTGATGCTGGTGGAGGCCTTCGACTGCTGGAGGACCGGCAAGACCCGCTACGACTACGGCCGCTTCTTCGACGAGTGGTGCGAGAAGGACGCCACCGAGATGGTCCTCGCGGCCCGCAACTCGCCCGCCGTGCTGATGTGGTCCATCGGCAACGAGGTCCCCGACTCCACCTCCACCGCCGGACTGGCCATGGCCGACCGGGTCATCGACGCCATCAGGGCCGTCGACGACACCCGCCCGCTGATCATCGGCTCCGACAAGTACCGCCGCCTGCCCGCCAAGGGCTCCGCCGCGGACCTGATGCTGGCCAGGCTGGACGGCCTCGGCCTCAACTACAACACTGCCAAGTCGGTCGACCAGCTGCACGCGGCCTACCCGCACCTGTTCCTGTTCGAGTCCGAGTCGTCGTCGGAGACCTCGACGCGCGGGACGTACCAGGAGCCCGAGCACCTCAACACCGGCGAGAACCACACACCGGGCAAGCGGGCGACCTCGTCGTACGACAACAACCTCGCCTCCTGGACCATGAGCGGCGAGTACGGGCACAAGAAGGACCGGGACCGGAAGTGGTTCGCCGGGCAGTTCCTGTGGTCGGGCATCGACTACATCGGCGAGCCCACGCCGTACGACGTCTTCCCGGTCAAGGCGTCCTTCTTCGGCGCCGTCGACACGGCGGGCTTCCCGAAGGACTTGTACTACCTGTTCCAGAGCCAGTGGATCAGCGAACCGATGGTCCACCTGCTGCCGATGACCTGGAACCACCAGGAGGGCGACACGGTCGAGGTGTGGGCGTACTCCAACGTCGACACCGTCGAGCTGTACCTCAACGGAAAGTCCCTCGGCACCCGGACCTTCGACACCAAGAAGACCGTAGACGGCCGGACCTACCTGGAGACCACCGAGGCGACCGGCGACGACAAGACCTTCACCGACGGCCCCTACCCCGGCAGCTACACCAGCCCGAACGGCAGCGCGGGCAAACTCCATCTCACCTGGAAAGTGCCGTACCGGCCGGGCGAGTTGAAGGCGGTGGCCCGCAGCGGCCGCAAGGTGGTCGCCACCGACGTGCTGCGCACCGCCGGCGCGTCGAAGGCCGTACGGCTCACCGCCGACCGCAAGTCCCTTGCTGCCGACGGCCGTTCACTGGTCTTCGTGACCGCGGAGGTCGTCGACGCCCGGGGGACGGTAGTGCCCGGCGCCGAGGACCTGATCGCCTTCGAGGTGACGGGCGGCTCGCTCGCCGGACTCGACAACGGCCGCGAGGAGAGTGCCGAGCGTTACCAGGCGACCACGCGCACGGCCTTCTGCGGCAAGGCGCTGGCGATCGTACGGTCCGGTACGAAGGCGGGCTCGTTGAAGGTGACCGCGCGTGCCGAGGGCCTGCGGACGGGCAGCGTGACCGTGCGGACGACTCCCGCCCGTTCGGCAGCCCTCACCCCGGCCGCCGAGTTTGGGCCGGACCACCCGAAGCCGACCAACTACCCCCACGCCGACGCCAGTTACTCCGGCCGCCCCGACACCCTCCCCGCCGCCATGCTCGACGGCGACCCGTCCACGGGCTGGTCCAACGGCTTCCTGAAGGCGGCGACGGCACTGCTGCCGGCCTTCGACGGGGCCAGGGCGGAGGACTGGGCGTCCGTGGACTTCGGGCGGGCACGAGCCTTCGACCGGGTGGAGGTCTCGTTCACCGTGGACGCCACACACACGCTGCCCTCGTCGATCGTGGCCGAGGTCTGGGACGGCCGACGGTACACGCCGGTCAAGGGCGCGTCCGTCGACTGGGCCACCGCCTCGGACGCGCCGACCGTCATCACCTTCGACGTGATACGGGGCTCAGGGCTGCGACTGACCCTGACCAGCGCCCACCCGGGAGAACCCCGAGGCGCAATACGCATCAGCAAGCTGGAGGCACCGGCCACCTGACCCAGGTTCTGGTCCGGACGCCGGGCGCAGCCGCGCCCCTTCTTTCAGGGGCGCGGGGCTGTGCTCGATTTGCGGCTCCGCCGCGCGGGCGCGACAAGCCACGACGGCGCCGCAGACGGAAAGCCGCGCGTCCGGACCGTTGACGCACTGTCATGTCGCCAACAAACATAGCTGCGTCCGCCTCTGGGAGCGCTCCCACCGCGAGCGTAACCCGCCCCTCCCCCGAGGAGCCCAGACGTGAAACGACGCAGACTCACCCTCCTGACCCTGACGGCCCTGCTGGCCGCAGGCCTCACCGCACTGCCCGCCGCACCGGCCGGCGCCGAAGAGACCGAGCAGCTCAAGAACGGCACCTTCGACACCACCACCGCCCCCTGGTGGTCGACCACCAACGTCACCGCCGGCCTGTCCGACGGCAAGCTCTGCGCCGACGTGCCCGGCGGCACCACCAACCGCTGGGACGCCGGAGTGGGCCAGAACGACATCGCCCTGGTGAAGGGGCAGTCCTACCGGTTCTCCTTCACCGCGAGCGGATCGCCCGAGGGGCATGTGGTGCGGGCGATCGTCGGCCTGTCGGAGGCGCCGTACGACACCTACTTCGAGGTGACGCCGCAGCTCAGCGTCTCCGGGAACTCCTACGCGTACACCTTCACCTCGCCCGTCGACACCCCGAAGGGCCAGGTCGCCTTCCAGGTCGGCGGCAGCGCGGACGCGTGGCGCTTCTGCATGGACGACGCCTCGCTGCTGGGCGGTGTCCCGCCCGAGGTGTACGAGCCCGACACCGGGCCGCGGGTCCGCGTGAACCAGGTCGCCTACCTCCCCGCCGGGCCGAAGAACGCCACGCTCGTCACCGACGCCACCGGGAAGCTGCCCTGGCAGCTCAAGAGCGCCTCCGGGGCCGTGGTCGCCCACGGCTGGACCGTGCCGCGCGGCACCGACGCCTCCTCCGCGCAGAACGTCCACTCCATCGACTTCGGCGCCTACCGCAAGCAGGGCAAGGACCTCACCCTGGTCGCCGACGGGGAGGCGAGCCGTCCGTTCGACATCGGGACGGCCGCCTACGAGAAGCTGCGCCTCGACGCCGTGAAGTACTACTACACGCAGCGCAGCGGCATCGCGATCCGTGACGACCTGCGCCCGGGATACGCCCGGCCTGCCGGACACGTCGACGTCGCGCCCAACCAGGGCGACGGTGCCGTGCCCTGTCAGCCGGGGGTGTGCGACTACGAGCTCGACGTCACCGGCGGCTGGTACGACGCAGGGGACCACGGCAAGTACGTCGTCAACGGCGGCATCTCCGTGTGGGAGCTGCTGAGCACGTACGAACGCGAACTCCTCGCCCGCACCGGGGAGCCGAAGAAGCTCGGCGACGGCACACTCGCCATCCCCGAGAGCGGCAACAAGGTGCCGGACATCCTCGACGAGGTCCGCTGGGAGCTGGAGTTCCTGCTGAAGATGCAGGTTCCGGCAGGGCAGCCGCTGGCCGGCATGGCGCATCACAAGATCCATGACGAGCAGTGGACGGGCCTGCCGCTGCTGCCGAGCGACGACCCGCAGAAGCGCGAACTGCATCCGCCGTCCACCGCGGCGACCCTGAACCTGGCGGCGACGGCCGCGCAGGCGGCACGCCTGTACAAGCCGTACGACAAGCAGTTCGCGGCGAAGGCGCTGGGCGCCGCCCGCACGGCGTGGGCCGCGGCGCTCGCGCACCCCGACCGGTACGCCTCCGAGAGCGACGGCATCGGTGGCGGCACCTACGCCGACAACAACGTCACCGACGAGTTCTACTGGGCGGCGGCAGAGCTGTATCTCAGCACCGGCGAGAAGGAGTTCGCGGACCACGTCCTGAACTCCCCGGTCCACACGGCCGACGTCTTCATCCCCGTCGGCTACGACTGGGCCAGGACAGCGGCGGCGGCAAGGCTGGACCTCGCCACCGTGCCGAGCAGGCTGCCCGGCCGTGACAAGGTGCGCCAGTCCGTGATCAAGGGCGCTGACCGCTACCTGACCACGCTGAAGTCACACCCGTACGGGATGCCGTACGCCCCCGAAGGCAACCTCTACGACTGGGGCTCCAACCACCAGGTCCTGCACAACGCCGTCGTCATCGCCACCGCGTACGACATCTCGGGTGCCTCGAAGTACCGTGACGGCGCGCTGCAGAGCATGGACTACCTTCTCGGGCGCAACGCGCTGAACATCTCGTACGTGACCGGCTACGGCGAGGTCAACTCCCGTAACCAGCACGCCCGTTGGTACGCCCATCAGCTCGACCCGAGCCAGCCGAACCCGCCGGTCGGCACACTCGCGGGCGGGCCGAACTCCGGCATTCAGGACCCCTACGCACAGAGCAAACTCCAGGGCTGCGTCGGCCAGTTCTGCTACATCGACGACATCCAGTCCTGGTCGACCAACGAGCACACGATCAACTGGAACTCGGCCCTGACCCGGATGGCGTCCTTCGTGGCGGATCAAGGCTGACCCTCGCGTGCTCCACCAGCTCACCGGGCCGCTCGTGCGCGGTGAGCGTGTGGAGCCGCGCCTGATCGAGCGGCTGGTGCACCTCGACGTACTCACCGTGCGGCAGCCGCTTGATCACGCCGGTCTCACGACCGTGCAGCACCAGTTCGCGGTCGCGGAGCTGGAGGCCGAGACAGATCCTGCGGGTCACCACGAACACCACCGCCGGGACGAGGAACACCGCGATCCGGACGATCCAGGTCACCGTGTTGATCGACAGATGGAGCCGGGTCGCCACGATGTCGTTGCCGCCGCCCGCCAGCAGGATCAGGTACAGGCTGATCCAGGCCGCGCCGATCCCCGTGCGGACCGGGCGGTTGCGGGGCCGGTCGAGGAGATGGTGCTCGCGGTTGTCGCCCGTGATCCGGGCCTCGAGGAACGGGTACACGCCGATGAACACGAGCAGCAGCGGGAAGACCACGATCGGGATCAGCACCCCGAGGACGAGCGTGTGGCCCCACAGGGTGATCTCCCAGCCCGGCATGACCCGGACCAGCCCCTCCGCGAAGCCCAGGTACCAGTCGGGCTGGGCGCCGGTGGAGACCTGGTCGGCGCGGTAGGGACCGTAGGACCAGACCGGGTTGATCGAGGCGACCGCCGCCATGAACGTGAGCGCGCCGAAGACCAGGAAGAAGAAGCCGCCCGCCTTCGCCAGGTAGACCGGCAGGAACGGGGCGCCGACGACGTTGCGTTCGGTGCGTCCGGGGCCCGCGAACTGGGTGTGCTTGTGGTACACGACCAGCAGGAGGTGCGCGACGACCAGCGCCGCCATGATGCCGGGGATCACCAGGACGTGCAGGGAGTAGAAGCGGGCCACGATGTCATGGCCGGGGAACTCCCCGCCGAACAGGAACATCGACAGATACGTCCCGACGATCGGCACCGACAGCAGCGCGCCGTTCACGAACCTCAGGCCCGTCCCCGACAGCAGGTCGTCCGGCAGCGAGTAGCCGAAGAGGCCCTCGAACAGACCGAGGAACAGCAGGGACCAGCCGAACAGCCAGTTGACCTCCCGCGGCCTGCGGAACGACCCGGTGAAGAAGTGCCGCATCATGTGCGTGAGCATCCCGGCGACGAAGACCAGCGCCGCCCAGTGGTGCAGCTGCCGGATCAGCAGCCCGCCGCGCACGTCGAAGCTGATGTCCAGCGTGGAGGCGTACGCCTCGGACATGCGGACGCCGTTGAGGGGGAGGTAACTGCCGTGGTACGTCACCTCGTTCATCGAGGGATGGAAGAAGAAGGTGAGGTACACACCGGTCAGGATCAGCACGACGAAGCTGTACAGGCAGATCTCGCCGAGCAGGAACGACCAGTGGTCCGGGAAGACCTTGCGCAGGTACTTCCGGCCGAGGGAGTGGATGCCGAGCCGCCCGTCGAACCAGTCCGCGACCCGCTCCCCTCGGCCGGCCGGCAGCTCCCGGGCGCTCACGCCTCCTCCCGGGGCACATGCGTCAGCTTGTCCGGGTTGCTCACGACGTAGACGCCGCACACCCGGTCGCCGTCCGGTGTGAGATCCAGGACCAGCACGGCGTACGGCTCCCCGCCCTGGAACAGCACCACCGCGTCGTCGCCGTTCACCCGCCGGTAGCGCAGCTCCAGGTGGCCCGCACCCGCACCGCCCTTCCTCCCGTACCCGCCGAAGAACCTCAGCGCCTTGTCCCGGCCGTGCACGGGTCGCAGCGCCGCCGGCTTGCGCTTGCCGCCGGCGTCCGTCCACACGGTGACGTCCGGCGCGAGGACCTCCATGAGCTCGGCGATGTCCCCGCCCACCGCGGCCCGCACGAACCGCTCGGTCGCCTCCCGGCGCACCCGCGGATGCGCCTCGTACAGCGGCCGCCGCGCGTGCACATGCCCCCGCGCGCGATGCGCGAGCTGCCGTACGGCCGCCGGGCTGCGGTCGATGATCTCCGCGATCTCGGTGTGCGGGTACCCGAACACCTCGTGCAGCACGAACACCGCGCGCTCCAGCGGCGACAGCGACTCCAGGACGACCAGCAGCGCCAGCGACACGGACTCGGTGCGCAGGGCGGGGTCCTCGGCGCCGTCGCCCTCGTCGACCGCGACCAGCGGCTCGGGCAGCCACGGGCCGACGTAGGTCTCCCGGCGGCGGCTGATCGCGGCCCGCCGCGTCAGGGCGTGGTTGACGGCGATCCGGACGAGATACGCCCTAGGGTTGTCGACCCCGTCGAGCGGCGCGCCCCCGGCCCGCGCCGTCCAGGACAGCCAGGTCTCCTGAAGGACGTCCTCGGTGTCGGCGACGCTGCCGAGGATGTTGTAGACGACACCGAACATCAGCTCTCGGTGCTCGACGAAGACGCCGGTCGCGTCGTCGGTGACGGGTACGGGGGTGTCGGACATGCGGAGGCCTCCCAGTGCGCGCTCACTACTGCGAGGTCCGGCGGGGGCCGGAATGTGACATCCAGGGGGTGAAATGTGACCCACGTCTCTGGACTTCCTGAGTGCGACAGCGTGCAGGGCACGGCGGTCCATGGTCGCCCGGTACCGGCCTGCATCACACTTGACCTGCACGTATTTACGCTTGAGTACCCGAGCGGTACCGTGAAGCCATGCCAGCTCTCAATGTGGAGTTCAGCGACCGCGAGCTCGAGGACCTGCGGCAGATCGCCAAGGAACGCGGTACGTCGATGAAGGCGCTCGTGCGCGAGGCCGCGGCGGCCGACATAGCCCGGCACCGGGCACTTCAGGAGGGCGCCGAGGCGTTCCGTCGGTTCTTCGCGTCGCACGCCGACGAGTTCGCGGCCGCCTTCCCCGACGACGAACCGTCCGCAAAGGGCGAGGGACGGGCCGCCTGACCGATGGCACCTGTCATCCATATCGACGTGCCCTGGCTGCTGCAGCGACACGAAGAGGTCCTGCCGGACCAGCCCACGGTCAACGACTTCTCCGCGCTGGTCGCAGCCGTCGCCCGCCATCGCGTGGATCCGCCCCGTCTCGGCGTCGACTCCGACCCGGCCTGGCGGGCCGCCGCGCTGCTGCACACCCTGGCCCTGCTCAAGCCGCTGCCCTCGGCCAACGCCCGCTTCGCCTGCGCGTCCGCGGTGGCCTACATGTTCGTCAGCGGCGTCGGCATCGACCCGCCCTACGGCGCCCTCGTCGATCTGGCCCGCGACCTGATCTCCGGCAAGGTCGACGTGTACGGCGCCGCCGACCGGCTGCGCTCCTGGCAGATCTGAACCCCGCCGTCCCGTCCTCACCGTCCCGTCCCCACCGCCCTGGGGCCGCCGACCGAGGGCGGGAGGAACGGGGTCGGCGGCCCATGACGCGCAGGAGAGCCGCCGTCCCTGCGCGGGGCCTTCCGAGAGGGCCACTCCCAGTGGACTACGCCGGCGTGCGCGCCGGGGAGCGCGCGCGGTGGCGCGGCGTGTGCGTGCGTTTCACACGGGGCGCAAGGAATGTCGAAAGCTCGTGGGCTTGCGGAGAGTTGCCACCGAATCTGACTTTCTTTCAAAGGTGCTCATGTTGCCCAAGTGTCTTGTTGGCCCTCCGTGTGCTGTGCAAGGGTGAACTACCCGTGGGGGGTGTAAAAAGGCCGGGTCTCATGCGTTCCGTGAGGAACCGGGGCGGATGGACATGGGCGAATTCTTGCTCCCCCCGCTCGTGCCGAAGAGGTACACACCAAGTCGCTCGGTCCTTTTCGGCGAAGGGAACTTCCGTGTCGTGAGCGTGGGAAGGAATCCGTTCAGTGCCCACCCCCCACGGG
>NZ_JAKEIP010000238.1 GCF_021474425.1 Streptomyces muensis | reverse complement strand
AAGCCGGGGAGGGCGCTCGGGCGGCGGGCCGTGCGCAACGGGGCCACATGGGCGTCGGGGGCGCCGGCCGCGGTGAGCTTGGCCGCCATGTAGGAGAACCAGCGCTCGGGCCGGGTCGCGCGGGTGCGCCGTACGATCGCCGCGTCCGCCGCGTGCATCGCGATCCACGCGCCGGAGGCCTCGCGCACCTTGCCCGACAGGCCGTGGTGGTCGGGGTGGTGGTGGGTGATCACCACGCCGTGGATCTCACCGGGCGCGGTGCCGCAGGCCACGAGGCCCTCGGCGAGGGTGTCCCACGAGGCCGGGTCGTCCCAGCCGGTGTCGACGAGGACCGGACCGCGGTCGGTGTCGACGACGTACACGAGGGTGTGGCCGAGCGGGTTGTCAGGGATGGGGACCTCGATGGACTTCACGCCGCCGCCGTGGTCGTGCACCTGCGTCACCTGCGCCATGGGCTCCCCGATCGCCGCGACAAGTTCCGGCCCTCCGTGAAGGGCTGAGGACTCCCCGCCACTATAACTAGAACGGGTTTCGATGGGAGCCCGAGTCATCTACCAACAGCGCGGCGCGAGCGAGGAGGGGAAGTGCTCGCACGGGTTCCAGGCCGGCATCTCGACGGGTTCGGCCCGCCTGATCCGCTCGGGCGTCCAGTACTCCCTGATCTCCTCGGGGCTCTTCGTCTCCCGGCTCACCGAGACCCCGTTGCCGCGCTTCACGTCCTCCCAGGACGACGCCATCCACACGGCGCCGCAGACGGCGATCGTCATGGCGGTCCCGAAGGCGACCCAGGCGCGTCTGTGGTCACGGCTGCTCGTCGTCACTTGATCATCGTAGAGGCGAGGCGTGTGCGACCCGTGGACTCCTTGGAGTGGAACTGGTATCAGTTTCAGAAATATCTGATGCACCGTCAGAGTCGGAGTGAGGCGGCCATGACCGAGCTCGTGGAACACGGACAGCTGTTCATCGGCGGGGAGTTGACCGACCCCCTGGGCAAGGACGTCATCGAGGTCGTCTCGCCGCACACCGAAGAGGTCATCGGACGCGTCCCGCACGCTTCGCCCGCCGACGTCGACCGCGCGGTCGCGGCGGCACGCAAGGCGTTCGACGAGGGCCCCTGGCCGCGGCTGAGCCTGGAGGAGCGGATCGAGGTCGTCACCCGCATCAAGGACGGGATCGCCGTACGGCACGAGGAGATGGCCCGCGTGATCTCCTCCGAGAACGGCTCCCCGTACTCCTGGAGCGTCCTCGCCCAGGCCCTCGGCGCGATGATGGTGTGGGACGCGGCGATCACGGTCGCGCGGAACTTCACGTACGAGGAGCGCCGCGACGGCGTCCTCGGCAAGATCCTCGTCCGGCGCGAGCCCGTCGGCGTCGTCGCGGCCGTCGTCCCCTGGAACGTCCCGCAGTTCGTCGCCGCCGCCAAGCTCGCGCCCGCGCTGCTCACCGGCTGCACGGTGGTGCTGAAGCCGTCCCCGGAATCACCCCTGGACGCCTACCTCCTCGCCGAGATCGCCAAGGACGCCGGGCTGCCGGACGGCGTCCTGTCCATCCTCCCCGCCGACCGTGAGGTGAGCGAGTACCTGGTCGGGCACCCGGGGATCGACAAGGTCTCCTTCACCGGCTCGGTGGCGGCCGGCAAGCGCGTGATGGAGGTCGCGGCCCGCAATCTCACCCGCGTGACCCTGGAGCTGGGCGGCAAGTCGGCGGCCGTCGTACTGCCGGACGCGGACGTCGAGGCGACCGTCGCCGGAGTCGTCCCGGCCGCCTGGATGAACAACGGCCAGGCCTGCGTGGCCCAGACCCGCATCCTCCTGCCCCGCTCCCGCTACGACGAGTTCGCCGAGGCCTTCGCCGCCGCGGCCGGCGCGCTGGTGGTCGGCGACCCGCTGGACCCGGCGACCCAGGTCGGCCCGCTGGTCGCACAGCGACAGCAGCGCCGCAACCTCGACTACATCCGCATCGGCCAGGAGGAGGGCGCGAAGATCCTGACCGGCGGCGGCCGTCCGGCCGGCCTCGAGAAGGGCTGGTACGTCGAGCCGACCCTCTTCGGGGACGTCGACAACTCCATGCGGATCGCGCGGGAGGAGATCTTCGGCCCCGTCATCTGCCTGCTGCCCTACGGCGACGAGTCCGAGGCCGTGAAGATCGCCAACGACTCCGACTACGGCCTGAGCGGCAGCGTCTGGACGGCCGACACCGGCCACGGCATCGAGGTCGCGCGCCAGGTCCGTACCGGCACCTACTCGGTGAACACCTTCAGCCTCGACATGCTGGGCCCGTTCGGCGGCTACAAGAACTCCGGCCTGGGACGCGAGTTCGGCCCCGAGGGCTTCGGCGAGTACCTGGAGCACAAGATGATCCACCTGCCGGCCGACTGGGAGGCGTGAGGAGCCATGGGGGACCGCTGGCACGTCCAGGTCGACCGGTCGGTGTGCATCGGCTCGGCCCAGTGCGTCCACCACGCCCCCGCGGCCTTCCACCTCGACACCGCCCGCCAGTCCCACCCGGCCGACCCGGAGACGGACGCCAACGAGAAGGTCCTGGCGGCGGCGGAGAGCTGCCCGGTGGAGGCGATCGTGATCACGGTGCTGGGGAGCGGGGAGCCGGTGTTCCCACCGGAGGAGTAGGCCCGCGCCAGACCCACTCCACCTCCCTGAACTCCGCGTCGTACGCACCCTTCGGCAGCGCGGCCCGCAACGGGCGCAGGTCCGAGGGGCGCAGCAGGCCGAAGGCCTCGGGAGGCAGGGCCGCGAGGATCTCGGCCGCGTGCGCGGAGAGCCAGTCGCCCAGGTCGAGTTCGACGGCGAGGCGGAGAAGGCCGACGAGGACCGCGGCGTCGGTCGCGGCGACCTGCCGGAGATCGAGATCGGTGAGGACGCCGTCGAGGTGACGGGCCGCGGCGTCGCCGCGCAGTGAGCACGCCCATCGCCAGATGTGGGTGGAGTGACTCAGCCGGACCAGGTCGCGCAGGTCGTTGAGGGAGATGCTCCGGTGCGCCTCGGAGACGCGGTCGGGCTCGACGAAGAGCCTGCGGAAGGAGTTGAGCCTCTCGGTCAGCATTGAGCTGCCGCGCTCCAGAGCGTCGCCGAGGCAGCGCAGAACCGGTTGCCTTATCGCCGCGGTGCTGACGCCCGAATGCCTGGTCACCGTCAGGAACAGCCTGGACAGGACGTGACCCAGGTCCTCGTCGGACATCGCGGGGGCGTCATGGACCAGCTGGCGCAGCAGTGCTTCGAGAAAGGAGAGTCTCTCGTCGATACCCAGTCGGCCCGCCCGGTCCAGGCACATGACGTACCGGTCAGGAACCGACAAGGGGTCATCCGTGTCCCTGATGAGCAGGGCGACGAGCGTCTGAGCCATGTTCCGGGTGTCCCGCTGGTCCCAGGCCACGGCGCCGGGGACCTGGACCAGCAACGGATAGCTGGTGTGCAGGAGCAGCTCCGCGTCGCCGTCCGCCGTGAACATGACCCGCCTGATCACGGACGCGGCATCGCCCGTGGAGGAATGCGGGGACGTCATCGGCAGCCGGGGCCAGCCGAGTTCGTGCTGGCCGAGCGGTTCGAAGTCCGTGCCGATGACCAGATCGGGGCCCTGTTTGTAGGACCCGTCCGGACCGGGGCGCGGACGGCGGTCGAGGTTCAGCGTCGAGCACAGCAGATCCCACGACTCCGTGGACATCTGCGCCTGCCATGCCATCGCGTGGCGCCGCCATCCGGCGGCCACGTCACCTTCGAGCTCAAGGAGTTGGGACGCGTACACCTTGCCCGCGGCGAGCACGGTGATCAGCAGCAGGTTGGCCTCGTACACCGCGTCCCGGTAGGCCCGGGTCTGCCGGACCGGGACGTACGCCACATCCGTACGGCCCTCAGGGCCGCCCCAGGCAGCCGCCCGGAACAGCCCGATGAGCGCCTCCACCAGCTCGGCCGACGACCCCTCCTCCGGCCACGCCGCGAGCATGTCCCGCAGATTGTGGACGAGTTGCGCCCGGTCGGTCAGCGGAGTGAACGACAGCAGGGCGTACAACTCGCCGTCGTCCGCGGCGGCTTGGCCGGGGGCAAGGCCGCGCAGCGCCCGCTCGATCAGCCGCGCGGCCAGATGCTCACCGAACGTCGCGTGCAGGAACTCGTAACTGCGCAGACGCTCCTCGGTGACGACGGCCTGGGCCTCGTGCACGAAGAAGAACCGTCCGAACAGCAGCCCGCGGCCGTGGTCCGCCGGCGCGCCCAGTGCCCGCAGGTCCCGGTCCGCCTCCTCGGCGCTGATCGCCTGCACACCACGGTGGAACATGCCGAGGGCGATCACCGACAGACGGTGCAGCTCGCGTTCGACGGCGGCGCCCACCTCCGCCGGAGGCAGCGGGCCGTCCTTGTCGAGCTGGCGGCGGACGAACTCGGTGAGCAGCCGCTCGTACAGCCCCGTGCGGCTGATGTCCTCGTCGCGCAGCCGGTGCAGTGCGTTGCCGACCGAGTCGTACAGCGCGAGCATGAGCAGCAGCAGGGGCTGGGCCGCGAGTTCCCGGTGCGGCAGGACGGCCGACGATGCCAGCGGCCGCAGTCCGCCGCGGTCCAGGTAGTCGGCGTTCGCGGTGTTCCAGATGCTCAGCCACCGCTCGATCTCCTGCTCCCCGAACGGCTCCAGGCGCAGCACCTGGCTGGTGCGGGGGATCTCCGCGCGGTCGGCGACCACCGTGCGACTGGTCACGATCACGACCAGCGGGCGGCCGAGCTCCGCCTCACGCTCCTGGAAGCGTGCGACCTCGCGCAGGTACCCCCACTGTCGTGCCGGGGCCAGCCGCTGGGCGCCCGCCTGCAGCAGCTCGTCGAACCCGTCGAGCAGCACGACCGGAACCACCCCGGGCTCCGCCTCGGACCAGTCCGGCCAGCTCACCCGCCGCCCTGTGGCCTGCCTGAGCGCGTGCTCCAGCTGCGTCTGCACGTCCGCCTCCGCCGGCGTGTACCGCAGCTCCACCCGCAGGGGCCGGAACTCGTCGGCCGGCAGCCGGGCCGTGAGGAGTTTCGTCAGCAGTGACTTGCCGGCGCCGGGGTGGCCGAGCACCACGAGGGGCGTGAGCAGGGCGGGCAGGCCCAGCAGGTACGCGGCGAAGAAGTGCTCGATCGTGTCGTACGAGGGCTGCTGCTCCCACCACTTGTCCGAGGCGACCCACTTGTTCGAGGTGACGCCGTGTTCGGCGCCGTCCCGCCGCTCCTGGTCGGCCACCCGGAAACGCGGGTTGACGTATCCCCGCTCCAGGCTCGGCAGTCGGGGGCCGGACGATTCCAGCGAGGCGATCGGATCACGCAGCCGTGCCCGGCCGGCCGCGAAGGGCTTGTCCCGGCCCGCGTACTCGGCCAGAAGCGCCTCCAGTCCGGCCAGCCCGGTCCCGTCCGGGCCGTCGGCCGTGTCCCGTACGACGGTTCCCAGCGGGGCGGTCGTCAGCGCGAACTCCGGGCAGTCGGCGGCCAGTTCGCCGACCAGCCGCACACAGTGGTCGTACCGGGCCCGTCGCTCGGGTGTGTCGGAGGCCGGCTCGCCGGGCGGCAACGGGGGCGGGTGTCCCGCGGGAGAGAGGCCTTCCGGTCGCCCGGGAACCTGCAGTGCGCTACGGGTCAGGAGCCGGACGAAGTCCAGCGCCCCCAGCTGCGACAGGCGGTCCACGCACTGGATCAGCGCCGCCGCGAGCACCACCTGGGCGGCCCAGAGCAGGGCACTGCGCGCGAGACCGTGCGCCGCGCGCACCCGCTGGGGGAAGCCGTCCAGCAGGCTGTCCAGCACGTACGGCGGCCGCCCGTCGCCGTCCAGCGGATGCAGGATGCGGTCCCACTCGTACATCAGCTCCGGGCGCCCGTCGGCCAGCAGATACACGGCCTGTTCGGTCCCCATGCCCATGCAGCCGGCCGCGTCGAGCCCGGGCGAGTAGGCGGCGGGGGCGGGAGCGAAGGGCCGGTGATCGTCCGGCTGCGGCTGAGGTTCCGGTTCCGGTCCCGGTCCCGGCGAGGGCGTGGTCCGCGCGCGTTCCACGGTGCGCTCCAGTTCGGCGTGCCGGCTGCGCCACCACCCCTCGTCGATGCGCACTCCCGCGGGTGGCCGGGCCGATGGTGCGTGCCGTCGCGCGCACAGGGCCACGATGTGCCGGACGGCCTCCCAGTCCGGTGCCGTGCGCCGACGGCCGTTGAGCAGCTCCGAGATCGAGCTGTTGCCGCGCCCGAGCGCCTGTGCGATCTCGGCTTGCGGCACAGCGCAGGCGCGCACGAGGCGGCGCAGCTCGGCGCAGAAGTCCGCGACGGGACCCGCCGGTGGTGCGGCCAACTCCCAGCCCTTTCGGTACGGTTCGGCGGATACCACCGAAGCGTACGGCGTGACCTGCGTCTTCCGCCGGGAGTTCGGCGGCAGTCGGGATCCGGCCGGGGGGCGGCCGCGGCGGGCGACGATCACGGCGCAAGCCGTCGACCATCGCTCCCCAAGGACGCACCATGCCGTTCCAGCCGTTCCAGCTGCTCCAGACGCCACTGCCCGTCGTGCTCACCGGGCTCGTCTTCACCGCGCTCTACGCCGGCGTCGTCCTGCCTGCCGTCTGGTCCCGCAAGCCGGCCCGACGCCAGGCGGCTCTCAAGGTGCTCGGCCAGCTCCTGGACACCCTGCGTCTCCGGAGAAGGCGCTAGCCATGCCCACCACCGAGGGAAAAAATATCCCCTGTGGGGTGTTCCATATTGCTTCGGAGGTTATATTCTGTTATTGGCCTACGGGACGAGTGAGGGAGTCCGAACCGGAGTAGCCGACTCTGGCAGGAAGCAGACGGTTTCCGCCGGTGCCGACGTCGACGGTCCGGGCTGAGAGGCCGGAAGGCAGCAGTCAGGCCGGAAGGCGACCCCTAACCACCTGATCCGGGTAATACCGGCGCAGGGAACCCGTCTCGTAGGTTTCATGTGCCCCAGGGGCCCTCTGCCTGTGCCCTCTGGGGCCTACTTCTGCCTCTGAGGTCTACTTCTGCCCCTCCGGGCTCGTCAGGTCGATCAGCCGGCACACCGTCTCGATGTCGATCTTCACCTGGGCGATCGAGGCGCGGCCCGACAGCCAGGTGATCAGGGCCGAGTGCCAGGTGTGCTCGATGACGCGGACCGCGGAGAGCTGCTCGGGCGTCGGGTTCTCAAGACCCATCGAGTCCAGGATGATCACCGTGGTCTGCCGGGAGACCTGGTCGACCTCGGGGGAGACGCTGCGGTCGGCGAAGGTCAGGGCGCGGACCATGGCGTCGGCCAGATGCGGCTCGCGCTGCAGGGCGCGGAACGCGCGCATCAGCGTCTCCGCCACCCGCTCCGCCGCCGTCTCCCCCTGCGGCGGCTTCTTGCGCAGCGTGCCGTGCATGTGCTCCAGCTGGTCCTGCATCGTGGCGACCAGCAGATGGATCTTGGACGGGAAGTAGCGGTACAGCGTGCCAAGCGCCACCTGCGAGGACTCCGCGACCTCCCGCATCTGCACGGCGTCGAAACCACCCCGGCTGGCGAGCTGCGCGCTGGCGTGCAGGATGCGTCGGCGGCGGGCCTCCTGCCGCTCGGTGAGAGGCGGTGAGGAGGGGCTCGCGCTACTGGCTTCCGCAGGCATGGATCCCGTTCCGTGACAGTCGGTGAGGGTGGGTGACCGGACAGAGCATGCCAGTGCGTCGGCCGTGGCGTGAATCACCCGATCCATCGCTCACAGCGGCGCTACCTGCCGGTAGATTCAGAGCCTCTTGAACGATCAAGTCTGAAACTTGTTCTAGATTAGCGTCCCGCGTAATCTCGCGGGACATCGCAGGGAGACCGCAGGGAGAAGGGGGTCCGGAGTGACCGCTGAGGCCAGGGAGGCCGGGTCCCCTCAGGATCCTGCCGCCGACGGGCAGCGACCGCTCGACATCGCCCTCCTCACCTATAAAGGGAACCCGTTCTGCGGCGGCCAGGGCGTCTACGTACGGCACCTCTCCCGCGAGCTGGCCCGCCTCGGCCACCGCGTCGAGGTCATCGGCTCCCAGCCCTACCCCGTGCTCGACGAGGGCGCCGAGTACGCCGCCCGCCTCACCCTCACCGAGCTCCCCTCCCTCGACCTCTACCGCCAGCCCGACCCCTTCCGCACCCCGAAGCGCGACGAGTACCGCGACTGGGTCGACGCGCTGGAAGTGGCGACCATGTGGACCGGCGGCTTCCCCGAGCCGCTGACGTTCTCGCTGCGCGCCCGCCGCCATCTGCGCGCCAGACGAGGGCACTTCGACGTCGTACACGACAACCAGACGCTGGGATACGGCCTGTTGGGCGACGTGGGCGCCCCCCTCGTCACCACCATCCACCACCCCATCACCGTCGACCGCCAGCTGGAGCTGGACGCCGCCGAGGGCTGGCAGCGGCGGATGTCCGTGCGCCGCTGGTACGCCTTCACCCGTATGCAGAAGCGGGTGGCACGCCGCCTGCCGTCGGTGCTGACCGTCTCGGGCACGTCCCGCGCGGAGATCGTCGACCATCTCGGCGTACGACAGGACCGTATCCACGTCGTGCACATCGGCGCCGACACCGACCTGTTCTCGCCGGATCCCTCGGTACCGCAGATCCCCGGCCGGATCGTCACCACCTCCAGCGCCGACGTCCCGCTCAAGGGCCTGGTCTTCCTCGTCGAGGCACTCGCCAAGGTCCGCGCCGAACACCCCGACGCCCACCTCGTCGTCGTCGGCAAACGGCCCGAGGAGGGCCCGGTCGCACAGGCGATGCAGCGGTACGGCCTGGAAGGCGCCGTCGAGTTCGTCAAGGGCGTCTCCGACGCCGAACTCGTCGACCTGGTCCGCTCGGCGCAGGTGGCGTGCGTACCGTCGCTCTACGAGGGTTTCTCCCTGCCGGCCGCCGAGGCCATGGCCACGGGCACGCCGCTGGTCGCCACGACCGGCGGGGCGATCCCCGAGGTCGCCGGACGCGACGGCGAGACCTGTCTTGCCGTGCCGCCGGGGGAGCCCGGGGCGCTGGCCGCCGCGCTGAGCCGACTCCTGGGCGACGCCGAGCTGCGCGACCGCCTGGGCGCTGCCGGACGCGACCGCGTCCTGCGGAACTTCACCTGGGCCAAGGCCGCCGAGGGCACGGTGGCCCGCTACCGCGAGGCCATAGCCCACCCCCACTCCCGGCCGGACACCGGCCGCTCCGCGGCGACGGGCGCCGACCTCGTCGCGTCCGCGACCCCCACCGCTGTAGAAGGCGTCAACTCCGAAAGCAGGGCCACGTGCTGACCGTCGACTTCTCCCGGTTCCCGCTCGCCCCGGGCGACCGCGTCCTGGACCTCGGCTGCGGCGCCGGCCGGCACGCGTTCGAGTGCTACCGGCGCGGCGCCCAGGTGGTGGCGCTGGACCAGAACGGTGAGGAGATCCGCGAGGTCGCGAAGTGGTTCGCGGCGATGAAGGAGGCGGGCGAGGCACCCGAGGGCGCCACCGCCACGGCGATGGAGGGCGACGCCCTCGCGCTCCCGTTCCCCGACGAGTCCTTCGACGTCGTGATCATCTCCGAGGTCATGGAGCACATCCCGGACGACAAGGGCGTACTCGCCGAGATGGTCCGGGTGCTCAGGCCCGGCGGCCGGATCGCCATCACCGTCCCGCGCTACGGCCCCGAGAAGGTCTGCTGGACGCTGTCCGACGCCTACCACGAGGTCGAGGGCGGCCACATCCGCATCTACAAGGCGGACGAGCTGCTCGCCAAGATCCGCGAGGCCGGCCTGAAGCCGTACGGCACCCACCACGCCCACGCCCTGCACTCGCCCTACTGGTGGCTGAAGTGCGCGTTCGGCGTCGACAACGACAAGGCGCTGCCGGTGCGGGCGTACCACAAGCTGCTGGTCTGGGACATCATGAAGAAACCGCTGGCGACGAGGGTCGCCGAGCAGGCCCTCAACCCCCTGATCGGCAAGAGCTTCGTGGCCTACGCGACCAAGCCCCACCTCCCGGCGGTGGACGCCCGGTGACCACCCCCCGGACAGAACACCTCGTCCTGCCCGGGGTCCTCACCGCCGAGCAGGCCGCCGCGACCGTGGCGGGCATCCTCGCCGTGCAGCGGGAGGACGGGGCGATCCCGTGGTTCCGCGGCCACCACCTCGACCCGTGGGACCACGTCGAGGCGGCGATGGCCCTGGACACGGCGGGCGAGCACGAGGCCGCCGAGCGGGCGTACGTATGGCTCGCGACGCACCAGAACAAGGACGGCTCCTGGTACGCCGCCTACGCGGACGGCGCGCACGACGACATCACCGACACCGGCCGCGAGACCAACTTCGTCGCCTACATAGCCGTAGGCGTCTGGCACCACTACCTCTCCACCGGCGACGACACCTTCCTGGACCGGATGTGGCCGTCCGTCTACGCCGCGATCGAGTTCGTCCTGAAGCTCCAGCAGCCCGGCGGACAGATCGGCTGGCGACGCGACGACGACGGCACGGCGACCGCGGACGCGCTGCTGACCGGGTCCTCCTCCATCCACCACGCCCTGCGGTGCGCGCTGGCCATCGCCGAGCAGCGGGAGGAGGCGCAGCCGGACTGGGAGTTGGCGGCTGGGGCGTTGCGGCACGCGATCCGTCGGCATCCGGAGCGGTTTCTGGACAAGGACCGTTACTCCATGGACTGGTACTACCCGGTGCTGGGCGGCGCGCTGACCGGCGCCGATGCCAAGTCCCGCATGGAGGAAGGCTGGGACCGCTTCGTCGTCCCCGGCCTCGGGGTGCGGTGCGTCGTTCCGAACCCGTGGGTGACGGGGGGCGAGTCCGCCGAACTCGCCCTCGCGCTCTGGGCGATGGGGGAGTCCGACCGGGCCTTGGAGATACTCCAGTCCATTCAGCATCTGCGGGATGCGGAGAGCGGGCTGTACTGGACGGGGTACGTGTTCGAGGACGACGCCATCTGGCCGCGGGAGCTGACGACGTGGACGGCCGGGTCGTTGTTGCTGGCCGTGGCGGCGCTGGGTGGGCATGAGGCGACGTGTGCGGTGTTCGGGGGCGAGCAGTTGCCTGCGGGGCTTGACCCGGATTGTTGCGCCTGAGAGCTCGGGGGGTTCGGCCGGGCGGCGGGTGCGGGTTCGTTGTGGTTGATCGCGCAGTTCCCCGCGCCCCTTTAGGGCGTTAGTGTCGATGTACTCGATTGGATATGGCGTGGCCCACGAACAAGTACACGACCGCCGCCAGGCCGTAGCCCGCCACGACCCTCGCCCACTCCTCGTCGAAGGTGAACAGATCGTGTGACCAACCCGCCAGCCAGCGGGCCGCGTCGTGGATGAACTGGACGAAATCGTTGGCGCGGTTGGCGTCCAGCAGGTACATCAGGATCCAGAGGCCCAGGATGAGGGCCATGACGTCGGCGACGATCGCTATGACCGTGCCGGCCTGATTGGCACCGTTGCGATATCGAGGGGACATGCCCTGCGGGTAGCCCTTGAATCCGGGATGAAACCCGGTGCGCCGGCCTACGAGTTGAGCTCGGCGAGCACGCGCAGGGAGTGCGGGTCGGGTGCCAGCGCCAGCAGGTCGGTCACCGGTCCCTTGCGCCACGCCTCCAGTCGCTCGGCGATGCGTTCACGCGGGCCGACGAGGGAGATCTCGTCGGCGAAGGCGTCCGGGACGGCGAGTACGGCCTCCTCCTTGCGTCCGCTGAGGAACAGCTCCTGGATCCGCCGCGCCTCCTCCTCGTACCCCATGCGCGCCATGAGATCGGCGTGGAAGTTGCGGGCCGCGTGCCCCATGCCGCCGATGTAGAAGCCGAGCATGACCTTGACGGGCAGGAGCCCCTCGGAGACGTCGTCACAGACCTGGACCCGGGCCATGGGCGCGACGAGGAAGCTGTCCGGCAGATCGCCGGCTGCCGCCTCCCCGTACACCTCGGGCCTGCTCGGCGACCAGTACAACGGCAGCCAGCCGTCGGCGATCCGGACCGTCTGCGCGACGTTCTTCGGCCCCTCGGCGCCGAGCAGGACGGGGAGGTCGGCGCGCAGGGGATGGGTGATCGGCTTCAGCGCCTTCCCGATGCCGGTGGCGTCCGGGCCGCGATACGGGTGGGAGTGGAAACGCCCGTCGAGCTCGACCGGCGCCTCGCGCCGCAGGACCTGCCGTACGACGTCGACGTACTCACGCGTGGCGGTCAACGGCGAGGCGGGGAACGGCCGCCCGTACCACCCCTCCACCACCTGCGGCCCCGACAGCCCGAGGCCCAGCATCATGCGCCCGCCGGAGAGGTGGTCGAGGGTGAGGGCGTGCATGGCGGTCGTGGTCGGGGAACGCGCGGCCATCTGGGCAACGGCCGTACCGAGCTTGATCCTTGACGTCCGCGCGGCGATCCAGGTGAGCGGCGTGAACGCGTCCGACCCCCAGGACTCGGCGGTCCACACCGAGTCGTAGCCGAGTCGCTCGGCCTCCTGAGCGAGGGGCACATGGTCCGCGGAGGGGCCACGACCCCAGTAACCGAGTGCGAGCCCGAGCCGCATGTCCGCCTCCTGACGCTCCGTCAGTTGTGCACTGGGCTTGCGACTGTACGACGACGGCCCCTCACCGGGAAGGGTGAGGGGCCGTCGTACGGCTTGTGATCTGAGTGGTTCAGCCGCGCTGAATCCCCGACGTGTCCTGGAGGACACCACGGCGACCGTCCTGCGTCTGCGCCACCAGGGCCGGACCTCGCTGCTCCACGGCCAGGTACCAGGTGCCCGGCGCCAGTTCGGCGATCGGCGTCGGCGAACCGTCCTCCGCGAACAGCGGCCGCGCCACGGGCACGGCGAACCAGAACGGCGAGAAGTCCGCGGCGGGCGCCGGAGCGGGTGCCTGCGGCTGCCCACCCCCGAACGGCTGCCCGGCCTGCGGCTGCCCACCGTAGGGCTGCCCACCCTGCGGCTGCTGAGCACCCGGGTACCCGTAACCACCGGGCGGCTGAGCGCCGTAGGGCTGGGG
>NZ_JAKEIP010000237.1 GCF_021474425.1 Streptomyces muensis | reverse complement strand
CGGGAGGGTACGGGGTGGTGGTCATGGGCCGGGCCCTTCCTGCTCTCGCACTCGTCGTGCCGGGCATGGCGTTCCGGCGCTTCGGACGGACAGTCTCCATTCCACTCCCCCACGACGGATGACGCCTTCCCCGCGGGCTCCCGAAATGTCCGCGGGGCTTGCGTTCACCTGGGCTGCGGGGCTCCGCTCTGTTAGATTGGTCTAAACCACATAGCCCTTCAGGGTGCCCTTCGAGTCCCTCTTCAGATCGGCAGGCCCAGCGTGGAAGTTGTCATCGTTCCGGACGCCAAGGCGGGTGGCGAGCTGATAGCCGAGGCCATGGCCCGGCTGCTCGCGCGCAAGCCCGACGCCGTGCTCGGCGTGGCCACCGGGTCGACGCCGCTGCCCGTCTACACGGCGCTGGCGGCCAAGGTGCGCTCCGGTGCCGTGGACGCCTCGCGGGCGCGGATCGCGCAGCTCGACGAGTACGTGGGGCTGCCCGCCGAGCACCCGGAGTCCTACCGGTCGGTGCTGCGGCGTGAGGTGCTGGAGCCGCTCGGGATCGGGATGGACGCGTTCATGGGGCCGGACGGCACGGCGGCGGACGTGCAGGGCGCGTGCGAGGCGTATGACGCGGCGCTGGCCGAGGCGGGCGGTGTGGACCTGCAGTTGCTCGGGATCGGGACCGACGGGCACATCGGGTTCAACGAGCCGTGTTCGTCGCTGGCCTCGCGGACGCGGATCAAGACGCTGACGGAGCAGACCCGGGTCGACAACGCGCGGTTCTTCGACGGGGACATCGAGCAGGTGCCGCATCACGTCATCACGCAGGGGATCGGCACGATTCTCGAAGCGCGGCATCTGGTGTTGCTGGCCACGGGGGAGGGCAAGGCGGATGCCGTTGCCGCGACTGTGGAGGGACCGGTGGCCGCGGTGTGTCCGGCCTCGGCGTTGCAGTTGCATCCGCATGCGACGGTCGTTGTGGACGAGGGGGCTGCGTCCAAGTTGAAGCTGGCGGAGTACTTCCGGCACACGTATGCCAACAAGCCGGAATGGCAGGGGATTTAAGAGCGGTTTCGTCTGCCGGGTTCGGTCTGTTGCGGGCTGCGGGTTTGTGGTGGGTTGATCGCGCAGTTCCCCGCGCCCCTGAGGGGGCACTGAAGGCGCCGGTCCTCTGAAAGGGACCGGCGCCTTTCTTCATGCGTCCGCTACCTCCCCGCGATGACCTCCGCCGCCGCTCGGCCGCACACGCGGGCCGCGCCGTGGGTGGCGATGTGGAGGGCGCCTCGGGGGGCTGACTGGGGGACGCCCATCTCGACCACGATCGTGTCCGGGCGGGCTTCCAGCAGGTGGTCCAGGGCGGCCGCCATCCAGGGGTGGCGGTGTTCGTCGCGGACCACGGCCACCACTCGGCGGCCGCCGGCGGCTTCCAGGGCCGCTCGGCCGGCGTTCTCACCCGTGTGCGTGCCTGTCTCGGTGCCGGGGAGCAGGCGGGTCAGTTCGGCGGCTACGCCCCAGGGGGTCTCGTCGCCGACGGCGATGTTGGCGACCGGGGTGAAGGCGGCGACGTACGGGGGGTCGGTGAGGGGGGTGAAGGACGCGGCGCCGGTCAGCTTCAGGGCGCGGCGGGCCGCGACGAGGCCCACGTCCGGGCGCCCCTCGCCCTCGGTCGCCGGGGTCGCGGTCGCGCTCCAGCGGGCCAGTTCGCGTACCCGTTCCGCGGCCTCCGCCAGGCGTTCCTCGGGGAGTTCGCCCGCGTGGACCGCCGCGACCAGGGCGTCGCGCAGTCGGCGTACCGTCTCGTCGTCAGCCAGGCCGCCGCCCACGCAGATCGCGTCGGCGCCGGCCGCGATGGCGAGGACGCTGCCGCGTTCGATGCCGTAGGTGGCGGCGATGGCCTGCATCTCCATGCCGTCGGTGACGATCAGGCCGGTGTAGCCGAGCTCGCCGCGCAGGAGGTCGGTGAGGACCGGGCGGGAGAGGGTCGCCGGGTGGTCGGGGTCCAGGGCGGGGACGAGGATGTGGGCGCTCATCACCGCCCGGGTGCCGGCGGCCATCGCCGCGCGGAACGGGGCGAGTTCGCGGTCGGCCAGCACCGAGGCGTCCGCGTCGATGCGCGGGAGGGCGTGGTGGGAGTCGACCGCCGTGTCGCCGTGGCCCGGGAAGTGCTTCGTGCAGGCCGCGACGCCCGCCGACTGCAGGCCGGTGACGTAGGCCGCGGTGTGGCGGGCCACGAGGGCGGTGTCGGCGCCGAAGGAGCGTACGCCGATGACCGGGTTCGCCGCGTTGGAGTTCACGTCCGCCGAGGGGGCCCAGTTGAGGTTCACTCCGCAGGCGGCCAGGCGGCGGCCCAGTTCGGACGCCACCTCCCTCGTCAGGTCCACGTCGTCCACCGCGCCCAGGGCGTGGTTGCCGGGGAAGGAGGAGCCGGTCCGCACCTCCAGCCTCGTCACATCACCGCCCTCCTCGTCGATCGCGACCAGCACGTCGTCGCGCTCGGCACGCAACTGGGCGGTCAGCGCGGCCAGTTGTTCGGGCGAGGCGATGTTGCGGCCGAACAGGCCGACGGAGGCGAGGCCCTCGCCGAGGCGGCGGAGCAGCCAGTCGGGGGCGGTGGTGCCGGTGAAGCCCGGCTGGAGCACGGTCAGGGCATCGCGCGTCAGACCATCCTTTTCCGGATCGGACGCGGTGGTGCCGCTGGCGAATGTCGTCATCGGGGGGCGTTATCCCTTCACGGCGCCGGCCGTCAGGCCGCTGACAGCCTTGCGCTGCAGGAAGACGAAGAGGATCAGGATCGGGACGGCGAAGAGGGAGGACGCCGCCATCGTGGCGCCCCAGTCGTTGCCGAAGGCGGTCTGGAAGCTGGACAGCCACAGTGGCAGGGTCTGCGCCTCCGCCTCCTTGTTCAGCACCAGGACCAGGGGGAATTCATTCCATGCGGTGATGAAACCGAAGAGCGAGGTGGACATCAGGCCCGGGGCCAGCAGCGGCAGGATGACCTTGCGGAAGGCCTGGGCGCGGCTGCAGCCGTCGACCATCGCCGCCTCCTCCAGCTCCCTGGGCACCGCGGCGACGAAGCCGCGCAGGGTGAGGATGGTGAAGGGCAGGATCATCATCATGTAGAAGACCGTCAGCGGCACGAGGCTGTTGAGCATCGAGGCGTCCCGCACGATCATGTACATCGCGATGATCATGACCTCCCAGGGCGCCATCTGGGCCACCATGAAGCCGATGACGAACCCGCGTCGCCCCTTGAACCGCATCCGGGCGAGCGCGAAGGAGCCGGCGAGCGCGACGACCAGGGCGAGACCGACCGCGCAGAGCGTGACGATCAGCGAGTTGGTGACGTACGTCCAGAAGTGGTCGACGCCGATCGCCCGCTCGAAGTGCTCGAAGGTGACGTCGGTCGGGAACCAGACCGGGTTCTCGGAGATGATGTCGCCGGTCGGCTTGAAGGCCGTGGAGAACATCCAGTACACGGGGAAGACGAAGCCGATGAACAGGACGACGGCCGTGACGTTGGGCCACAGGCGGCCGAAGAGCGAGCGCTTCACAGCTCGTCCTCCTCTTGCTTGAGCACGATCCGCAGGTAGTACGCGGTGAGGCCGAGCAGGATCAGGATGGTCAGGACGGCGATGGCCGCGCCCATGCCGTAGTGCTGGTTGCCGACGCCCTCGATGTAGGCGTAGACGGGCAGGATCTCGGTGAGCCGGTCGGGGCCGCCGCCGTTGATGGTGAAGACCTGCACGAACGCCTTGAAGACCCAGATGATCTCCAGGAAGGTCGTGGCGTACAGGAAGGGGCGCAGGAACGGCAGCGTCACCGTGGTGAAGCTCTTCCAGTTGCCGGCCCCGTCGAGCGCCGCGGCCTCGTAGAGCTCGCTCGGGATGGTGGTGGTGGCCGCGTAGAGGTTGATCGCGACGAACGGGATCGACATCCAGACGATCAGGACCGTCACCACGAAGAACGTCGACATCTGGCTGCTGGTCCAGCTGTAGTCGGCCATGGAGTGCCAGCCCAGCTTGTCCAGCACCCAGTTGACGACGCCGAAGCGCTGGGCGAACAGCCACTGGTAGACGGTGGTCGCGGCGACCACGGGCATCGCCCAGGCCAGCACGAGCCCGACCAGCAGCAGGACCCGCATCCGCTTGCCGAGGCGGGCGAGCAGCAGGCCGACCAGCGCGCCCGCGACCATGATCAGGGCGACGTTGACCGCCGTGAACAGGATCGAGCGCAGGGTGACGCGCCAGAAGTCCTCGCCGGTGAGGACCTCCTTGTAGTTGTCGACGCCGTTCCACTCGGTGACGTGCTGGATCAGCTGCGCCATGTTGAGGTTCTGGAACGACAGCAGCACGTCCTTGACCAGCGGCCAGCCGAGCAGCAGCACGGTGGCCGCGCAGGCGGGCAGCAGCAGGAGGTACGGGGTGAGCCCGCCGGCGCGGAACGCGGCTCGGGGCCGCGGCCCGGCGAGCCCGCTCTCATCCCTCTTGGTCACGTCCACCGGGCCGGAGGGCGGCCGTTCGGTCTGCACGGTCATGCTCGCGATCTCTCTTCTCGACCTACGTACGTGGAGCCGCGTACGGTCGCCGGGGCGGAGGGCGTCACGCGCATCCCCCGCCCCGGCGCGACCCGGTGCCGTTACTGCTGCTGGGCCAGACGCTTGTTGAACTCGTCCTCGACCTGCGCGGCCGCCTCGGCCGGCGACTTACCGTTCAGCACGGCGGTCATGTACGTCTTGACCGGGTTGGGCGCGTTCTCCACGGCGGCCCACTCGGGGATCAGCGGCGTGGTGCCACCGCCCGCGGCGGCCGGCGCTGCGGCCTCGGCGACGGCGTTGCCCTTGAGGTTGGTCTGCAGCGCCTCCTTGTTGGGGATGACGCCGTTGAGCTTGGCCAGCTCGCCCTCGTACTGGTCGGACAGGGCGATCCGCAGGAACTCCTTGGCGAGGTCCTGCTTCTGGCTGCCCGCGGCGACCGCGAGGTTGGAGCCGCCGAGGAAGACGCCCTCGGGCTTGTCGGCCGTGGCACCCGGGATGGTGAAGTAGCCGATCTCCTTCTCGATCTTCGGGTTGGCCTTGATCGCGATGCCGGCCTCCCAGCCCATGCCGATGAAGGCGCCGACGTTGCCCTTTCCGAAGACCTCGCCCTGCTGCGGGGTGGCCTCGTCCTTGTCCTTGGGCGCCTTGGACAGGGCCTGGAACTTCTTGTACGTCTCCATGGCGGCGGCGACCTTGGGGTCGGCGAGGTTGGAGACGTACTTGCCGTTCTCCTCCTTCACCAGCTGGACGCCCTCACCGATGGTGAGGCCCACGAAGTGGTACCAGTTCTGGCCCGGCAGGTAGATGGGCTCGGCGTCGGTCTTCTCGCCGATCTGCTTGAGGTCGGCGTAGAACTCGTCGCGGGTCTTGGGGGTGTCCTTGATGCCGGCCTCGGCCCAGACCTTCTTGTTGTAGAGGACGACGCGGTTGGCGAAGTACCAGGGGGCGGCGTACTGCTTGCCCTCGAAGATGGAGGACTCGTTGAGGGACGCGGTCCACTCGCCGCCGATCTCGTTCTTGAGGTCTGCGAGGTCGGCGAGGCCGCCGGTCTTGGCGTAGGCCGGGGTCTGGGTGTTGCCGATCTCGAAGACGTCCGGCGGGTTCTCCTCGGACAGGGCGGTGGTCAGCTTCTGCTGGATGCCGTTCCACTGCTGGACCTCGAACTTGACCTTGGCCTTGGTCTTCTTCTCGAAGGCCGCCGCGACGTCCTTCTGCCACTGGTCCGGGGAGGAGCCGTCCATCACCCACACCGTGAGCGTCTGGCCCGCGTACCCGTCCGCCCCGGCCTTGTCCCCGCCGTCGCCGTTGTCGCCCCCGCACGCCGCCAGGGAGATCATCATGCCCGCGACACCGATCGCGGATATCAGCTTGCGCTTCACGCCACCCTCCTCAGGGATGCCCACACCTCCCCCGCCCATGGGCCGGGACCTGGACCAATGGTGTAGACCAGTAGGGGGAGCTTGGACCAGACCACGAAGCGTGTCAAGGGTGGCCGAATAGCCTCTGACCAGCCGTTATGGGACCTACATATGCAGGAACCTTTAAGTAAGAAGGCAGCGAAAACAACCACGCCGGAGTACTCTCGTCCGCTAGACCACTCGACGCTGTGGACTAGACCAAAAGCGGCGGCGACGGGTATACAGAAGGGATCACGAGGTGACCCTCCTCCGGAGCCGGGAAGGCAGGCCATGAGTACCGACGTCAGCAGTGCGGAGAACGAGGGTGGGGCAGGCGTTCGCACCGCGCGCGTGCCCAAGTACTACCGCCTGAAGAAGCACCTGCTCGACATGACGGAGACCCAGTCGCCCGGCACCCCGGTCCCGCCCGAGCGCACGCTGGCCGCCGAGTTCGACACCTCCCGCACGACCGTGCGCCAGGCCCTCCAGGAACTGGTCGTCGAGGGCCGCCTGGAGCGGATCCAGGGCAAGGGCACCTTCGTCGCCAAGCCGAAGGTCTCGCAGGCCCTGCAGCTCACCTCGTACACCGAGGACATGCGCGCCCAGGGCCTGGAACCCACCTCGCAGCTGCTGGACATCGGCTACATCACCGCCGACGACCGCCTCGCCGACCTGCTCGACATCACCGCCGGCGGCCGGGTGCTGCGCATCGAGCGGCTGCGCATGGCGAACGCCGAGCCGATGGCCATCGAGACCACCCACCTGTCCGCCAAGCGCTTCCCCGCCCTGCGCCGCTCCCTGGTCAAGTACACCTCCCTCTACACCGCGCTCGCCGAGGTCTACGGCGTCCATCTCGCCGAGGCCGAGGAGACCATCGAGACCTCCCTGGCCACTCCGCGCGAGGCCGGCCTGCTCGGCACCGACGTGGGCCTGCCGATGCTGATGCTGTCCCGGCACTCGATCGACAAGACGGGCGAGCCGGTGGAGTGGGTGCGGTCGGTGTACCGGGGCGACCGGTACAAGTTCGTGGCCCGCCTGAAGAGGCCCCAGGATTAGGGTCCTTCACGTACTGCACGCGGTGTAGCGCAACCGCCGCTGTTGTTCTACGTTCCTCCCGTCGCCGCATGGACGGGAGGACTCCCCGGTGCGTACCGCGAATCCCCGAACCATCGTCATCTGGACCCTGGTCGCGCTCGTCGGTGCGACCGGGTGGACCGTGCTCGCGCTCTCGCGCGGCGAGGAGGTCTCCGCGGCCTGGATGGTCGCCGCCGCCCTCGGCTCGTACGCCATCGCCTACCGCTTCTACGCCAAGTTCATCGCGTACAAGGTCCTGAAGGTCGACAGGACCAGGGCCACCCCCGCCGAACGCCTCAACAACGGCATCGACTTCCACCCCACCGACCGTCGCGTCCTCCTCGGCCACCACTTCGCGGCCATCGCGGGCGCCGGTCCGCTCGTCGGCCCGGTGCTGGCCGCGCAGATGGGGTATCTCCCGGGCACGATCTGGATCATCGTCGGCGTGATCTTCGCGGGTGCGGTCCAGGACATGGTGGTGCTGTTCTTCTCCACCCGCCGTGACGGACGCTCGCTCGGGCAGATGGCACGGGAGGAGATCGGCCCGTTCGGCGGCGCCGCCGCGCTGGTGGCCACCTTCGTCATCATGATCATCCTGCTCGGGGTGCTGGCGCTCGTCATCGTCAACGCCCTCGCGCAGTCCCCCTGGGGCACCTTCTCCATCGCGATGACGATCCCGATCGCCCTGCTGATGGGCTTCTACCTGCGGGTCCTGCGCCCCGGCCAGGTCGCCGAGGTCTCCCTGATCGGCGTCGCGCTGCTGCTGTTCGCGCTGGTGGCGGGCCGCTGGGTCGCCGAGTCCTCGTGGGCCGGCGCCTTCACCCTCGCGCCCTCGACGCTGGTCGTCTGGATGGTGGCGTACGGCTTCATCGCCTCGATCCTGCCGGTGTGGATGCTGCTGGCGCCGCGTGACTACCTGTCGACCTTCATGAAGGTCGGCACGATCTTCCTGCTCGCCCTCGGCGTGGTCGTCGCACTGCCGACCCTGAAGATGGACGCGGTCACGGACTTCGCCTCGCGCGGCGACGGTCCGGTCTTCGCCGGTTCCCTGTTCCCGTTCGTCTTCATCACCATCGCCTGCGGCGCGCTGTCCGGCTTCCACGCGCTCATCTCCTCCGGTACGACGCCGAAGATGATCCAGAAGGAGACGCAGGTCCGGATGATCGGCTACGGCTCCATGCTGATGGAGTCGTCGGTCGCCGTGATGGCGCTGGTGGCGGCGAGCATCATCGACCCGGGCCTGTACTTCGCGATGAACGCGCCCGCCGGGGTCATCGGCGACACCGTGCAGAACGCCTCGCAGGTGGTGGGCAGTTGGGGCTACCAGATCTCCCCGGAGGCGCTGGCGCGGGCGGCGGAGAACGTCGAGGAGGCGTCCCTGCTCTCCCGGACGGGCGGGGCGCCCACCCTCGCCATCGGCGTCTCGGAAATCTTCTCCGAGGTGACCGGCGGGAGCCTGCGCGCCTTCTGGTACCACTTCGCGATCATGTTCGAGGCGCTGTTCATCCTGACCGCGCTGGACGCCGGCACCCGCGTGGGCCGGTTCATGCTCCAGGACATGCTGGGCAACGTCTACCGGCCCTTCAGGAACGTCAGCTGGAAGCCCGGCCTGGTCATCACCAGCGCGGTGGTGTGCGGCCTGTGGGGCTACTTCCTGTGGGTCGGCGTCCACGAGCCTCTCGGCGGCATCAACCAGCTCTTCCCGATCTTCGGCATCTCCAACCAGCTGCTCGCGGCCGTCGCCCTCGCCGTCTGTACGACCCTGCTGGTGAAGTCGGGACGCCTCAAGTGGGCCTGGATCACCGGGGTTCCGCTCGCCTGGGACGCCACGGTGACGCTCACCGCGAGCTGGCAGAAGGTGTTCTCCAGTGACCCGAAGGTCGGTTTCTTCAAGCAGCGTCAGGTCTTCCAGGACGCCATCGACCGCGGTGAGGTGCTGCCGCCCGCCAAGACCATGGACGACATGCACACCGTGGTCACCAACTCCACGGTGGACGGCGTCCTCTCGGCGGTCCTCGCGCTGCTGATCGTCGTCGTGATCGCCGACGCGACCCGCGTCTGCGTCCGGCACGTGCGCCGCCCGGCGCTGTCCACGCTCAGCGAGGCGCCGTACGTCGAGTCGAAGATCATCGCCCCGGCCGGGCTGTTCCCGACCAAGGAGGAGAAGGAGGAGGAGCGCGGTGCGGTCGCTTCGACGGGTGCTTGACGGTGTGCGCTGGTACGTACGCGAGCTGACCGACGAGTCGGCGTACGACCGTTATGTCGCGCATGTGCGGAGCGGGCATCCGGACGCCGAGGTGCCCTCGCGGCGCGACTTCGAGCGGATGCGGACCGACCGCCAGGAGCGGGACCCGCGCCAGGGGTTCCGCTGCTGCTGAGCGACCGTCCGGCGGCACACACCAACCCTCCACATCCGATATGCGGACGGGGTCTTCCGCTGTCGTTGCACTGTCACCTACATTGCCTGCGCGTTTCACAGGTGATCAGTGAGGGGACGGAGCCGTCAGATGTCAGATGCCCCAGAGGTGAACAGAGGGGTGGTGACACCCGTGCGGGTCGTCATCGCGCTCTGTCTCATCGCGCCCTTCGTGGCGATGTTGTGGGTCGGTTCGTACGCCAAGACGGATCCGGAGCTCGCCGGCATCCCGTTCTTCTACTGGTACCAGATGCTGTGGGTCCTGATCTCCACGCTGCTGACGATGGTCGCGTACAAGCTGTGGCAGCGTGACCAGCGCGCCCGTGCTTCCCAGAAGGGCGGTGCGCCGGAATGAACGACGGCGTGAACGGCGTCGCACTCGGCGTCTTCATCTTCTTCTTCCTGGCCGTCACGGTCATGGGCTTCCTCGCCGCGCGCTGGCGCAAGGCCGAGAACGAGCACAGCCTCGACGAATGGGGCCTGGGCGGCCGGTCGTTCGGCACCTGGGTGACCTGGTTCCTGCTCGGCGGCGACCTGTACACGGCGTACACCTTCGTGGCGGTCCCTGCGGCGATCTACGCGGCGGGCGCGGCGGGCTTCTTCGCGGTGCCGTACACGATCCTCGTCTACCCGCTGATCTTCACCTTCCTGCCCCGCCTGTGGTCGGTCTCCCACAAGCACGGCTACGTCACGACCTCGGACTTCGTGCGCGGCCGCTTCGGCTCGAAGGGCCTGTCGCTGGCGGTCGCGCTGACCGGCATCCTGGCGACGATGCCGTACATCGCGCTCCAGCTGGTCGGCATCCAGGCCGTGCTGGACGTGATGGGCGTCGGCGGCGGCGAGAACACGAACTGGTTCATCAAGGACCTGCCGCTGCTCATCGCCTTCGGTGTGCTGGCCGCGTACACCTACTCGTCCGGTCTGCGCGCGCCCGCGCTGATCGCGTTCGTGAAGGACACGCTGATCTACATCGTCATCGCGGTGGCGATCATCTACATCCCGATCAAGCTGGGCGGCTTCGACGAGATCTTCGCCTCGGCGGACAAGAAGTACACCGAAGCCGGTGCGGGCGGCCTCATTCCGCCCGCCGCTGCCCAGTGGGGGTACGCCACGCTGGCGTTCGGCTCGGCACTGGCGCTGTTCATGTACCCGCACTCGATCACGGCGACGCTCTCCTCGCGCAGCCGTGAGGTGATCCGCCGCAACACGACGATCCTGCCGCTGTACTCCCTGATGCTCGGCCTGCTCGCGCTGCTCGGCTTCATGGCCATCGCGGCCGGAGTGCTCGTCACCAACCCCCAGTTGGCGATCCCGCAGCTCTTCGAGGACATGTTCCCGGACTGGTTCGCGGGCGTCGCCTTCGCCGCGATCGGCATCGGGGCCCTGGTCCCGGCCGCCATCATGTCCATCGCGGCCGCGAACCTGTTCACCCGCAACATCTACAAGGACTTCATCAAGCCGGACGCGACACCCGCCCAGGAGACCAAGGTCTCCAAGCTGGTCTCGCTGCTGGTGAAGGTGGGCGCCCTGATCTTCGTCCTGACCATGGACAAGACGGTCGCGATCAACTTCCAGCTGCTGGGCGGCATCTGGATCCTGCAGACCTTCCCGGCCCTGGTCGGCGGCCTGTTCACCCGCTGGTTCCACCGCTGGGCGCTGCTGGCCGGCTGGGCGGTCGGCATGGTCTACGGCACGATCGCGGCGTACAACGTCTCCACACCGACGCAGAAGCACTTCGGCGGCTCCTCGGCGGAGATCCCTGGCATCGGCGAGATCGGCTACATCGGTCTGACGGCGTTCGTCCTGAACGTGGTGGTCACCGTGGTCCTGACCTTCATCCTGAAGGCCGCGAAGGCCCCGGAGGGCGTGGACGAGACAAGCCCGGAGGACTACACGGCGGACGCCGGCGACCCGGGAGTGAAGCAGGAGCTCCCCAAGGTGGGCGCCGGCCACTGACGCGCCCCTCAAGGGGCACGGGGCTGTGTCGATATGCGGCTCCGCCGCATGGGCGCGAGCAACCCCACACAACCCGCAGCGGGCCGCCGAAAGCAAGACCATCGGCGGCCCGCTGTCGTACACACTGACGACCATGGACATCCAGATCCGGCGAGCGAAACCCACCGAATACACGGCCCTCGGCGACATCACCGCCCAGGCCTACCTCCAGGACGGCCTCCTGGACTTCGGCGAGAGCGACGAGTACCTCGATGAACTCAAGGACGTGGCCAAGCGCGCCGCCGCCGCCGAGGTACTGGTCGCCGTGGCGGACGGCAGACTCCTGGGCGGCGTCACCTTCGTCCCCTCCGGCGGCCCCATGGCCGACATAGCCGCCCCCGGCGAGGCAGAGATCCGGATGCTCGCCGTCGACCACGCGGCGCGCGGCCGGGGCGCCGGCGAGGCCCTCGTACGCGCCTGTATCGACCGCGCACGGGCCACGGAAGCCTGCGTACGCATCGTCCTGTCGACCCAGCGCACCATGCACAGCGCCCACCGCATCTACGAACGACTGGACTTCGTCCGCACACCCGAGCGGGACTGGAACCCGATCCCGCACCTGGACGACATCACTCTCCTCACCTACCAGTTGACGCTCTGAAACCGGTGCGACACAACATCTGGGGGTGACGCGACAGCGCGGCACAAGATGTATGCTCATGCTCGCTGTCGCCGCAGGGGAATCCGGTGCGAATCCGGAACTGTCCCGCAACGGTGTACTTGTGCATGTCTGTTCCCGGAACCGTGCACAGGAGTCAGTCCGAGGACCTGCCGACAGCGCGCCCGGCCACCCGGCCGGTGCGCACTGACGTCCGGGCCTCGTGGAATGGGCCGGTGGACGCGACGCCGCGTGCGCTCGTGCTGCCCCCTGCCCTCCGCAAGGCCCCCGTGCCGAGCGAGGGAGAGCCCCCACGTGACCATCGCGCCAGCAGATCCGGCCTCAGCCCAGCCCCTTGAGGACGCCCCCGGAACCGCCTTGCTGCGGACCCTCACCGAGCTGACCGCCGACCTCCCCGACGCCGACCCCGGACGGGTCGCCGCCGCCGCGCTGCGCGGCCGGTCCGCGCTCGCGGACGAGGCGGAGTTGCGGGAGCTGGCGACGGAGGCCGCGGCCGGTCTGATCTCCGAGGACCCCGCCTACTCCCGGCTGGCCGCCCGGCTGCTCACCATCGGCATCCGCGAGGAGGCCGCCTCGCAGGGCGTCACGTCCTTCACCCAGTCGGTCGCGGTCGGCCACCGCGAGGGCCTCATCGCCGACCGGACCGCCGAGTTCGCGCGGATCCACGCGGCCCGCCTCGACGCCCTGGTCGACACCGCCGCCGACGACCGCTTCGGCTACTTCGGCCTGCGCACCCTGCACAGCCGGTACCTGCTCCGGCACCCCATCACCCGCAAGGTCATCGAGACGCCCCAGCACTTCATGCTGCGCGTCGCCGCGGGCCTCGCCGAGGACGACACCGTCCGCTCCGTGGACGAAGTCGCCGCGCTCTACGGGCTCATGAGCCGCCTCGACTACCTCCCCTCCTCCCCCACCCTCTTC
>NZ_JAKEIP010000236.1 GCF_021474425.1 Streptomyces muensis | reverse complement strand
ACGGGGGCTGTGGCTGTGGCTGTGGCTGTGATCATGCTCCTCGTCGTGCCCGTGCCCTTCGTCATGCTCGCGCTCGCCGTCGTGGCCGTGCTCGCCGTCCTGTTCGTGCCCGGCGTCCTCCGGCCGTTCCCGCTCCCGCTCCCGCCCCGGTCCCGGTCCTCGGCCGACGACCGCCGCCAGCACCCCCAGCCCCACCAGCACGCAGCCGGACACCACCAGATACGGCCGCAGCGTCGCCTGCACATACCGCAGGTACAGCTCGCTGAAGAGCGATATCCGCAGGATCGCCGCGCCCGTCAGGAGCAGCAGTACCGCCGGTCCGTACCGCCTCACAGCAGCCACCACCCCACGAGCACGCTGGTCAGCACGGCGACGACCCAGGTGACGGACGAGAACCGCAGGGCGAAGGAGCGGCCGAACGTGCCCGCCTGGAGGGCGATCAGCTTCAGGTCCACCATCGGGCCGACGACCATGAACGCCAGCCGGGCGGTCGGGGAGAAGCCGCTCAGGGAGGCGGCGACGAACGCGTCCGCCTCGCTGCACACGCACAGGACGACCGCGAGGAGTGCGAGGAGCAGTACCGACAGCCACACCGACCCGGTGAAGAGGTCCAGCACCGACCTCGGTACGACGATGTTGAAGGTCGCCGCGGCCGCCGCGCCGAGGACGAGGAAGCCGCCCGCGTGCAGGAAGTCGTGCTGGAGCCCGGCGGTGAAGGCACGCAGGCCGCGGCCGCCGTCGGCATCGCCGTGCCGTTTCGGCGGCCGTAGCCACTCCTCCCGGCCGAACCGGGCCCACAGCCAGCCCATCACCACGGCCGTGGCCAGGGAGGCGACGAGCCGGGCGAGGACCATCTTCGGCTGCCCGGGGAAGGCGACGGAGGTGGCGACCAGGACGACGGGGTTGATGGCGGGCGCGGAGAGGAGGAAGGCGAGGGCGGCCGCGGGGGCGACGCCGCGGCGCATCAGGCTCCCGGCGACCGGCACGGACGCGCACTCGCACCCGGGCAGGACGACTCCGGCCGCACCGGCGACGGGTACGGCGAGCGCCTGGTTGCGGGGCAGCAGCCGGCTGAAGACCTTCTCCGGTACGAAGGCCCCGATCGCCGCCGAGACGACCGTGCCGAGCAGCAGGAACGGCACGCCCTGCACCGCGATGGCCGTGAAGACGGTCCACCAGGCGGCGACGGGCGGGGTGTAGAGGTCGAGCGCGAGCGTCGGGCCGAGGACGGAGGCGACCGTGGCGATGGCCAGCAGCGCGGTGCCGCCGAGGACGGCGTACACGAGGGCGCGTACGGCGATACGCAGCCCGTCGATCACGGTCCGCTGGTTCTGCACGCGCCTGTCCCCACCCGTTCGTACCTGTCCGCACCCGTTCGAGTTGCCTCCGCGCAGGCTAACCGGTCCGAGCTGTGCGCAGCCTCGGGTTCCTCACAGAGGAGGCTGTGCGGGGGCGGGGCCCAGGGTCGTGGTGCCCGGGGCCGTGCGGTGGCCGAGGCCCGTGCGGTACGCGTCCAGGGCCGCCTCCACCCGGCCGGTGCGGCGCAGGAGGTCGCCGAGCAGTCGGCACAGGTCGGCCAGGTCGCCGGCCGCGCCCGCGCGTTCCAGGAGGCTGAGGGCGCGGACGTAGTGCTCCTCGGCGGTCTCGGTGTCGCGGGTGTCCTCGGCGATGATGCCGAGCAGGCGGTGGGCGGCGGCGGCGTGGATGGCGCCGCGTTCGGGGCCGAGCGCCTGTCCGGCCCGCGCCTCGCTGAGCACCTCGTGGAGGAGGGCGGCGGCCTCGTCGGACTTTCCGCGCCGGTGCAGTACGTCGGCGAGTTCGACGGCGACCTGGCTGGTGAAGAGGGCGGCGCGCTGGGCGGTGAGCATGGCGCGGGCCTCGCGCATCTCCACCTCGGCGCTCGCCAGGTCGCCCCTCTGGGCGTGGACGTAACCGCGCATCCAGTGGCAGTTCGCGAGTTCGGTACGGATCTGGAGCTGCCGGTATAGCTCGGCGGCCTTGGCGAGGGAGGCGTCGGCCTCGGCGACACGGCCCTCGGCGAGGAGGGTGCGGGCGACGGACCGGTGCATGCGGGCGACCAGGGCGGGGTCGGCGGCCTGCGGGGCGAGGGCGAGGGCGTACTCGGCGGCCTGGGCGGCGCGGGCGTGGGCGCCCATGTCCATGTAGGGGCCGATGACGCTGGCGTAGAGCAGGAGCAGGGCGTCGGGGTCGTGCAGTCCGCCCCGGTTGAGCTCGTCGAGGGTGGACTCCAACAGGTAGACGGCGTAACGGAGTTCACCGGCGAGGTAGTGGGACACGGCTCTGCCGCGCAGGGCCGGGACGCGGGCGGGGAGCGGGGCGTCCGCCTCGGTGAGGACCTGCTCGGCCTGCTCGAAGTGGCGTCGGGCGGAGGTGAGTTCCCCTATGTCGATGGCGCACTCGCCGAGCCCGAGCAGTGCCGCCGCCCGCTCCTCGGCGAACCCGTGTCCCTCCGCCTCCGCGAGCAGCGCGGTGTACTGCTCGGCGGCCGTCTCGGCGTCGCCGGTGGCGAGGGCGCGGTGGGCTTCGGTCAGCCGCAGCCGCAGGTCGGTGACGAGGTGTGCGGGGCGTCCGGTGGCGAGTTCCTCGAAGGCGACGCCGAGCCGGCCGGCGATGTGCCGGAGCGCTTCGTCGGAGGCGCGGACGCGGCCCGCCTCCAGGGTGGAGATGTAGGCGGGGGTGTACGCCGGTTCCGCCAACTGCTTCTGCGTCAGCCCTCGATCGGCCCGCAACCGCTGCACTCTTCGCCCGATGGTTCCCGGGGCGTCACGGTCCGACATCGCCCAACTCCCCCTGCGCCTCTTGCCGTTCGTGTCCGACAGCGCCTAGGTTAAACCGCGTATTAAACGTGGTTAACACAATGCTGTTGCGAGGTCGCCGTGCAGGAACGCACCAGCACCACCGAGCGCTACACCCGAGGGTTCGCCGCGGCGGTGGTCGCCGTGGCGACGTTGATCCTGGCGGCGAACGCGGGGCCGGCGCGGGCGGCGGTGCCGGATCCTGTCCAGCGACCGGCTCAGGATGTCATCTCGCAGCAGGGGCGTGGCTGAAAGTCGCACAAGCCGGCCCCGGGGGGACACTCGCCGTGTTCCCACCGGGGCCTCGGGGCTGTGGCCCTTGCCGTGCCTGCGGCTGTCGGGCCGTCAGGGTCTCGTCAGAGCTGGAACTCCGCGGGGTTCAGGCCCAGGGACGCGCAGGCCTCCCGGAGGATCGCCTGCTCCGCCTGGGAGAAGTGGCCGTCGGCGCCGGCGATGACGATGCCGGTCTGGACGACCGCGCGGGCCTCGGTGGGCTTCTTCGCGGCCTTGGCGATCTCCTGCAAGGCCTCGGCCTTGCCCTGCGGGAAGTTGCGGGTGAGCTGGTCCACATGCCGGTTGAAGCGCTGGCGCAGCTGGTCCGGCGGGAAGTTCTGCAGCACGTCGTTGCTGAGGATCATCGACTCCATCTGCTGGCGCTCGGCGGCGTCCACATGCCCGTCCGCCGCCGCGACCAGGGCGCACATCGCCATGCTGGCGTCGCGGTACGCACCGCTCTTCAGCTCCGTCTTCAGGGAGCCGAGCTGGGTCTTCAGCAGGCCCACCAGCTGGGCCTTGGAACCGCCACGCGAGCTGCCGTGCGAGCTTCCGTGCGAGCCGCCGGCCGCCGCGCCCCCGTGGCCGCCGTGACCGCCATGGCCACCGGCCGTGCCGTGGCCGCCGCCCTGGGCCTGCTGTTGCAGCTGCTTGGCCTGGTCCTTGAGCCGGTCGAACAGTGCCATTGACGTCACCTCGGTATTCGTCGGGTCATGCACGCTCACCCGATCAACGTCCGCCCCCGGGCAAAGGTTCCACAAAGACGTTCCACAAAGACGCGGAGGGCCGTGACACGAGCGGAGGAGGTTGCCCGCGCCACGGCCCGATCGAGGTTGACAGCCGGGGGAATTGATCAACAACCCCTCTGATCAGGGCAATCAATCAAAACGCGCCCGGCCGACGGCCGTCCGGGCGAATCGGCCGGCTCGGCGCCCCTCAGCCCGCGCACACCTTCCGGTACGGCGCGTCCGGCACATACGTCCTCCACTGGGCCCGCGTCAGCTGACCGCCGTCGCCCACCCGGTCGCAGACCCGCGCGGCCACCCGGTCCGGATCGACGACGTACCGCTGGAGCGGCACATGGATCCCGGCCGCGTACACCGTGCCGCTGTCCGCGCTGAACGCCACCGAGACGATGTCCTCGCCCGCCGTCGGCAGCGGCCCGCCGAGCGGCTGGCGGGTGGCGACGTCCCACAGCTGGAGCGTTCCCGAGCTGCCGCCCACGGCGAGCGTGCGGCCGTCGGGGCTGAGCGCGAGCGCGCCGACGCCCTCCGGGGTGTCGCCGAGCCGGGCCGGGAAGACGTTGCGCAGGACGCCGGACTTGCGCTTCAGCTCGCCGTCCCACAGCGCGACCCGGCCGGTCCCGTCGCCCACCGCCAGCCGTGTGCCGTCCCCGCTGAAGGCGACGGCGCCGATCTGGTCGCCCTGGACCAGGTCCTTCCCGGCCACCGTCCCCTTCGGGAGGCGGGCGACGCGGTTGTCGCCGACCAGCAGACGGCCGTCGGGGCGGACGGCGAGGTGGCTGCTGGTCAGACCGGTGACCACGGAGGTACGGCGGCGGCTCGCCGTGTCCCAGACCTCGTCGGCCAGGTCGCCTATCTCGGGGGTGCGCACGGCGTAGAGGGTGCGGCCGCCGGAGCCGAGGGCGAGGTTGATCACCGGGCCGGTCTCGTCGGCGGTGATCAGGTCCAGGGTGGCGCGGACCTTGGCGCGGCGTACGTCCCAGATGGTGATCCGTTGCGCGGTGGCCTCCCGTCCCGGCGCCGAGACTCCGTACGCGAAGAGCGCGCCGTCCGGGCTGAACGCCGTCAGCGCCAGGGTGTCGCCGGGGATCACCGGGTCCGTGCCCGCGCGGGCGACGGGGGCCGGTGGCGCCGGAAGGGTGCGTACGGTGTGGTCGTCCCGGGTGGAGCGCAGCCGGAAGCGGTAGCCGGTGCCGGTGTTCGTGTGTTCGGCGGTGGCGAGGGTACGGCCGTCCGGGGCGAGCCGGACGCCGAGCAGGCCGTCCTCGTGCCAGGCCGGCGTCGCGGCCGCCGACACGTCGAGGGAGTGGACCGTACCGGCCTCCAGATAGCGCAGGACGGGGTACCCGGGGTCCCAGGCGAGGCCGCCGTACACGTACTGGTTGTTGAGGGAGTGCCGGAAGACCGGGGCGTCGGGGGACGACAGCCGCCACACCTTGATCTCGGCGCTGTCGGCCACCGCCAGGAACCTCCCGTCAGGGCTGAAGGCGGTGTACGCGGCGTCCGGGGCGGTCAGGTCGGCGAGCAGCTTTCCCGAGGCGGTGTCCCAGACGCGGATGCCTGCCGAGGTGACGGCGGCCAGCCGCTGTCCGCCGCCCATGACCAGCAAGGCGTAGTCGTCGGCGCAGACCTCCTTGTGCTGTGTCCACTGGCCGGACAGCTCCCGCCGCCCGGCGACGTCCCACACCTCGGGCGTCGCGCCCGGGCCGACCGAGGGGCAGAGGACGACCGTGCGGGCGTCGGGGGACATGCCCGCGCTGCTGACTGACCGCGGACTCTCGAACAGGAGCTTTCCGTCGGTGCGGGAGAACACCCGGACCCGTTCGTCCTCGGTGCTGGTCACGAGGACGGCCCGGTCGCCCACGGACACGTCCGAGAAGGCCGGCCACGGCCCGCCGCCGGTGGTCCAGCCGCCCTTCGTCGTGTCCCACAGCCGGATGCCGTCCTGGCCGGAGAGCGCGATGACCTTCGCGTCCGGTGAGGCCCCGACGACCTCGTCGCCGGCGACCGGCAGCCGGCCCGAGCCGGTGCGGCGATGCGTGGCCACGTCGTACGTCCGCCAGGTGTGGCCCCCGACGCTCAGCAGGACACGGCCGGTGGGGCTGAGGAAACGACGGGAGCTGTCGCCGGGGGCGGGGTCGGAGAAGGTGTCCCGCTCGGGCTGGGCGAGGGCACCGACCAGTGCCCGACGGGACTCCGGCAGCGGTGAGACCCGCCAGGCGGCGACGCCCAGCAGCATGGCGGCGCGCGGATCGGTGGTGCGCAGCGAGTCGGCGACGGAGGCGATCCGGCGGGCCGCGGTGTCGGTGCGCTGGCGCTCGTTGTCCCGGTGCTGGCTCCACGCGGTCAGGCTCACCACCAGCGCCACCGCCAGTACGGCGGACAGGGCGGTGACGAGTGCCCGGGACCTGCGGGCGGTCCGCACCGCCGTCTGCCGCTCGGCCTCCCGGGCCTCCAGCGCGGCGACGAGGAACGCCCGCTCCGACACGGTGAGCGTGCCGTCGTCGTCCCCGAACAGCTCCTCGGCCCGCGTCAGCCTGCTGCCCCGGTACAGCCCGCCGGGGTCGCGGTCGTGCTCCAGCCAGGCGCGGGCGGCCTCGGTCAGCCGGCGGTGGTGGCGCAGCCGTTCGCGGTCCTGCTCCAGCCAGCCGGACAGCCGGGGCCAGCAGGTGATCAGGGCCTCGTGGGCGAGCTGGACGCCGTCCTCGTCGGCGGTCAGCAGGCGGGCTCGGGCCAGCCGGTCGACCACCCCCGGCACCTGCGGGTCGGTCCACTCGGCCAGGTCGGCGCGGGTCAGCGGGCGCCGGGTGTCGGGGGTGCCCCGGCCCGGCTCGACCAGGCGCAGCAACAGCCGGCGGGTGGTACGCGCCTGGTCCTCGGTCAGCTGCTCGTACACCTCCTCCGCCGTCGCCGCGATGGCACCGCGCACCCCGCCCGCCGCCTTGTAGGCGGCGACGGTGAGCACCCGGCCCTTGCGGCGCCGCCAGGTCTCCAGCAGCGCGTGCGAGAGCATCGGCAGCCCGCCCGGCTGGTCGACGACCTCCTCGACGATCCGCGCGGTCAGCTCCCGCTCCACCAGCAGCCCGGCCGCCTGCGCCGGCTTGGTCACCGCGTCGCGCAGCTCGTCGGCGGTCATCGGCCCGAGCAGCATCCCCGCCCGCGACAGCGCGTCGGCCAGGCCCCGGTGCTCGGAGCAGCGGGCGTAGAAATCGGCCCGTACGGCGATCAGGACGCGGACCCGGGTGGCGGGCTCGCGGGCGGCGAGCAGCAGGTCGATGAAGCGGGCCCGTTCCCCGGCGTCCCGGCACAGGGTGAAGGCCTCCTCGAACTGGTCGACCACGACCCAGCTCTCCGGCTCGCCCTCGGCGGGCGCCAGCAGATGTCCGTACCCCTGCGCGGGCCGCTCGCCCGGGGTGAGGACCCGCAGCACCGCCGGTTCGCTGCGGCGCGCGATCTCCTCGCGCAGGGCGGGGATCAGACCGGCCCGCAGCAGCGAGGACTTGCCGCTGCCGGACGCGCCGAACAGCACCGCGAAACGGTGGTCGCACACCAGTCGGCGCAGTTCGTCGACCATCCGTTCCCGACCGAAGAAGAGGTGCCGGTCGTCGGGCTCGAAGCGGGCCAGGCCCCGGTACGGCGGTGCGGTGTCCGCCGACTCCTCGCGCACCGCCTCGGCGACCGCCGCCTCCACCTCCTTCCAGCGGGGCTCCCACTCCGCGGGGTCACCGCCGCATGCCTTCACATACCCCTGGACGACGGCGAGCGACAGCAGCCGCTCGCCGGCCGCGGCCTGCGACAGCGATGTCGCGGAGAACCCGGCCGTCTCGGCCATCCGCCGGTACGAGGGGCTCCCCGCAGTCCTGCGCAGCTCCCGCAGCTCGTGCGCGAGCCGCGACACGGGACTGGCCGTCGGGTCCAGCGGTCTTTCCGGGCGCCCCATGCGCACACCTCCGTATGGCTGGCGAAAGGGTCAACGCGCGCGACGAACGTACAAGCCGTTCCGTAACGCACAGGTTGCCCACACATGACGTAGAGATGACGCGACATGTGATGTCCGTCAACCCCCTTCCGTCCACGAGATTGATTGACCTGGCAAAGGGGATGTGCCAATCAATGTTCCGGTTGCCAGCCTGGGGCAGGCACGACGCCCGCCGATGACCCGCCCGTCCATGCAGGACAGCCGGATCCGGTGTGCGAACCGCATAATCCACACACATCTGGAGAACAGCGCGCATGCCTACCCCAGACCTCACGGCGGCCTCCGAGCCGGCCGCACTCAACGGCTCTGCCCGCCGGCACCATCCCCGGCCTTCCCGCCGGTACACGGCGAAGTTCCTGGTGCTCTTCCTCGCCGTCGCGACGCTCCTGGGCGGCTTCGTCGCCCTGGGCCCCCAGTCGCAGGGAACGGCGACTGCCGCCGTCGACGACGGCAGGAACTTCGGCGGCTTCCCCACGGACCTCGATGAGATGACCGCCTTCTGGACCGCCAAGGGATGGCCCTCCGACAAGAAGGCCTCGCAGGAGTCCCACAACGGCATCACCGGCTTCATCTACCGCGGCGGTGCCTACGGCGACCGGGACGGCCAGCTCACGGCGTACATCCGGGCCAACTACCCCACCGCGGTGGCGCCCAGCTTCACGGAGTACGACATCGACTTCCGGCCCACCCGCCGCACGCACCGCAACGCCGAGCGCATCGTCCGGGACAACGCCAACGGCTTCATCTTCTACACCAACGACCACTACGCGAACTTCCACCTGTACGCCTACGCCGCTCTCCCTGACGCGGACGACGCGGGCGGAGCCATCCCTCCGACCGGCACCACGGTGAACGACGCCCTTGCCCCGGTCGCCGAGGAGACGGCGGGCGACCCGCCGGCGGGCGGCAGCGGCGGCAACCCGCCGGACCCCACCACCTTCCTGCCCGTGGAGGACACGGCCTTCGAAGCCCAGTACAACGAGAGGATGGGCCGGGCGGACGAGCGCGGCGACGCGATGTACCTGAACCTCAACGCGATGGCCGACAACAACGACGGGATAGTCAGCAGGCTCGCCGACTTCCTCCTCTTCTTCGAAGGAGACAAGCACGCCGACCTCTTCCGCGACCACCACACCGAGCTGTAGTAAGCCGGGCTGTGGTCATCTGGTGGGGTCCCGGCGCCGTACTTCCGGCGCCGGGACCCCACCGCCGTGCACGACGGCACCACCCGAGGAACCCGAGGACCAGCACCATGAACTGGAACTGGCTACGACTGACCGTGCCCGAGCCCCCCGGAGATTCCCTCTCCGCAGTGGTCCGCGGCACCGACTGCCGCACCAGGGCGGGACTGTTCTCCGCATGGGCACGGGCCCTGGAATTCCCCGCCTATTTCGGGCACAACTGGGACGCCTTCCACGACTGCGTGTCGGAAAAGGCCCTGTGGCACTCCGACCCCGACGGACCGCCCCCCGCACATCCTCTGACGATCCTGGTCGAGGACGCCGCCCACCTGCTCGCCGACGCGGCCCCCCAGGACCTCACGGTCCTGCTCCAGTCCCTCTCCGACGCCGCCACGGTCCAGGACGGCGACGAGGACGCCCATGCGTACCCGGACGGCTTCAGGCTCCACCTGCTGCTGCACGACACTCCCGCGGGGCTCCTGGAGCTGGCGGGCCGGATGAGGCAGGCGGGGTTCCTGCCCTCGGCTGTCCCGCCTCAAGCCCCGTTCTGAAGCCCAGGGGCCTTCAGGTAGCCACCCGTGACCGAGGGATTGATTGCCCTGATCGGACGGGGTGCCGATCAACTCTCCGGCTGCCAGTATCGGTGGGGAGCGGGGTTCTGGCTTGTCCCTCGCGCCCGGTGTGACCGTCTTCCCCCCCGAGGGCCACACCATGGGCAGACAGAAGCCGCCGGTGGACACTCCCCCCAGTCCCACCGGCGGCTTCTGTCGAACCCGCCCTGCTCAGCGAGATGCGCCGACGTGGCCCACGAATGCGACGTACGCCTCCGGCGAGAGGGTGAGGGTGCCGACGTCGGGGTTCTTGGAGTCGCGGATGGCGATGTGGGGGGTGAGGTTGGCTACCTCGACGCATTCACCGCCGGTGCTCCCGCTGTACGACGACTTGCGCCAGGCGGCGCCGCCGAGGGGGGCGCACTCGACGCATTCGCCGCCCGTGTTTCCGCTGTAACTGGACTTACGCCAGGGGACGTTGACCAGATCCGGTGTGCTGCCCATAACGCTCCTCCAGTACGCCCTTGATCAGTTCCGCCGAATCCTCCACGGAGAGGGCGGCTCCCTGCAAGCCAGCGTAACGAAGGGCGGCCTCGCGGATGGTGTCCGGGTTGGCCGTCATATGGCCCGAGATCAGGTCCTCGGTGTAGACGATGTCCGGGTCGTCGTCGAAGCGGAGCAGAGTGAACGACCCCGCCAGGCTCACGTGTTCACCCACCCCGAAAGGCAGCACCTGGAGCTGGATCCAGCGGTCGTCCTGGAGGTCCAACAGGTGGTGGAGTTGCTTCCGCATGACCTCCGGGCCGCCGATCGGTCGGTGCAGCACCGCCTCGTCGAGCACCACCAACGACAGGGGCGGGTGCTCCCGCTTGAGGATGCGCTGGCGTTCCATGCGAGCGGCGACCAGTTCATCGAGCTTGTCCGGCCGCCCCGTGGCCAGCACGGCACGGGCGTACTCCTCCGTCTGCAGTAGCCCGTACACCAGCTGGCACTGATACGTGGAGATGTACGTCGCCTTCGCTTCCATGTCCGCGAACGGCTGAAACCACGTCGGCAGTTGGCTCCGCAGCACCAGCCCGACGAGCCGCGAAAAGCACCCGTCCGTCAACAGCGCCGCATCCGCCCGTTCCGCGAACTCTCTGGTCGGCACCTTGTGGGCGGTCTCGATCTGGCCCACCAGGGACCCCGTACAGAAGATGCAGTCGCCCAGATCCTGCTGGGACATCCCCGCCGACTCCCGGTACCGGCGGAGCTCGGAGCCGAAGTAGTCCAGCGGCGAGGCGGTGGGGTCGAGTGTGCGGATTCGGGCCATGGGCGGTCACCCCCAGATCGGAACGCGGCGCGGCGTTCGTTTCGGTCTGTAGCCGAGCGTAACCACACGACTCCACGCTGATGGCATGAATCACGTAACTGCCCAGCACGAGGAAGGACTTGGCGCCAGGTTCGGCACCACCTTCCCCACCCTCGGCGAGCACTCCGCCCGGCACCTGCGCCGCATCCTCCGCATGTACCTCACCGCCTGGGCGATGGACGACCTGTACGACTCGGCCTCCCTCGCCCTCACCGAGCTGCTCGCCAACGTCGTACGGCACTGTCCCGACCGGCGAGCCACGGTGCTGATGCTGCGACTGCCGGAGGGGCGGGGACTGCGCGTCGAGGTCACCGACACGAGTCCGCGCCCGCCGTTGTCCACAGCTGTGGACGAACTCGCCGAGGGCGGGCGCGGGGTGATGATCGTCGGTGCCGTCACGGACCGGTGGGGGTGGGTCCCCTTGGCCGGCCGGCCCGGCAAGACCGTCTGGTTCGAGTGCGACGCCAAAGCCGAAGGGCTCGGCATGCCCTGAGCGGGTCGGGCAAGGTCCGCTGCGGTTCGGCAACGGCCTGAAGGAGCGCGGGGCTGCATCGATATGCGGCTCGGCCGCGTGGGCGATCGGGCAACGAGGGGTGAACGGCGCGCGACGCGTCAGGAGTGGGTGGTAGCGGCCGGGAGAACAGTCCCGCGAAACAGCCGGCGGAATTGATTGCCCTGATCCGAAAGGCCTCCCAATCAACCCCGCGCTGTCCAGTCTCGGTCTCGTCACGCCGGACCCCCGGCAGACCGAGCAACAGGAGGAGAGCTCAACATGTCGCAGACAGCCAAGCTCCGCCGCAGGTCCCGTATCGCCAAGGCCGCCCTGATCCTGGGCAGCGTCGCCGGACTGACCGTCAGTATGACAGGCAGCGCCAACGCGGCGATCATGAACCCCCTGCCGTGGAACGCGTCCACCTTCCAGAACAAGTACATGCCGCTGTTCGACTACGACGACAACGGCTGCCTCCCGGCCACGGCCGTCGACGCGAGCGGCAGGCTCAACGGTGGCCTCCAGCCCACCGGCTCGATCACCGGCGGCTGCAGAACCAACCACCTCGCCAAGGCCAACACGTACGCGCAGTCGAAGTGCCAGAACGGCTGGTGCGCGTACGTCTACGCGCTCTACTTCGAGAAGGACCAGGCCCAGAACGGCGTCAGCTGGGGCAGCCACCGCCACGACTGGGAGTGCGTCGTGGTCTTCCAGAAGCAGGGCGAGGAGCGGCCCCGCTACCTCGCCGCCTCCCGGCACGGCGGTTTCAGCACCCACCCGATCAACGAGGTGCCGATGGACGGCAACCACGTCAAGATCGTCTACCACAAGGACGGGTCGAGCACCCACGCCTTCCGCTTCGCCAAGTGGGGCGAGGTGCCCCGGGTCTGGGGCAACGGCAACTGGGACACGCCGACCCTGGTCACCATGGAGAACATGGCCAAGACGCCGCGCGACGCCCTGTGGGACACCAACAACAAGAAGTACGACAACCACTGGGGCAAGGCCAACTTCCCGCTGACCAACAACCTCATCGACAACATCAACAAGGCCCGCCCCTCCGCGGTCCCCGCGTTCCGCTGACGCACGGCCCCACCCTGCACCGCCCGCGGCGAGAACAATCCCCGCTGTCCCGCCAAGGGCTTCCTCGCGTCAACGCGGCGGCGTACGGCGCCCGGAAGTCCTCACCTTCACCCGCTTACCTGCAGCTGCCGCAGCCGCTGACGGACGTTCTCCAGGGCGCCCCGTCGGCGGCCCGGCACCCGAGCCCTCAGCTCCGCGAGAGTGGACCCCAGTTCACACGCGGACGCCGTGTCGTCGATCCGGCCCCACTGATGGTGGGCCCGGTCGACCGCGGCCTCCACCGCGGGCGCGTCCGGCGCCTGCCCGGCCGACAGCCGGGCCGAGGCCACCATCAGCCAAGCCCGGCAACTGCGCACCGGATCCCCCGCCATCATCGCCAGATCGGCCCGCACCTCGATCCAGTGCAACGCCTCATCGGACGCCGGGCCATGGGCCCGCAGTGCGGACTGCTCATGATGAGCGGCCAGCACTTCGGCCTCCCCGTACCGCCCGGACTCGACGGCGGCGGCGATGGAAGCGTGGGGGTCACTGGACGGAGCGCTCAGCACCGGGGGCTGTGCGGGACTGTGCGCAGGGGGTGCTGGGGGTGCAGGAGGCACGG
>NZ_JAKEIP010000235.1 GCF_021474425.1 Streptomyces muensis | reverse complement strand
GCCCACCCCGCCCGCAGGCGACTTCCAGCCGACCAATTTCCCCCCGCGGAACCCCAGTTTGCGTTCGGCCCGCCGATCACACCGGTCCTACCTGCGGAGTTGGCCGATCCGGCGCCCGGATCGTTCCCGACGGGGCGTCAACTCGCCGCGCGGGTCCGCAAGAAAATCCTGTCCGAATCATTGACGCACCACGAGGCCCCTCGTAGCTTGTGCCAGCAAGCGCTTACTTGAAACGATTCATGCAGTCGGCGATGACGCTGCGGGGAGGGGGCCCAACCATGGGAACCAGCAGGAATGTTGAGAGGCGTACGATCCTGAAGGCGGCGGGGGCCTCCGCGGCCGTGGTCGGCCTCGGTGCGACCACCGCGTGCGGCGGCGACAGCGGCTCCGGCGACGGAACCGTGACGCTCCGTTACGCATGGTGGGGTGGCGAGCCGCGCACCATCGCCATCAAGAAGACGATCGCGCTCTTCGAGAAGAAGTACCCGAAGATCAAGATCAAGCCGGAATTCACGGACTATGAGGCGTTCTGGGAGAAGTTCCAGACCCAGGCCTCCGGCGGTAATCCCCCGGACGTTTTCCAGAATGCGGTCGGCTTCCTGCGCAAGTACGACAAGCGCGGTGTTCTGCTGGATCTCAAGACGCAGGCGGACGCCGGGAACCTGAGCCTGGACAACTTCCGCAACGGCGTTCTGGCGAACGGTCAGGTCGACGGCAAGCAGATCGCCATACCCGTCGGCGCCAACACCATGGCGCTGGTCATCGACCTCAAGGCCTTCGAGAAGGCCGGCGTGGAGGCGAAGTTCGGCTGGACCTGGGACGAGTACTTCGACGCGCTCCAGACGATCCAGGACAAGCTGAAGATCGCCGGCGACACCGGCTACTGCAGCATCATGTACCTCTACGACCTGTACCTGCGCCAGAACGGCAAGGCCTTCTTCACCGACACCGACCTCGGCTTCACCGAGGACGACCTGACGCAGTGGTGGGAGGACGGCTACAAGCGCGTGCGCTCCGGGCTGATCGCCGACCCGAAGAAGGTCGAGCAGGTCAAGCCCAAGTCCGCGCTCTCGGCGGGCCTCGCCGCGTCCGAGTTCACCTGGGACAACTTCTCCATCCGCTACGAGGGCGAGGGCGAGTCGGACTACGGCCTCGCGCCGATCCCCACCACGGACGGCAAGAACACCGGCCAGTACCTCGGCTCGTTGATGCTGAGCGCCTTCTCCGGCACCAAGCATCCCAAGGAGGCCGCCCAGTTCATCGACTTCATGGTCCACGACCCCGAGGTCGGCAAGATCATGGGCTACGACCGCGGCATCCTCGCCACCACCGAGCAGTACGAGGCGTTCACGCCCACCGACGCCAACAACAAGGGTGTCAAGGCGTACGAGGAAGAGGTCGCCAAGGCCGACGTGCTCGGGAAGATCACCCCGCACCCGTCCGGCGCCGACGTCATCGAGGCGGCGTTCCTGCGCCTCGGCGGCGAGGTCACCCAGGGCAAGACCAAGCCGGCCGACGCCGCCAAGGCACTGTTCAGCGAGGCCAAGGCCGCGTTCGCGGGCTGAGGGGACGTACCACCATGACGCTCGTCAAGGAAGCGCCCGCGCGCCCGGCCGGGAAGCGGTCCGCCGCTCCCGCCGCCGGGCGGCGCGGGCGGCGCCGCGAGAACCTCGCCGGCTATCTCTTCATGTCGCCGTGGATCGCGGGGTTCCTGCTGCTCACGGCGGGGCCGATGATCGCGTCGCTGTACTACGCGTTCACCAGCTACAACCTGTTCACCCCACCCCAGTGGGTGGGCCTGGACAACTTCACGACGATGTTCCAGGACCCGCGCTGGCAGAAGTCGGTCGAGGTCACGCTCAAGTACGTCGTCGTGGCCACCCCCCTGAAGCTGCTGCTCGCGCTCGGCGTCGCGCTGCTGCTCGCGCAGAAGCGGCGCGGACAGGGCCTGTACCGGGCGGCGTTCTACATGCCCTCGCTCATCGGTGCCAGCGTCTCCGTCGGCTTCGTGTGGCGGGCGCTGTTCTCGGACGACGCGATCGTGGACCGTGGGCAGAAGATCTTCGGGCTCGACGTGGGCGGCTGGATCGGCAACCCGGACTACGTCATCTATGCCCTGGTGGCCCTGAGCATCTGGCAGTTCGGTGCGCCCATGGTCATCTTCCTGGCCGGCCTCAAGCAGGTCCCGCAGGAGCTGTACGAGGCCGCCGAGGTGGACGGGGCCGGGCCGCTCAGGCGGTTCTGGAACATCACGCTGCCGATGATCTCCCCGGTGCTGTTCTTCAACGTGCTGCTGGAGTCCATCCACGCGTTCCAGGTGTTCGGCTCAGCCTATGTCGTCTCCGACACCAGGTGCGGGCCCGCCGACGCCACGCTCGTCTACACCTGTTACCTCTACCAGAAGGGCTTCAAGGAGGCCCAGATGGGCTTCGCCTCCGCGATGGCCTGGACGCTGGTGATCGCGGTGGCGCTGGTCACGGCGGTCCTGTTCTGGTCGCAGAAGAAGTGGGTGCACTACGAGGAGGCCGCCAAGTGACCACCGCCACCAGTCCCGCCCTGCGCACCGCGAACGAGCGGCGACGCTTCGGCTCGATCGCCTGGCACGTGGGCGCGCTCGCCGTCCTCGCGGTCGTCCTCTATCCCGTGATCTGGGTGGTCGGCGCCTCGTTCAAGCCGAGCAAGGACATCATCGCCAGCCTCGACCTGCTGCCCACCAAGCCGGTCTGGGCGAACTTCTCCGGACTCGCCGACGGCATCTCCGGCATCTCCATCAGCAGCTTCTTCTGGAACTCGCTGATGTACGCGGGCCTCGCCGTGGTCGGTGTCGTGCTGTCCAGCTCGCTGACCGCGTACGCCTTCGCCAAGATCCGGTTCGCCGGGCGGAACCTGCTGTTCACCCTGATGATTGGCACGCTGCTGCTGCCGTACCACGTGCTGCTCATCCCGCAGTACGTGCTCTTCCGCAACCTCGAACTCACCGACACCCTGGTGCCGCTGGTCGCGGGCAAGTTCCTGGCCACGGAGGCATTCTTCGTGTTCCTGATGGTGCAGTTCATGCGGGGACTGCCGCGTGAGCTGGACGAGGCCGCCAAGCTCGACGGCTGCGGGCATCTGCGCACCTACTGGTCGATCGTGCTGCCGCTGAGCCGGCCCGCGATCATCACCAGCGCGATCTTCACCTTCATCAACGCCTGGAACGACTTCATGGGGCCGCTGATCTACCTCAACACCCCCGAGAAGTACACCGTCTCGCTCGGCCTGATGATGTTCCGCGACCAGGAGGGCGTCTCCAACTACGGCAGCATGATCGCGATGTCGCTGGTGGCGCTGATCCCGGTCATCGCCTTCTTCATGGCCTTCCAGCGCTATCTCATCGACGGCATGGCGACCTCCGGACTGAAGTGAAAGGGCTGAGGCGGTCACCATGGCGCAAGCACGCGTGAAGGCCCGCGCACCGCGCAAGGAGTCCCGGCGCAAGGAGCCCGTGTTCGGCGAGCGCTTCGCGGTCTTCGCCGAGGCCCTGCTCACCGGCGTGTGGATCGCCGTGTCCTGTCTCGGAGTCGTCACCTATCCCGCCGCCTTCGCGGCCGGCGCACGGCATCTGCGCCGCCGTACCGCACACGAGGGCGGTGGCCTGCGGGAGTTCGTCGCGGACTTCCGTGCGGCCGTGCGCGGTGGGTGGGTAGTCGGGCTCGCCGGGTGGGCGGTGGCCGTCGCGGTCTGGGTGGACGTGCTGGCCGCGCGGGCCGGGATTCCCGGCGGGCCGCTCGTCGGAGCCGTCGGTGTCCTCGCGCTGATCGCGGCCACCGTCGCCCTGCTGCGGGCGGCCGCCGTCTGGACGCCGGGCGCGGCCTGGCGGGCCCTGCTCGCGGACGCCGGGCGGCGGACCGTGCTCGATCCCGCAGGGTCCTTCCTGATCGTCTGCGGACTGGCCGTCGTGGCCGTGTCCGCCTGGTTCGTCCCGCCGCTGGCGGTCCCCGTCCTGGGGGCCGTCGCGGCGGCCGCCGTCGCCGTGGAGGAGCGCTACCGGCACCGCTGACGCGCGGTGCCCTCGCACCAGGTACGGCGCCCCGGGCGCGCCATACCTTGCACTGTCATGCCCCTGACCACCCCACACCTCGCATCCCCGTACGGAAGGAAAGGCTGGACTTCTCATGTCTCCCATCCCCCGTAGGTCCATCCTCAAGGCGGCCGCCGTCGCCGGAGCCGCCGCGCAGTTCAGCTGGGCGCTAGGAGCCAAGGACGCGCAGGCCGCCCCCAGAGCCGCCGAGGCCGACGAAGGCCCCGTGACCCTGGACTGGCTGGAGGACGGCGGCCTGGGCGCCGCACCCGGCTCCACCGTCGGCGTGCCCTGGCCGAAGGGCGCGTACCAGCAGGACCAGACCTTCGCGCTCACCGACGCCGACGGCAAGTCCGTGCCCGTGCAGTCCTGGCCGATCGCCTACTGGCCCGACGGCTCCCTCAAGTGGACGGCCCACGCGGTGAGTTCGGGCAACGGCAAGCTCACCCTCGCCGCCGGCGACGCCGCCGTACCGGAGAAGAAGGTCACCGTCGACAAGAGCGGCGGGACGATCGACGTCTCGACCGGCGTCATCACCGCGAAGATCGGCAAGTCCGGTGCCACCCTCGTCAAGTCGGTCACCCGTGGCTCCACGGAGATCGCCAGGAACGGCCGCCTCGTCCTGATCCGCCAACCCGAGATCGAGGACGAGGACCAGGGCGCCGTCAGGACCGAGCGCTTCGAGGGAGCCATCTCCAAGGTCGAGGTCGAGCAGGAGGGCCCCGTCCGCGCGGTCGTCCGCATCGACGGCAAGCACCGCAAGGGCAGCCGCAGCTGGCTCCCCTTCTCCATCCGTCTCTACTTCTACGCGGGCGCCGACTCCTTCCGGATGGTGCACACCATCACCTTCGACGGCACGCAGGAGCCGGGCAAGGCCAGCGGCGACTTCATCCGCGGCATCGGCGTCCGCTTCACCGTGCCGATGCGGGACCAGTCCTACGACCGTCACATCCGCATCGGCGGCGAGGGCACCGGTCTGCTGCGCGAGGCCGTCAAGGGCATCACCGGACTGCGCCGCGACCCCGGGGCCGCCGTACAGGCAGCGCAGTTCGCGGGGCAGAAGCTGCCGGACCCGTCCACCTGGGACCAGCGGGTCACCACCCGCCTCCAGTACATCCCCGAATGGGGCGACTACACCCTCTCCCAGCTCTCCGCCGACGGCTTCACCCTGCGCAAGCGGACGAAGAAGGGCCACGGCTGGATCGGCGCCGGCGGCGGGCGGCGGGCCTCCGGGTTCGCCTACGTCGGTGGCGTCAGCGGCGGACTCTCCCTCGGGCTGCGCGACTTCTGGGAGAAGTTCCCCGCCCAGCTCGACATCCGCGACGCCCAGACCGACGCGGCCGAGGTCACCATGTGGCTCTGGTCGCCCGAGGCACAGCCCATGGACCTGCGCTTCTACCACGACGGCATGGGCCAGGACACCTACCCCGAACAGCTCGAAGGCCTCAACATCACCTACGAGGACTACGAGCCGGAGTTCGGCACGCCGTACGGCATCGCCCGTACCTCGGAGCTGTTGTTCTGGGCCAACGAGTCGACGCCCACGCCGGACGCCCTGGCCCAGCAGGTCGAGGCCGTACGGGTGCTGCCGCAGCTCGCCGCCCCGCCCAAGCAGCTCATCAAGGCCAAGGTCTTCGGTCCCGGCCTGTACTCCGAGCCCGACCGCTCCACGCCGGCCAAGGCGAAGATCGAGGACCACCTCGACTTCCTCTTCACCTACTACAAGGACCAGGTGGAGCAGCGCCGTTGGTACGGCTTCTGGGACTACGGCGACATCATGCACACCTACGACACCGTCCGGCACCAGTGGCGGTACGACATCGGCGGCTACGCCTGGGACAACTCCGAGCTCTCGCCCGACCTGTGGCTGTGGTTCGCGTACCTGCGCTCCGGCCGCGCCGACATCTTCCGGTTCGCCGAGGCGATGACCCGGCACACCGGCGAGGTCGACGTCTACCACCTCGGGAAGTGGGCCGGCCTCGGCACCCGGCACGGCGTCCAGCACTACGCCGACAGCGCCAAGCAGCAGCGCATCGCCAACACGACGTACCGCCGCTACTACTACTTCCTCACCGCCGACGAACGGGTCGGCGACCTCATGCACGCCAACGTCGACTCCGACGAGACGTTCCTCGTCCTCGACCCGATCCGCAAGATCCGCACCGAGCCGTACACCCCCGACCGGCACGCGCTGTCGATCGGCTTCGGCACGGACTGGAGCGGACTCGTCTCGGCCTGGCTGACGGAGTGGGAGCGCAAGGGCCCCAAGTGGGAGAAGGCCAAGGCGCGGGTGCTGTCGACCATGGAGACCATCGCCGCCCAGCCGAACGGGTTCGTGCAGGGGACTGGTCTGTACGACCTCGACACGGGCAAGTTCGCTGTCGCCGACAAGCCGGTGGTCGGCGTCTCGCACCTGTCCGCGGTGTTCGGGCTCAACGAACTGTGCGCCGAGCTCATCGACCTCGTCGACATGCCGAAGTTCAACGAGGCGTACTTCGACTACTGCCGTTACTTCAACGCCACCAAGGCCGAGCAGGCGGCGCGCTACGGCTCCAACTTCGGTTCCCTGCTGCTCTTCCAGGGGCACTCGCGCCTCGACGCGTACGCCGCCGTGCAGACCGGGGACGAGAAGCTGGCCAAGCGGGCGTGGGAGAAGTTCTACAACTCCGACGGGTACAAGGAGTCGGCGCCCTGGAGGACGGAGAAGCTGAGCGGGCCGGACGCGTTGGTGCCGGGTAGTGAGGCGGCTTGGGTGTCCACGAATGACACCGCGCTGTATGGGCTTGCCGCTATCGAGAACCTGGCGTTGTTGGGGGACAGGATGCCGTAGGGGGTGGTTCGGTTCGTGGGGAACTGCGGGTCAGTTGTGGCTGGTCGCGCAGTTCCCCGCGCCCCTGGGGGGCGTTTCAGTGCATGTTGCCCAAGAAGTCCCGCATCTTGCGGGCGTCCCTCAGGCGCTGTTCGTACGTTGCGCCGATGGCCAGGAGCAGGAGACCGGCGAGGGCAGGGGGCACCCAGCGGGGGAGCGCGTCCGTCACCTGCACGATGTACGGGGCGAGTTCGTGCAGTGCGTCCAGGGCGAGGACCGCGCCGCCCAGGAGCAGCGGGGCCTGGAGGTGGTGGCGGGCACCCAGGAGGGTGACGGCCAGGGCGGCGAGGCCGAGGAGGAGGGGGCGGGTCCAGTTCGGGTCGCCCCACGCCGTGACGAGGCTCGGCAGGAGGGTGGCGGCGAGTCCGGGGCCGTACGCCGTCCAGGACGAGGTCTGAGGGTCGCGGCGCCTGCGCAGGGCGCCGACGAGCAGGGCCGGGACGGTGACCGGCAGCGTGTACGCCTCGGGAGTGCCGACGTCCCAGGCCGCCAGGCGCACCCACGTGGCCAGGACGAAGAGCGTGGCGGAGGCGTAGGCGACGGGCCGCCGGTCGGCGCGGATCGCCGTACCGGCGGTGATCACACCGCACAGCGCCAGGACCAGCGCGAGCATCGCCAGGTCGGTCGAGACCGCGGCCAGTCCCACGGCGAGCAGTCCGGCGACCGCGCCGGTGATTTCCACCGGGAGCGTCGTGGGCGAGCCTCCGAGCCGTGCCGCGAGCAAGGCCGCCGCCACCGGGACCGTCAGGACCAGCAGGGCGGTGTACTGCGGCTGCCAGTCGACCGCGGCGCCTGTCGCGCAGGCGAGCAGGGCGGCGTACGCGAGGGCGGTCGGGGCCGTGACCGGCGCGAGGTGCCGCTTCCAGGAGGCGGCCGCGAACAGTGCCGTGAGAGTGGAGAGCACCGCGAGGGTCGCGGGCTCGCTGGTCAGGGAGAGGAAGGCGAGGGTGAGGGAGGTGAGGACGGCGAGGGTCGTGGCGGTCGGGCGAGAGGTGGGGAAGCCGACGGAGGGGGCCGGGGCCGGCTGAGGGGCCAGGGCCTCCTCCGCGCGCTCGGACGGGGGCGTCCATGCCGCTGTCGCGAGCATGCCGGCCGTCGTGAGGGCGAGAGCCACCAGGCCCGCCACGTACGGGACTTCGAGCACCGACGGAAGCACCAGCGCGGTCGCCCAAGCCAGCACCAGCACACCGGTCAGGGCACGGGGGCGCCACACCGTGTCCCGTACCGCGAGGGCCAGGACCACGGCGACGGCGGCCAGGACGACGGGCACCGTCTCCGCGTGCGGCGGCCACGGCGTGGACACCGTCACCGCCTCACGCACGTCACCCGGCGCCCCGGACCACACCTGCCCCGCCCACGCGACCGGACCCAGCGACACGACCCCCACCAGGGGCAGCGTCCAGAGCAGTGCGAGTCCCTGTACGGCGACGCAGGCCCGAGTCAGCCCCAGCCGTACCGTCTCCGGCAGCCGGTCCACCTGCACCGCCGCCAACAGGGCGATCCCGCACGCCAGATACGCCGGAACCGTCCACGCGTCCGGCAGCACCGAGCGAGCCGTGCCGCCGGCCGCGGCGACGACGAGGATCCCGGCCGTCACTGCGAGGCCCGCCGCCTGCTTCTCGGCGACCTGCTGCCACGCAGCCGTCAGCGCGACGCCGGCGGCGAAGAGGAGGAGCGCCGCCGCACGGGCGGCGGCGCTCGGGCCGGTGGCCGTCCAGGACAGCCAGCCGGCGGCCCACACGCCCCACGCGCCCATGCCGTACGCACCGGTCATCGCGGTGATCCGTACGGACTTCGCGGGCACCCGGAGCGCCACACCCGTGTCGAACCCGGCCGTCAGCAGCACGGCGGCCGTGATCCCGTACAGGCCGATGTCAGCCGCCAATGCCCAGAGAGTCAGGGGGAGTTGGGCGGTGGCCAGGGCGGCGGGCAGCGGCAGACGCAGCGCGGAGGTGTGCGGCAGCAGGGCGTACGCCGTCCACAGGGCCGCCAGTGCCGCCGACGCGGCCGCGACGTAACCCGTGGCGTCCACGTCGGTCAGCGCGACCTCGTGCAGGGCGTACGCGTCGAGCACGGTCAGCGCGAGCCCGAGGCCCGCCACCGACTCGGCCGTCGACCGCAGCCCGTGCCTGAGCAGCGGCACCGGCGCGGCCAGCACCGCCACCGTGATCCCGCCGAGCACCAGGGCCCGCCCCGTGATCCCCATGTGCCCCCAGCTGACCAGCGTGAACGCCATCGCGGCGATGGTGAGCAGAACGCCGCCGAGCACCAGCAGCACGTTCTGGACCCGGGGCGCCGAGGCCTCCGGGTGCCGGGGCGCGACCGGCGTCGCAGCCGAGGTCGGCATGGCCGCCGCGTGCAGGACCGAGACCAGCCAGGCGCGGCGGTGCAGCAACTGGGCCCGGCGGGCGTCCAGTTGGCGCAGCTCAAGGTCGAGGAGCCGCAACTCCTCGGCCGGTGGCGGAATGTGCGTCATGCCCTGGAGTGTGGCCCGCGTCACGCCGTACGGCATGAGTGCCGGTACTCAGAACGTACTCAGATACCGGGGAAAACCGCTGCACAGGGGCAGACTCCTGCCATGGACTGGAGCCACTACCGCTTCCGCAGCCTGTGGGCCCTGCCCGCCCCGCCCGCCACCGTCTACGACCTGCTGGCCCAGGCCGAGGACTACCCGCGGTGGTGGCCCCAGGTGCGCGAGGTCCACCGGATCGACGACACCAGCGGCGTGATCACGATCCGCTCGGTCCTGCCGTACGACATGACGTTCACGGCGCGTGAAGTGCGGCGGGACCGCGCGGCCGGAGTCCTGGAGATCGTCATGTCCGGAGACATCGAGGGCTGGGCCCGCTGGACGATCACCCCGCACGGCTCCGGCAGCCTCGCCCGCTACGACCAGGTCGTCGATGTGAACAAGCCACTGCTGAGACGGTTCGCGGTGCCGGGGCGGCCCGTCTTCCGCGCCAACCACCGGCTGATGATGCGCGCCGGACGGCGGGGGCTGCTGGCGTACCTCGCCGGTCGGCGAGAAGCGGTTTGAAGGAAGCGCGCCGGGACCTGTATTGTTCAGTCCGTTCCCGGGCGATTAGCTCAGTGGGAGAGCGCTTCGTTCACACCGAAGAGGTCACTGGTTCGAACCCAGTATCGCCCACCGGGAAAGGCCGGTCCGCCACAGCGGACCGGCTTTTTTGTTGCTCGGCTGCCCGTCGGTCCGGACCGCCTAGGCGGCCGCCGGCAGGTCCGGGCGCAGTGGCCACGCCGGGTCCACCGCCTCGTCGCTGCCGCTGCGGGCGAACCACGCCTGGAGCCCGCGTGCCTGCGCCGCGTGCCACACCGCCTGCAACGTGTGCAGTTCGGCCGGTGACAGCCGCTCCAGCCGGGCTGCGAACCGGCGCCCCACCGCCCGTACGACCTCCAGCGACGCCAGTGCGTCGGCCGCCGCGTCGTGCGCGCCGTCCAGCGTGACGCCGTAGTGCTCGCACAGGTCCGTCAGGGTGCGACGGCCCTTGCGGTAGCGGTCCAGGTGCTTGTCGAGGACCCGTGGATCGAGCACCAGCAAGGGTGTCGTCTCGAACCAGTGGTCCAGGGACGAGGCGCGGTGGCGGCGCAACTCGCGGTCGAGCAGCGTGAGATCGAACGGCGCGTTCATCACCACCACCGGCCGTCCCCTGCCCGCCTGTTCCGCCAGCTCACCGGCTATCTCATGCATCACCGGCGCGGGCCAGCGGCCGTTGCGCTGAAGATGCTCCTCCGTCAGTCCGTGCACCGCCGTCGCCGCCTCCGGCACCGGCACGCCCGGGTTCACCAGCCACCGGGTCACCCTCGGCCGGGTGCCCGGGGCGTCCTGGACGACGACGGCCGCCGAAACGATCCGGTCGGTCTCGACGTCCACGCCTGTCGTCTCCGTGTCGAATGCCGCCAGCGGGCCCTCATACCAGCACGCCATACCTACACAACCCCTCGTTCACCCACGGCAGCTGACGTTCCGTCTTCTGCCCGTTTGGTGATACCCGGGCCGTTTGCGACGTACGCCGGAAGGACACAACAGGAGTGCGGGTCTTTGCAGTTCAGCGGCCCGCCACGGGGATTCACTCTGCCTGGAAGGCTGTTGGTCATGGCGATAGCGCAGCCCGAGCGGGGCGGGCTGCTGCCCGAACGAACGGGCCCCCATCGCGGTTCACTCGCCACTACCGCCTGCATGGAGACACTGCAGGTGGGCTATCTGCACGCCGTCGCTGCGGCGTCGGGCTGCTCTCTTTCCCAGCCCTTTCCGGACAACGGCATCGACTGGCACGTCAGTCACAGCGCGCCCGGCCACACGGTCGACGACGAGGTCACCATCAAGGTGCAGCTCAAAGCCACCTATCAGCTCGCGCCGCACCCGCCCGGCCGCTTCTTCTCCTTCACGCTCGACAACGACCACCTGGCGAAGCTCGCCCGCACGCCGGTCTCGGTGCACAAGATCCTTGTCGTCATGATCGTCCCGAGGTCGCAGGAGCAGTGGCTGCGGGCCGGCCACGACCGGCTCGACCTGCGGCACTGCTGCTACTGGGTCAACCTCGCCGGCCACGCGATCACCGGCCGGCGCCGCACCACCGTGCGCATACCGACCTCACGCATCTTCGACGACCGGGCGCTCTGCGAGATCATGACGCGGGTCGGGACGGGAGGCAGACCATGACCCACCGACCGCTGGAGGAACCCGTACGACCGGTGCGGCCGCACCCCGTCGACACCTCCTGGGACCGACCCCCCGACCCCGCCGACGTCGACCCCGTCGTGCTCGGTGCCCTGCTGCGCAGGCACGGCTGGCAGCGGCGCGGGGGAGCGGCGGGGCGCTACGGCCGCTGGACCCCGCCCGGACCGGGCGGCGGCGGGACGAGCCTGCTCGTCCCCGAGTCCCGCGCCTTCCCCGACAGCGACGACCTGCTCGGCGAGGCTCTGGTCGCCCTCGCCCGCAGCGGCACGCCCTCCGCCCGTGAGGTGCTGGTCGGGCTCGCCGTGCCCAGCGACGAGGTCCGCTTCTGGCGGGACGCGCCGAGCGGTCCCGCCGGGGCCGCGCCGTGGACGGTCGAGGAGGAACTGCGCACCGGCGCCCGCCAGATGCTCCTCGCCGCGGCGCTCGCCACGCGCGCGCGTGCCGGCTATTACGGCGCCCGGCACCGCCGTGCCGCCGCCGCGATGCTGGAGAGCGTCCTCGTCGGCTCCGGGGCCGGCGGCCGCCACCTCGCCGCCTTCGTCCCCGTCGGCACCGGGCGCCCTCTCGCCGTACGCCTTCACCAAGCCCTCTACGCCGCCCGCGAGGCCATCGACTACCAGCGAGCCACCGGCGGCATGGACGCCTTCGACGGTGCCGTCGAGGCAGGCGTCAGCCGGGAGCTGACCGACGCGCTGGCGGTGCTGGTGCGCGGCACCGAGGGGGCGCGTATCGCCGTCGACTGGTCGCCCGCCGCCGGGGTGCCCGCGGACTGCGCGGTCGGTGTCGAGCCCGTCGAGTTCTCGCCGGGCGACCTGCCCGTGCTGCGCGAGGCCGCCGCCCGCTATCTGCGCGAGGAGCCTTCGGTGCCGGTCAGGATCACCGGCACGGTCGTACGGATGCGAAGGTCGGGGCCTCGCGGGGAGGGCACCGTACGGCTGCGCGTCCTCGCCGGCGCCGAGGTACCGCACGTCCGGCTGACCCTGGACGAGGAGTCGTACCGCATCGCCGGGCACGCACACCTGGTGGGGCTGCCGGTGCGGGTGCACGGGCGGCTGGAGAGCCGGGGTGGGTTCCGCAAGGTGACGGGGGCCTCCGGGGTGGTGCCGGTGCAGGTGGATGAGGCTGAGCGGGATCGGCTGATGAAGTCGTTGCAGGAGGATCTGGACTTTTTTGAGGGGGTTTGCGGTGGGGAGGATGGCGGGGATTGAGGGGGTGACGGCTTGCAGCTGGGGCGCTGAATTTCTTGCTTCGTTCGCCTCCGGGGCGCCACATGCCGGTGTCGAGAGGGCGATCGTGCTCGACCCTTCGGGCCTCCGCGCTCCCCCAGAGGGGGTACCCCCAGCCCTCTCGACACCGGCGCGCCCCTACGGCTCTCTTCGCGGCCGGTGTCGTGGGACCAGGGAAGGTGGGTGGGCTCTTGCCCGGCGACGCGGTCCCCATCAGCCCCTCCGGCGTTTAAGGAGGGGGGTCTGGGGCGGAGC
>NZ_JAKEIP010000234.1 GCF_021474425.1 Streptomyces muensis | reverse complement strand
GCCCCGCAGATCCGCCCCCGCGCAGAATCCGCGGCCCGTGCCGGTCAGGACGACGGCGCGGACGGTCGGGTCGGCGGAGGCGTCGGTGAGGAGTTGGATGATGCGTTCGCGCTGGTCAGGGGTGATGGCGTTGAGGGCTTCGGGGCGGTTCAGGGTGATCCGGCAGACCTGATTGTCAGTGGCGTGCAGTACCACTGAATCCAAGGAATCGACGGAGCTTCCGGACCCACGGGGGGAACCAGGCATGTTCACTTCATCATCGGTACGCATCTCAGCGGCACACCACCAACGCGTCCAGCGCCACCGCGCCCTGCCCCCGCTCCAGCACCATCAGCGGATTGATGTCGAGCTCCGCGAGGTCGTCCCCCAGCTCCAGCACCATGCGCTGTACACGCAGGACGACTTCCACGAGCGCGTCCAGATCCGCGGGGGGCCGCCCCCTGACCCCGTCGAGCAGGGCCCGCCCGCGCAGCTCGGCGCACATGTCCCGGGCCTGCTCCTCACCGAAGGGCGGCACGCGCACGGCGGTGTCGTGCAGGACCTCCACGAGCACCCCGCCCAGTCCGACCGTCACGGTCGGGCCGAACAGGTCGTCGTGCGCGGCGCCCACGACCATCTCGACGCCCCGCTCGACCATCTGGCAGACCAGTACGCCGTCCAGGGAGACGTCCTCGTAGCGGGCGATGTCGGTCAGCTCGCGGTAGGCGTCGCGGACCTGGCTGGCGGACGTCAGCCCGATCTTGACCAGGCCGAGCTCGGTCTTGTGGGCGATCCGCGCGCCGGAGGCCTTCATCACCACGGGGTAGCCCACGAGTCCCGCCGCCCGCACGGCAGCCGCCGCGCTGGTCACCAACTGTTCGCGCGGTACGCGGATTCCGTACGCCCGCAGCAGCTGCTTCGCCGCGTGCTCGCTCAGCTGCTCGCCCGGGCGTATCAGTGCCTGCGCCTTGCGGAAGGACGGCGAAGGAGTGCGCGGGGCCTCGTCGAAGGGGGAGCGGTAGCCGGTGACGAAGCGGTGGTGGTCGAGGTAGGCGCGGACGGCGGTGATGCAGTTGGCCACCGTGCGGAAGGTGGCCACGCGCGAGGAGCCGAGCAGGACCTCGCGGTACGCCAGTTCGGTGCCGACGGGCGAGCCCCACACCACGCACACCAGCTTGTCCGTCCGCTCGGCGGCGTCCACGAGGTCCTGGACGAGCCGGTCGCTGAGCGGCGGGAAGGGGCCGGTGACCGGGCAGATCAGCACCCCGACCGCGGGGTCGTCGAGGATCGCGTCGATGATCTTCCGGCCTCGCCAGTCGCCCACGGGATGGCCGCCGTTGTCGACCGGGTTGGCCACGCTCAGGTACTCGGGTATCCACTGGTGCAGCTCGGCCTGCTTGGCCCGGGACAGCTCGGGCAGCGTGAGTCCCGCCTCCGTCGCCAGGTCGGCGAAGTGCGCGCCCGTGCCGCCCGAGATCGAATAGACGACGACACCGTCGGCGCGGGGCGGCCGCGACCGGGCCAACAGGGCTGAGGTGTCCTGGAGTTCGTCCAGGCCGTCGACCCGGATCACGCCGTACTGCCGCATCGCCGCGTCCACCACCGCGTCCGCGCCGGTCAGCTTGCCGGTGTGTGAGGCGGCCGTGCGGGCGCCGGTCTCGGTGCGGCCCACTTTGACGGCGACGACGGGCACCTTGCGCCGGGCGGCGCGGTCGGCGGCGAGCAGGAAGGACCGGCCGTCCTTGAGGCCCTCCACATAGCAGGCGATGGCACCCACCTCGGGCCGCTCGGCGAAGTAGGAGATGAAGTCGGCGGTCTCCAGGTCGGCCTCGTTGCCGGTCGGCGCCCAGTAGCTCAGGCGGATGCCGAGCTCCTGGAGGGCGAAGACGGGACGGCCCTGGTGGCCGGACTGGGTGATGAGCGCGATGGCGGGCCCGTCCAGGTCCTCCCGGAACCGCTCGAAGGCGTTGAGGTTGGTGTTCGGCCCCAGTAGCCGCATCCCGGACCGCTCGACCGCGGCGGTGAGCCGGTCCTGCGCGGCGGCGCCCTCCTCCCCGGTCTCCGCGAACCCGGAGGCGAAGACGACCGCGAACTTCACCTTGGCCTCGGCCAGTTCCTCGACCACCGGAAGGGGGTCGGCGACCAGCAGCACGGCGAGATCGACCTGCTCGGGCAGATCGGCGACGGAAGGGCGGCAAGGGATGCCGAAGACGGACGGCCGGCTCGGATGCACCGGGTGGAGCCGGGCACCGACCCGCTCCGACCAGGCGATCAGCTGGCGGGTGACACCGGTGTTCGGCCGCCCCTCGGCGTCGGAGGCGCCGATCACGGCGACCGACTCCGGCCGGAAGAAGCGGTCCAGATCGGGCACGTCGCAGTACAGCGGACGGCCGCTGACATCGAGATCGTCGACATCGGCCGGCCGGCCGTGGACGGCGGGCCCGGGCTGTTCGCCACAGGCGATGACCCGGGCCCGGCGGGAGTCGGTGGTGAGGGTGCCGTGGGTTGATCCAAGCATCGGTCCGCCCGCTCCTGTGTGACAGCGATTAACTGACGCACTGTCAGATTACAGAACTGATGCAGCGTCAGGAACTGCTGCGACCTGGATTTGACCGGCCGACCGTGCGCAAGGAAGGGGTCAGGGGTCACCGCTCGGTGCCGATGGCGATGCCTGCTGATTGCCCTGCGGGGCGGCGAGCGACACCTTTATCGTGGAGGCCGGTGACGCCGGTGCGAGGCTGGACGGGGATATGCGGCGATTAGTGGAAGTGCAGCTTCCGGACGGGCAGGCGATCTGGGCGCAGATCGAATCCCCCGGGGGACCGCAGGACTCAGGCCTCTTCGACGGCGGCGCCCGGGCGCTGCGCGGGTTCGACACGACCTTGCGGTCGGTGGCCGCCAATGTGCGCGACGCCGTGGCGCAGGCGGCGCCCGGCGAGGTGAGTGTGGAGTTCGGTCTCGAACTGGCCCTGGGGAAAGAGGGCTTGGTCGCCGCGCTGGCCGGGGTAAGTGGCACCGCGGCCGTCAAGGTGACCCTCTCGTGGACCAACGAGTCCAACGAGTCCACCGCGCCCGGGGCTGGGGAGTGACGATGCGCGGTCGGCCCGAACCGGGGATCGGTCCATGCCGTCGGCACAGCTGATCAGATCCGCACAGGACTGCCTCGTCCAGGTCCGGGGCAGGACGGCGGGGAGCGGGTTCCTGGCCGCGCCCGGGTACGTCGTCACCTGCGCCCATGTCGCGGGAGTCACGGGGAGTGCCGTCGAGCTGACCTGGCAGGGCAAGCAGCTCCGGGGCACGGTCCTGGCCGCTTCGCCCGCCCCTGCCGGTGAGGGCCTGTGGCCGTATCCCGATCTCGCCATCGTGGCACTCCAGGACGCGCCCGAGGACCATCCGTGCGTCTGGTGGCACGACCAGATCCCCATGGGCGGCCAGAAGCTGACGGCCGCGGGGCACTCCGACAAGTACCGCTACCAGCCGGAAGCCCTCACCTCCACCTTCACCTGCCAGGGCGACCAGTTCTTCGACGGCGGACTGATGCTGCGGCTGAAGCAGGACGAGGTCACCCCGGGCATGTCGGGCGGTCCGGTGCTCGATCTGAGCGTCGGCGGAGTCTGCGCCGTGGTGAAGGCCACGCGGATGGACAGTACGGACATGGGCGGTCTGGCCACGCCCATCGGGGCGTTGCGCTGTCTCGACCCGACCGCCTACCGGGCGCTGGTGCGGGCCCATGACGGCTTTCACGCGGAGGACGAGCGGTGGCCCTGCCTCCCCGCCGGCCACGACGCGCCCCGGGCGCGTGCGATCCTGCCACCGCGAACGCAGCGCACCCTGTTCGGGCTGCTGGCCGCCGCCCCCACGCCCACGCCGGAGGACCTGGTGCCGGCCTTCCTCCGGGCCGCAGGTCGCTACGCCACCCCTCCGCAACTGCCGCTGCACGAACACCGGGACGTCATCAGCGAGTTACAGGCATTCGTGGTGGCGGAGCGCGCGGTGCCCACCACCCTCCTGTACGTCGACGCCGTCGCCCGCGAACTGCCCGGCCCGCTGGGCGACAAGCTCCGCTTCCTGATCGTGATGCGGGCCGAGTCGCTGGGGCTGGACGGCCACGACCTGGCCCGGCACGGGAAAGCTCCGCACGCCCGGTCCACCGGCCCGCGATCAGTGATGATCCGTCTCAAGCCGTCGGCGGTGGATCCGAGTCGCTACCACGTGGCGATGTGGCGCTACGAAGGCCCGCACGCCATCTCGCCGGCGGCCGCCGAGTCGGACGCGCTGCCCCTCCAGGAGGCGCTGACACGGGCACGGAGCCTGCTGCCGGAGCAACTGGCCATCCTGGGCCGCTCCGGCGACGGCCCGGCGATGGTGGAACTGATCGTCCCGCAGGACCTCATGGAGCAGGAGTTCGACGAGTGGAAGCCCTGGGCCCGCAAGGCCTGGTCCAGCCTGGGGCGCAGACATCCGGTGGTGCTGCGTGACCTGGAGCGGTTCGACGACGACGAGTTCCACCAGTACTGGCGGAACCGTTGGACACGGTTCATGGCCGGGGGCACCTCGGGCGGCCGGACGATGGCGCTCGCCTGCAACGACGAGACGGACCAGGAGATGCTCGAAGGCTGGATCGAGTCCGAACCGTCCCTGGCCGCCCTGGTGCTCGCCGGCACCCTCCGGGACTCCTCGTCCGGGGCAGTGCTGGAGGTCGCGCTGGCATCGGGGGTCCCGGTGATCCTGTGGCGTCGGTCCGATCCGCGCCGCTGCCCGGCGTCCACCCGTTCCGGATGCCCGCACAGGATCCCGCGCGGCTGCCCCGACGGCGAGGACGCCGGCCCCTGCCCCGCCGAGGTGTTCTTCACCGACCTGCGCACCGACGTGACGGTCGCCGCTCCCGCCCAGTGGCCGGAGCGGGTGCGGCAGCTGCGCGGAATGGCCGCGACCGCGCCCGTGGGCGGACACCACGCCAAGGATCTCGTGCTCCTGTGGGACGACCCCGACCGGCGTCTCCCGGACGCCCCACTGCGCTACGCGTAGGAACGAGGAAGAGGAAAGCCCCATGAGTGACTGGCTGATCTACCGTGGCACCGGCGAACCGCACGACGGCATCGCGGATCTGCCCGAGCCGCCGCCGTGGCGCGTCTTCTACGGGGACGAGCCGACCCCTTTCGACCGGGACCACGACTACGGCCTCTCCGCCCGCTGGCCGCTGCGCGCCGCCGCCTACCAGGCAGACCGGCACGCCGTGGAAATGGTCAACACCGCCCTGTATCTGCGGCGCCCCCTGCTCGTCACCGGCGACCCCGGAGTGGGGAAGTCCAGCCTGGCCTACGCCGTGGCCCACGAACTGCGGCTCGGCTCGGTCCTGCGGTGGCCGATCACCAGCCGCAGCACCCTCAAGGACGGCCTCTACCGGTACGACGCCATCGGCCGCCTGGAGGAGGTCGACAACGTGTCGCCGGCCACCCCCGTCGACGTCGGGCGGTACGTCAGGCTGGGCCCGCTCGGCACCGCCATGGCACCCCACGCCCTGCCCCGGGTGCTGCTCGTGGACGAGATCGACAAGAGCGACATCGACCTGCCCAACGACCTCCTCGACGTCTTCGAGGAGGGCATCTTCGAGATCCCCGAGCTGTCGCGGGTGGCGGACACCTTCGCCGACGCGGAAGTGCGGCCCGCCGACGACGGCGCACGGGTGGCGGTCACCGCCGGACGGGTACGCTGCCGGGCCTTCCCGTTCGTGGTCCTCACCAGCAACGGCGAGCGTGACTTCCCGCCCGCCTTCCTGCGCCGCTGTGTGCGCCTGCACCTGCCCGCGCCCAGCCCCGACCGGCTGCGTGCCATCGTCCACGCCCACCTGGGCGAGAGCGCGCCGCACGCGGAGAAGCTCATCTCACTCTTCCTCGAACGGCGCAGCCAGGGGGAACTGGCCACCGACCAGCTCCTCCAGGCCGTCTACCTGGCTCGGCACGCGGCGGGCGAGGAGGCCGCCGACCGTGGCCACATCGCCGAACTCGTCCTGCAGTACCTCAACCAGGACCGCCGATGAGCGTGGAGCCGCTGCGGTCCCTCCTCACCGGTCTCGGGCTCGACCCCACGCCCAGGGAGATCGCCGAGATCCTCTGGCTCGCGACCAGGCTGCCCGCCGCGCCCACTCCCGCCGACGCGGACGTACCGGAAGCCGACCCCTCGCGGAACCCGGCCGAGAAGACGGACGACACCGCCCCGTCGCTCCCGGACGAGGAGACGGCGCCGAAGCCCACGCCGACGGTCCCCGTCTACGCCCCGACGGCGGCCCACCACTCGGCCGACGCCGCCCGGCCGGCCGCCCGACCGGTGCGGCTGGCCGCCGATCCGCTCCTGCCCCGCCAACTGGACGTGCTGCGCGCCCTTCGGCCGCTCAAGCGCCGGGTCCCTTCGCGGCGCGACACCGAGTTCGACGAGGAAGCCACCCTCGAATCCATGGCCCGGCGGTCCCTTCCCCATCGCAAGGGCACCCTGCTGCCCGTCCTGCGGCCCGCCGCCGAACGCTGGCTCGACGCCGTCCTCGTGGTGGACGGCCACCCCACCGGACTGCTGCTGTGGACGCCGTTGGTGCGCGAGGTGCACCGACTGCTCGTCAGGCTGGGCGCCTTCCGTGACGTACGGCTGCGCTATCTGCACAGCCGGCCGGACGGCACACCGGGGTTGAGCGCGCACCCCGCCCCGAGCCCGGACCGGATACGGGGCGTGTCCGAGATCCATGACCCGGCAGGGCGCCGACTGGTGCTCGTGCTCACCGACGGTGTGGCTCCCGGCTGGCAGAGTCCCGCCGTCCGGGAGGCGATGCGGCAGTGGGCGGCGGCCGGCCCTCTCGTCGTCCTCCAGGCGCTGCCCGAACGTCTCTGGCGCCGTACCGCCCTTCCGACGGTTCCCGCCCGGCTGCGTCGCGCCCCGCTCTCGGCGGCCAACACGGACCTGGAGTACAGCGGACGCCGGCGCGGCACACGCGAGCTGCCCGCGGGCAGCGTCCCCGTCCCCGTGGTGGAGCTCGACCCGGACTGGCTCAGGCCCTGGGCCGAGTTGGTGGCCGGGGTCGGACCGCCGGTCACCGACGGCGCGGTCACGCTCCTCGCCGCCCGGCACCGGCCGCCCCCGCCCGTCGCCGACGACAGGTCGCCGACCCGGCGCCTTGAGGACTTCCACGCCACCGCCACGCCGGAGGCGTTCAGGCTGCTGGCCTGTCTGTCGGCCGTGCCGCTGACGGTCGCCATCATGCGGGTCGTACAGGCCGCCATGCTGCCGGGAACACCGCCCACCGTCCTGGCCGAGGCCCTGTTCAGCGGCCTCATCACCCCGGTGCCCACGGACGGCTCCCCGGCACCGACGGACGTACCGCACGACTTCCTGCCCGGCGTGCGGGCGATGCTCCTGGAGTCGCTGCGTGCGCACGAGGTGGACCGGATCCTGCGCGAGGTGTCCCGCTTCATCGAACGCGGCGACACCACGCCCGGCCGGATCTCGGCGCTCCTGCCCGACCCCACCAGCGGCGCCGACCTGTCCGCCGACGCGGTTCCCTGGGCGCTGCTGCGGGAGGAGGCCCTCGTCCGGGCGGGACTGACGACGCCCGCCGAACGGATCCCGTCACCGTCCGACGACCCGGACAGCGTCGCTCAAGGCACGCCCCATCCCTACCGGTTGAGCGGGCTCATCACCGTCGCGGACTTCTCCGACGTGTACCTCGGGGTCGGCGCGGACGGCAACCGGGCCGTGGTGAAGAGACAGCCGAGCGACGCGTACCTGGAACCCGACCTGTTCTCGGAACTCGCGCGCGTGGAGGCGGAGGCACTGCGCCGGATGGGCGGCCGGTACGCGCCGCCGTTGCTCGGCATCGACCGGGAGGTCCCGCCCACCTGGCTGGCGATGGGCTACGTCACCTCGGTCACGGGCGACGCGGCCGCCAACCTGATCCACGGCCCCTGGTCGAGCAACGGCCCCTCGGACGACTTCCACGCCCTGTCCCAGCTGGCCCGCGTGCTCGCCGAAGCCCTGGACCGGGCTCATACGGCGGGCATCGTGCACGGCAACCTCTCGCCGCACGCCGTGCTCGTGGTCCCCGACACGGTGGTGCTCATCAGCTGGGTCTACGCGCAGTTCGACGGGCGCGCGCATGCATACCCGCAGTACCGCCAGCACGCCACCGGCTACCTGCCGCCCGAGGGATACCCGCAGGACGCGCCGCTGGACCCCTCCTTCGACATGTACGGGCTGGGCGCGATCCTCCTGCGCGAGGCCACCCGCGGCAACTCCCTCTCGCACCATCCCCAGGCCCTGGCACGGCTGCCGGCCCACTTGGGCGGCCTGCGGAACCTGATCACCCGGTGCCTCGACCCGGACCCGCAACGCCGCCCCTCCGCCCGCCAACTCCTCGCCGAACTCGGGGATCTGGCCGCGCCCCGCGCGGTGTACAGGGCGGACGGCACCGCGGCGGGCGACCGGCGCGGCCCCTGGGAGCGACTGGATGCCACGCCGGGGTTCGAAGGAGTCAAGCGGTTCCTGTGGGGTCTGCGGGCCGAGACCGAGGCGGCCCGGGATCGGGAGGTCAGCGGTCCGGGCCGGCCGGCCGCCACGGACCGGCCCCTCCGTCATCTGGTGTTCAGCGGCAACCCCGGCACCGGAATGACCACCGCGGCACGGCTTGTCGGCGAAATCTTCCACAACCTGGGACTCCTCGACCGCGGACACGTCGTCGAGGTGCGGATGACGGACCTGGTGGCCGGATACGTCGGACAGAGCGTCGGCTTGACCAGCAGCGCTGTCGAACGCGCCCTGGACGGCGTCCTGTTCATCGACGAGGCGTACGAACTCCACTCCTCGTACGGCGGCTTCGCCGATGAAACGCTGAGCACTCTCCTCACGCGTATGGAGCAGGACCGCGACCGGCTGGTCGTGATCTTCGCCGGGCTGCCGGACAGGATGCGGGATTTCCTCGCCGCCGAGCCGGGACTCGCCAGGCGCGTTCCGGCGGAGAACGTCATCGAGTTCCCCGAGCTCGACCCGCAGGCTCTGATGACGCTCCTGGAAGGACGCCTGGAGGAGCACGGGGTCAGCCTCGCGGCGGATGCCGCCGAGGGGCTGCGGCGGATCGTCTCCGAGATGCATGTCAGGAGGAACGAGGGCTTCCCCAGCGCCCGTGAAATGCGCATCCTCGCCGACGCCGTCGTCGGCCGGTGGGCCGACCGCGTGGGACGTGACGTGAGCGAGCCGGTCACCGACGCCGACATCCCCGAGCCCTACCGCGCCTATCTGCGCGTTCCCGCGCCCGACCCGTCCGCGTTGCTCGCCGGGTTCGACGACCTGGTCGGGCTGGAAACCGTCCGGGAGACCCTGGCGGACCTCGCCGGACACCTGCGTGACGGACAGGACCTGAACGAGCGTGTCCTGCCGCACCTGCTGTTCACGGGGCCGCCCGGAACGGGCAAGACCACGGTGGCGCGGATCGTCGGGAGGCTGCTGCACGGTCTCGGCCTGCTGCGCAGCGGGCACTGTGTGGAGGTCACCCGTGCCGACCTGGTGGCCGAGTACGTGGGCCAGACCGCACCGCGGGTGCGGGACGCCGTGCATGCCGCTCTCGACGGCGTGCTGTTCATCGACGAGGCCTACAGCCTGGGCCAGGACACACACGCTGCCTACGACTTCGGGGCCGAGGCGATCGACGTCCTGATCGGCGAGATGGAGCGGTGGCGGAGCCGCCTGTGCGTGATCGCCGCGGGACATCCGCGGGAGATGCGGGCCTTCATGGCCGCCAACCCCGGGCTGGCCTCCCGCTTCCGCACCCGAGTCCACTTCCCCGACTACGACTCCGCGGACCTGGTGGAGATCCTGGGGCGGATGGCCGCCGCGGAGAACTACGTCCTCGGTCCCGGTGTCCCGGCGCGCGCCGCCGCCTGGCTGGACGGCGCCCGCCTCTCCGACCCGCCCGCCTTCGACAACGCCCGTTCCGGCCGCCGTCTCCTCAACCTGATGGAGGCGCGCATGGCCGCCCGCTACCACCGCGACAGCAACCTGACCGACAGCGACCTGCCCGTCGCGTCCCTCCCGCTCGAATTCCTTCCCGAGGACGTTCCGGAGCCCCCTCGCTCCGGCCGGCCCCCGGATGCCACGGGCCGTGGCAACCCGTAATCCCGCGCGGGAACCCAGCAGGCCCGGGTTCGCCGCGAAGGACCGAAGAAGGCCCGGGTACCGCCGCGCCCCGGGCCTTCCACCGCGTCACAGCGCCGCCAGCACCTCCTTGGCCACCCGCTCGCCCGACCGGACCGCCCCGTCCATGAAGCCCATCCAGTACGTGGAGGTCTCCGTCCCGGCCCAGTGGATGCCGCCGACCGGGGTGCGCAGGGCGGGGCCGTACTGGGTCAGGACGCCGGGGGCGGCGATGGAGACGGGGCCGCCGCGGGTGTAGGTCTCGTTGTTCCAGCGCTGCAGGACGAAGGAGGTGGGGGAGGCCGCCTTCGCGCCGAAGTAGGTCGCGTAGTCCTTCAGTACGGCCGCCCGGACCTCCGCCTCGCTCGCCGCGTCCAGCTTCCGGGCCTCGTCGGCCTCGATGAAGCCCATCAGGGCGCCGTAGGAGGCGTCGGGCGGGGAGTTGTCGAAGGTGGAGCTGATCACGCCGGTGTCGCTGACGACCTGGCCGTTGAGTCCGTCGGCACGCCAGAAGGGGGTGTCGTAGATGGCGATGGCCTTGCCGACCGAGGCCATCGGCAGCCGCTGGGTGAGCTGGTCGCGGGAGGCGGGCAGCACGGGGTCGTAGGTGATGCGGGCGGCGATCGGCGGGGGTACGGCGACGACGACCTTCTTGGCGGTGACGGTGACACCGTCGGCCGTGACGACGTAGCCGCCGCCGGACCGGGCGATGGTGCGCACCGGCGCGTTGAGGACCACCCGGTCGCCGAGGGTGGCGGCGAGCTTGACCGGCACCAGCTGGGAGCCGCCGACGAAGCGCAGTTCCTGGGCGCCGCCCGCGGTCTCGGTGAGGCGTTCCAGGGTGCCGGGGTTGGCGGAGTCGCCGGCGGCGGCGATGTAGAAGAGGACGAACAGGAAGGAGAGTTCACGGGGTTCGGCCGAGAAGATCGACGTACAGGCCACGTCGAAGAGGAACTTGGCCGAGGGGATGACGGCGTTGGCGCGCAGCCAGGTCTCGAAGGTCTGCCGGTCCCATTCGTCGGCCTTCGCGGCGGTCCAGGGCGCGTCGACCGGGATCTGCTTGGCCAGGTCGTCGAGGGTGGCCTGGACGATCGCGGCGTTGGCGAGTCCGGCCGCGTCGATGGGCGGGACCGCGCCGAGGACGCCGTCGGTGGCGTACGGGGTCTTCTTGCCGTCCTTGTAGAGGAGGTTGTCGCCGGTGTTGTAGGTGGCGAAGGTCTGTACGCCGAGTGAGTCGGCGAGGGCCTTGATGCGGTTCTGGGTGGGGCCGATGAACTCGCCGCCGCCTTCGGTGACACCGCCGCCCGCCAGGTCCAGTCCGACGACCCGGCCGCCCACGCGGTCGCGGGCCTCCAGGACGACGACGGACTTGCCCGCGGCGACCAGATCGCGGGCCGCGGTGAGACCGGCCAGGCCGGCGCCGACGATGGCGACGTCGACCATGGGGAGGGTGGCCGCGGAGGCGGTACCGGAACCGGTCGCGGTGAGGGTGGCGGCACCGGCCGCGGCGGCTGCGCCGCCGAGGAGCGAGCGCCGGGAGAGCCTGGGGGGTCGGGGGAACTGTCGTTCGCTTGCCACGTGCGTCCTCCGTCGGGGCGAGAGGGTGGAGCAGAAAAGTTGAACAGTGCTCACATTCTGACCCCGTGCGGCGGCGCGGTACAGCTCTCCCGTCACAACTGACCCGTGAGTAACAGGAGATCTACGTAAGAGAGTTGAGGGTGTCTACGTCACCGGCAGCCGGGAGACCCGTCGGCTGCCGTCGCGGGCGATGGCCTTCGCGATCTTCTGGGCGTCGATCGCCATTTCGCGGAGATTGCCGCTGATGGGGTTGGTGTAGCCGGTGAAGTAGAGGCCGGGGGCGTCGGCGGGGGTGCGGGCGCCCTGGACGGCCGGCCTGCCGCGGGTGTCGAGCACGCCGAGGTGGCCGATGAGGTCTTCGAGCCCGCGGACGTATCCGGTCGCCGCGATGACGGTGTCCGGGGAGACGCGGCTGCCGTCGGCGAGGATCACCTTGTCGTCCTCGAAGCCGTCGACGGCGGCCACGATCTCGACGCGGCCCTTGCGCACGGCGTCGACCAGGCCGACGTCGAGGACCGGGATCGCGCCTTCCTTGACCCGGCTGTACAGGCCGGTGTCGGGGCGCGGCAGCCCGTGGGCCGACAGATCCGGCACGCTGAGCCTGGCCACGGGCCTGGCGAGCCGGTCGACGAGGCCGACCGGCAGTCGCCGTACGAGGATGCTGGTGCGCTGGGCGGGCCAGCCTGCGGTGGAGCGGCGGACGATGTGCGGGGTGGTGCGGACCGCCAGCCGTACCCGCGAGGCGCCGCCCTCCACCAGGTCCACGGCGATCTCGGCACCGGTGTTGCCGGCGCCGACGACCAGGACGTCGCGGCCGGCGTAGGGCGCCGGGCCGCGGTACTCGCCCGCGTGCAGGAGTTCGCCGGTGTAGCCGGCGCGGCCGGGCCAGTCCGGGAGGCGCGGGGTGTGGTTGTGGCCGGTGGCCACGACGACCGCGGCGCCGGTCAGTTCACGGCCGCCGGTCGCGCGCAGCAGCCAGCCGGAGCCGTCCGGTGCGGGCTCGACACGGGAGACCTCGACGCCGGTGACGATCTCCAGGTCGTGGTACTCGGCGTACTTCTCCAGATAGCGCACGACGTCGTCCCGCGACACCCAGCGCCCGAAGCGGCGCGGCATCGGCAGCCCGGGCAGCCCCGACAGCCGTCGGGTGGTGTGCAGATGGAGCCGGTCGTAGTGGCGCCGCCAGGAGGCGCCGACCGCGTCCGACCTCTCCAGCACGACAGCCCGCAGCCCCCGGGCCCGCAGCGCGTGCGCGACGGAGAGCCCGCCCGGGCCACCGCCGATGACGTACACGGGGCGGTCCGTGGGGGTGGGGGTCGGGGACGCTGTGGAGTCGGCCATGGTCGGGAGCGTAATCACGCAGCCGGTTGATGGGTCTCGGTC
>NZ_JAKEIP010000233.1 GCF_021474425.1 Streptomyces muensis | reverse complement strand
CCCCTCCTCCTCTCCACCTCCACCCCGGACGTGGACCCGGACCCCGGGCCTACCCCACCCCGCGGCTTCGACGCCGTTGCCGAAGCCGTCCTCGGGGACGCGGAGCCGGCCGGGACCGCCGACGCCTCGCCCTTCGCCGAGCCGATGGCGCGGATCAACGAGGCCGTGAAGGAGGGCCGGACGGCGGAGGCGACCGCACTCGCGGAGCGGACCGTGGCTCAGGCGTCGGCGGTGCTGGGGCTGGAGCACCCCGAGGTCCTGCGGATGCGTGAACTCGCCGCGTACATCGCCTACCTGGGCGGCGACCCGGAACGCGCCTTCGGCCTCGCCCTCGACGTGGCCCGTACGCACCACCGCCTCCGGGACCCGGAGGCGGCGTACGGCAGCCTGCACGGCGCGGCCACGGCGTGGCGTGCGGTCCGGGATCCGGCGCTGGGTCTGACCCTGGGCCGGGACCTGATCGGTCTGTGGAGCGAGCTCGTGGCGGAGGGCGGCCCAGCCGCCGAGGAGGCCGAGGAGCTGGAGTCGGCCCGCGCCCGCATGGACCGACTCGCCGCCCGCGCCGCCAAGTCGGCCGAACCGCCCACCGCTTGAAACGCCCGCTTGAAACGCCCGGTGTCTTTTACCTCGCCCCGCTACTCCGACAGCTCCCACACCGCGTACGCGACGGCGTCACTGTTCCGGTCGAGGGCGGTGTCGTTGATGTTGGACGTGGTGTCGCAGGACGAGTGGTAGCAGCGGTCGAAGGACTGCCCGGCCGTGCCGCCCCACTTGGTCACCTGGGCCGCGGTCTTCGTACGGCTCGCCCCGGTGAACAGCCCGCCCACCGGCACGCCCGCGCTCTTGAACGGGGCGTGGTCGGAGCGGCCGTCGCCCTCGGTCTCGATCTCGGTCGCGACGCCGAGACCGGCGTAGTAGTCCTTGAAGGTCTTCTCGATCGCGGGGTCGTCGTCGTAGACGAAGTAGCCGGGGTTGGGTGAGCCGATCATGTCGAAGTTCAGATAGCCGCTGATCTTCGCGCGGTTCGCGGAGGAGAGGTTGTTGACGTAGTAGCGGGAGCCGACGAGCCCCAGCTCCTCCGCGCCCCACCAGGCGAACCGCAGATGCTTGGTGGGCTGCAGGCCGGCCCGTGACACGGCGAGCGCGGTCTCCAGGACCGCCGCCGAGCCGGAGCCGTTGTCGTTGATGCCGGCGCCGGAGGAGACGCTGTCGAGGTGCGATCCGGCCATGACGACCTGGTTGGCGTCGCCGCCGGGCCAGTCGGCGATCAGGTTGTACCCGGTGCGGCCGGAGGACGTGAACTGCTGGATGCTCGTGGTGAATCCGGCGGCGTCCAGCTTGGCCTTCACATAGTCGAGCGAGGCCTTGTAGCCGGGGCGGCCGTGGGCGCGGTTGCCGCCGTTGGCGGTGGCGATGGACTGGAACTGGGTGAGGTGGGCCTTCACGTTCGCCAGGGGTATGTCGGGCGCGGCGGCCGCCTCGATGCCGGCCTTGTGAGCCTTGTGGGCCTCGTCGGCCTTGCCGGACCTGTCGGCTCTGTCGACGCTGTCGGCCTTGGATGCGGCGTCGGCTATGGATCCGCTGGTCAGAAGCGTGGCGGCCGCTACGACAGCGGCCGCCGACGCTCGCCAGGAGACGGAGAGCTTCATGTGGGGGGCTCCGAATTCCTTGGGAATCACAGGGATTCCTCAGTGAATGGGGTGCCTGGATGGTCGGGGTGAGCCTGACTCTCCGTCAAGAGCGCTATTCGGACTCGGAGTTCGGAATAGGGAAAACCCTCACTGCACGCAGAACTCGTTCCCCTCCGGGTCCGCCATGACCGTCCACTCCCCGCCGGGCTCCTTCACATGCCGCAGCACGCTCGCGCCCAGCCCCCGCAGCCGCTCGACCTCGGCCTCGCGCTCCCCGGCCGCCGCGTGCAGATCGAGGTGGAGCCGGTTCTTGACGCTCTTCGCCTCCGGCACCCGCTGGAACAGCAGCCGCCGGCCCAGCCCGGTGCCGCTGTCCTTGTCGTACGGGTCGTCCGGATGCCGTACGGCCACCAGGTCCCGGAAGGCGAGACGGGCGTGGAACTCGACGACGTCCTCGCGCGGCAGCACGCCGAGTTCCAGGAGCCGCTCGATGAGGGCGTTGTTGTCCTCGACCTCGTAGCGCAGCGCGGCGGCCCAGAAGACGGCCTGCGACTGCGGGTCGGCGGAGTCGATGACGAGCTTCCAGTGCAGTGGTGGTGTCATGCGACCACTCATATGGGGTGGGGGAGCGGGCCGCAATGAGGACACGCTCGCCGGTTTCGGATGCACTTCGGCCCGTCCGGCGGTCCGTCCAGTGTGTGAGGACGAGGTCCGTTCAGGGCCGATAGCGGGGGCTGGGCGGGGGCTGGGGGGCAGCCCGCAGGTCAGGCGTCCACCGCGGCGGAGGCCGGCTTCTCGACCTTCGGCGCGCTGAACTCCGCCAGCCTGGTCCGCCGCGCGGAGCGCCAAGCATCGGCCGTGAGCAGCGTCAGCGCCAGCCACACCAGCGCGAACCCGGCCCACCGCTCGGCCGGCATCGCCTCGCGGAAGTACAGGACGCCGAGCAGGAACTGGAAGACCGGCGTCAGGTACTGGAGCAGTCCCAGCGTCGACAGCGGTACCCGTATCGCGGCCGCGCCGAAGCAGACGAGCGGCAGCGCGGTGACGACACCGCCGGCCGCGAGCAGCGCCGCATGGCCGGGGCCCTCGGAGGTGAACGTCGACTCCCCCTGAGCCGTCAGCCACACCAGATAGCCCACGGCGGGCAGGAACTGGATAGCGGTCTCCGCGGCCAGCGACTCGACGCCGCCGAGGTTGACCTTCTTCTTGACCAGCCCGTACGTGGCGAAGGAGAAGGCGAGCGTGAGCGAGATCCACGGCGGCCGGCCGTATGCGACGGTCAGCACGATCACCGCGGCGAACCCGATGCCGACCGCCGCCCACTGCACCGGCCGCAGCCGCTCCTTCAGCAGCAGTACGCCCATCGCGATGGTGACGAGCGGATTGATGAAGTACCCGAGCGACGCCTCCACCACATGGCCCGAGTTCACGGACCAGATGTAGACGCCCCAGTTGACGGTGATCACGGCCGCGGCCACGGCGACGAGCGCCAGTCGCCGCGGCTGCCGTATCAGCTCGCCGGCCCAGGTCCAGCGCCGGACGACGGCGAGCGCCACCGCCACGAAGACGAGGGACCAGGCCATCCGGTGGGCGAGGATCTCGACCGCCCCGGCGGGCTTCAGCAAAGGCCAGAAGAGGGGCACGAGCCCCCACATCCCATACGCCGCGAAGCCGTTCAGTAGTCCTGTACGCCCCTCACCCAGCGACTTCCCGCTCACGGACCCCTCCTTCGCGCACCCCGGCCGCGCCCGCATGGCGACCTGCACGAAGGTAACGCCGAAGACCGCCGCGTGTCATGCCCGTATCGCTATACGGTCATGACATGCGGGGGCGGCGCGCCGGGTGGTGCGCCCGGAGGTGGGAGTACCGGGCGGTGTGCCCGGCGGTGGGAGTGCCGGGCGGGAAGTGCCGGCGTCAGCCCTTGAGCGCGGCCGCGATGGCGTCGGCGAGCGGAGTGGTCGGGCGGCCGGTCAGGCGGGACAGGTCCCCGCTGTCGACGACCAGCTCGCCCTTCTCGACGGAGGCGTCCACGCCGGCGAGGATCGCGGCGAGCGGTTCGGGGAGCCCAGCGCCGGTCAGGATGCCGGCGAAGGCCTCGACGGAGACGGCGTTGTCGGCGATCTCCTTGCCGGTCTGCCGGCTCAGCTCGGCGGCGTACTCGGCGAAGCTCCAGGCGACGTCGCCGCCCAGCTCGTACGTCTGGTTCTCGTGCCCCTCGCCGGTCAGTACGGCGACGGCGGCGGCCGCGTAGTCGGCGCGGGAGGCGGAGGAGACGCGGCCCTCGCCGGCGGCGTGGGTGACCGCGTTGTACTCGAGGACCGGGGCGAGGTTCTCGGTGTAGTTCTCGTGGTACCAGCCGTTGCGCAGCAGCGCGTACGGCAGACCGGACTCCAGCAGGGCCTTCTCGGTGCCCCGGTGGTCGTCGGCGAGGGCGGCCGTGAGGGTGCCGGGGGCGCTGGTGTAGGCGAGCAGCGCCACATCGGCGGCCTTGGCGGCGTTGATGACGACCTGGTGCTGGCCGACGCGGCCCTTGTCGAACTCGTTGCCGGATATGAGCAGCACCTTGTCACCGGCCGCGAACAGTCCGTCGAAGGTCTCGGGGGCGTTGTAGTCGGCGGTGGCGATCTTCACGCCGCGCTCGGCGAGGTCGGCGACCTTCTCGGGGGTGCGGACGACGGCGGTGACCTGGTCGGCCGGAACCTTCTCCAGCAGCTGCTCCACGACATGGCGGCCCAGGTGTCCGGTGGCTCCGGTGACGACGATGCTCATGATCAGAACTCCTTGTGGGATGCGTTTTGGTGCTGTCGCTAACCCTAGGGAGTGCGCTAACTCTTGGAAAGTACCCACTTTGAAGTAAGGTACTGGCATGGCAGTAAGTCCAATGGCAGGCACAACGGCGAGCAAGTACGACATCGGCGAGGCGATGTGCCCCTACCGACTGGTCCTGGAGCACGTCACCAGCCGCTGGGGAGTCCTCGTCCTGATCGAGCTCCTGGAGCGCCCCTACCGCTTCAGCGAACTGCGCCGCACGATCGGCCGCGTCAGCGAGAAGATGCTCACGCAGACCCTCCAGACCCTGGAACGCGACGGTCTGGTCCACCGCGACGCGAAACCGGTCATCCCCCCGAGGGTCGACTACTCCCTGACCGACCTGGGCCGCGAGGCCGCCGAACAGGTGCGCGGGCTGGCGCTGTGGACCAGCGAGCGGATGGGCGAGGTCGAGAAGGCACGGGAGGCGTACGACGCGCGCAAGGCCGACTCACGCGGATGAAAGACGAGGGGCCCGGTGCCGTCCGGCACCGGACCCTCAACCGCGTCCGAACAGGCCGCCGGGTCAGCCCACCACCGTCCAGGTGTCCCCGCCCGCCAGCAGCGCGCCCAGATCCCCCTTGCCGTTCTGCTCGATCGCCGTGTCCAGCTGGTCCGCCATCTGAGTGTCGTACACCGGACGCTCCACCGAGCGGAACACACCGATCGGCGTGTGGTGCAGGGTGTCCGGGTCGGCAAGCCGGGACAGGGCGAACGCCGTCGTCGGGGACGTCGAGTGCGCGTCGTGGACCAGGACCTGCGACTCGTTCTCCGGGGTGACGGTGACGACCTTCAGGTCACCGGTGAGCGCATCGCGTACGACGCCGCGCGCCCCGTCCGTGCCGAAGCGGATCGGCTGCCCGTGCTCAAGGCGGATCACCGCCTCCTCGGCCTGCTGCTTGTCCTTGAGGACCTCGAAGGCGCCGTCGTTGAAGATGTTGCAGTTCTGGTAGATCTCGATCAGCGCCGTGCCCTTGTGGGCCGCGGCCTCGCGCAGCACCTGGGTGAGGTGCTTGCGGTCGGAGTCCACCGTGCGCGCCACGAAGGACGCCTCCGCGCCGATGGCGAGCGACACCGGGTTGAAGGGCGCGTCCAGCGACCCCATCGGCGTCGACTTGGTGATCTTGCCGACCTCGGAGGTGGGCGAGTACTGGCCCTTCGTCAGACCGTAGATCCGGTTGTTGAACAGCAGGATCTTGAGGTTGACGTTGCGCCGCAGGGCGTGGATCAGGTGGTTGCCGCCGATCGACAGCGCGTCGCCGTCACCGGTGACGACCCACACGCTCAGGTCCCGCCTGCTGGTGGCCAGGCCCGTCGCGATGGCGGGCGCGCGGCCGTGGATGGAGTGCATCCCGTACGTGTTCATGTAGTACGGGAAGCGGGACGAACAGCCGATGCCCGAGACGAAGACGATGTTCTCCTTGGCCAGGCCCAGCTCCGGCATGAAGCCCTGGACCGCGGCCAGGATCGCGTAGTCACCGCAGCCGGGGCACCAGCGCACTTCCTGATCGGACTTGAAGTCCTTCATGGACTGGCGGGCCTCGGCCTTGGGGACGAGCGAGAGTGCCTCGACCGTGCCCGTGCCTTCCGTGGACGTCTCAGCCATCGATGGCCTCCTTGAGCGCCTTGGCGAGCTGTTCCGCCTTGAACGGCATGCCGTTGACCTGGTTGTACGAGTGGGCGTCCACCAGGTACTTCGCCCGGATCAGGGTGGCGAGCTGGCCGAGGTTCATCTCGGGGATCACCACCTTCTCGTAGCGTCCGAGTACCATGCCCAGGTTGCGTGGGAACGGGTTCAGATGGCGCAGATGCGCCTGCGCGATCGGCTCGCCCGCGTTGCGCAGCCGGCGGACCGCGGCCGTGATCGGGCCGTACGTCGATCCCCAGCCCAGCACCAGCGTCGTCGCCTCGTGCGGGTCGTCGACCTCCAGGTCCGGCACCTCGATGCCGTCGATCTTGGCCTGGCGGGTGCGGACCATGAAGTCGTGGTTGGCCGGGGCGTAGGAGATGTTCCCCGTGCCGTCTTCCTTCTCGATGCCGCCGATCCGGTGCTCCAGACCCGGTGTGCCCGGGATCGCCCACGGCCGGGCGAGGGTCTGCGGGTCGCGCTTGTACGGCCAGAAGACCTCGCTGCCGTCCTGAAGGGTGTGGTTCGGGCCCTGCGCGAACTGCACGGTCAGGTCCGGCAGCTCGTCCAGCTCCGGGATCCGCCAGGGCTCCGAGCCGTTGGCCAGATAGCCATCGGACAGCAGCATCACCGGAGTGCGGTACGTGAGCGCGATCCGCGCCGCCTCCAGAGCCGCGTCGAAGCAGTCCGCCGGGGTGCGCGGGGCGACGATCGGCACCGGCGCCTCGCCGTTGCGCCCGAACATCGCCTGCAACAGGTCCGCCTGCTCCGTCTTGGTCGGCAGACCGGTCGACGGGCCGCCGCGCTGGATGTCGATCACCAGCAGCGGCAGCTCCAGCGACACGGCCAGCCCGATGGTCTCCGACTTCAGCGCCACACCGGGGCCGGAGGTCGTGGTCACCGCCAGCGAGCCGCCGAAGGCCGCTCCCAGTGCCGCGCCGATGCCGGCGATCTCGTCCTCGGCCTGGAAGGTCCGTACGCCGAAGTTCTTGTGCTTGCTCAGCTCGTGCAGGATGTCCGAGGCCGGGGTGATCGGGTACGAACCCAGATACAGCGGCAGGTCCGCCTGGCGGGACGCGGCGACCAGTCCGTAGGACAGGGCCAGGTTCCCGGAGATGTTGCGGTAGGTACCGACCGGGAAGGCCTTCGTCGCCGGGGCGATCTCGTACGAGACGGCGAAGTCCTCGGTCGTCTCGCCGAAGTTCCAGCCCGCGCGGAAGGCGGCGATGTTGGCGGCCGCGATATCCGGCTTCTTGGCGAACTTCGAGGTCAGGAACTTCTCCGTGCCCTCGGTCGGCCGGTGGTACATCCAGCTCAGCAGACCCAGCGCGAACATGTTCTTGCTGCGCTCGGCCTCCTTGCGGGTGAGGTCGAACTCCTTCAGCGCCTCGACCGTCAGGGTCGTCAGCGGCACCGGATGGAGGCTGTACCCGTCGAGCGAGCCGTCCTCCAGCGGCGAGGAGTCGTAGCCCACCTTCTGCATCGCCCGTTTGGTGAACTCGTCCGTGTTGACGATGATCTCCGCGCCGCGCGGCAGATCGGCGATGTTGGCCTTCAGGGCCGCGGGGTTCATCGCGACCAGCACGTTCGGCGCGTCACCCGGAGTGAGGATGTCGTGGTCGGCGAAGTGCAGCTGGAAGGAGGACACGCCCGGCAGGGTGCCTGCGGGGGCGCGGATCTCGGCCGGGAAGTTCGGCAACGTCGACAGATCGTTGCCGAAGGACGCCGTTTCCGAGGTGAAACGGTCGCCGGTGAGCTGCATACCGTCCCCGGAGTCCCCCGCGAAACGAATGATCACTCGGTCCAGCCGGCGGACGTCCTTCGTCCCTGCCGGTTTGCGCTGCTCTCCCACGACGGCTTCGTCGGCCTGCTCCGCTGGGCTACTGACCTGGCTGGTCACTGAACTGGACCTCCCTAGAGGCGGCATCTGGGAACGGCCTTCCCGCAAGCCCTCCCAGGATCAACCCTACGTCCGCGAAGGTCGCTCTCCCTGGGCCATTCGCATGACGGACGTGGATTTGAGATGGTGCGCCACCCGGAATTTTCATGATTTACACGCCCCCCGGCGCTTCTTTGAAGACGCTCCCCGCTCGTTCTTTGGTTCTGGGCCCCGGTCCCGACAGATCCCGGCTTTCTGACACAGTGTCAGATCGTCAGGAGTTCAGGTAGGTGAGGACCGCCAGAACCCGCCGGTGGTCCCCGTCGCTCTGCGACAGCCCGAGCTTCAGAAAAATGTTGCTGACGTGCTTCTCGACCGCTCCGTCGCTCACCACCAGCTGCCGGGCGATGGCCGAGTTGGTCCGCCCCTCGGCCATGAGTCCTAGGACCTCCCGCTCACGCGGTGTGAGCCCGGCGAGCACGTCCTGCTTACGGCTGCGGCCCAGCAACTGGGCGACCACCTCCGGGTCGAGCGCCGTACCCCCTCGGGCCACCCGCACGACCGCGTCCACGAACTCCCGAACCTCCGCCACGCGGTCCTTGAGCAGATAGCCGACTCCGCGGCTGGACCCGGCCAGTAGCTCCGTGGCGTACCGCTCCTCCACGTACTGCGACAGTACGAGTACCCCCAGCCCGGGGTGCGACTTGCGCAGCTGCACGGCAGCCCGTACTCCTTCGTCGGTGTGCGTCGGCGGCATTCTCACGTCCGCCACCACCACATCCGGCAGCTCGCCCTGTCCGTCCAGCTCGGTGATGGTCTTGAGCAGCGCCTCGCCGTCGCCGACGCCCGCCACGACCTCGTGCCCCCGGTCGGTCAACAGCCGGGTCAGCCCCTCCCTGAGCAGCACCGAGTCCTCGGCGATGACCACCCGCACCCTGTCCTCCACGTCCCCGGCCCCCCGTGTGCCTTGGCATTCGGCCGAGCGTGTCCCGGCCCTGTCGTCCTTCGCGCCATCAGTATCCCGCGATCGGCACTTCCGCACCGGGGCCTGTGGATAACCGGCCTGTGGATAAACGGCCCGCGACGGATCGCGCGGGCGCGGAGGGAGCGACTCCGGGGCGCGCTCATGCAGTGCTCGGGGAGTGCTTACAAACGAAGGGAGCCTTGTGTGGGCAAAGGCAGTGCTTGCGAACAGACGGAAATCCGGCCCCGGATCAACCGGAGCCGGATCCCCACCTCAGTGGGCCGGACCGCACCCCCGAAACCGCACGGTCGGACTACACGGTCCGCCAGGGAAGCTCCGCCGTCACCCGGGTGGGCCCGCCGACCGGCGAATCGACCACCAGGATCCCGTCCACCGCGTCCAACCGCTCGGCCAGCCCCGCCAGCCCCGAGCCGCCGGAGACGCCCGCGCCGCCGACCCCGTTGTCCACGACCTGCAACATCAGCCGGTTCTCCACCCGCCACACATCCACGGCCGCCCACGTGGCCCGCGAGTGCTTGCTGATGTTCTGGAGCAGCTCCGACACCGTGAAGTAGGCGATCCCCTCGATCGCCGGCACCGGCCGCTCCTCCAGATCCACCTGGACCTCCACGGGCACCGTGCACCGCGAGGCCACCGCAGACAGGGCCGCGTCAAGACCCCGGTCCGTCAGGACCGCCGGATGGATACCGCGCGCCAGGTCCCGCAGCTCCTGCAGCGCCGTCTTCACCTCGCCGTGCGCCTCGTCGACCATCCGCGCCGCCGCCCCCGGGTCCTCCGCCAGCTTCTCCTTCGCGAGACCGAGATCCATGGCCAGGGCCACCAGGCGGGCCTGGGCGCCGTCGTGCAGATCGCGCTCGATGCGGCGCAGGTCGGCAGCGGCCGTATCGACGACGACACCGCGGTCCGACTCCAGCTCCACCACGCGCGTGGCGAGCCGCGACGGGCCGAGCAGACCGTGCACCAGCAGCCGGTCCACCATCGTCAGCGCCCGCACGATCCAGGGCGTGGCCAGTGTGAACAGCAGTCCGACCAACGCGGTGACCGTGATCTCGAAGGGATTGTCGAGGTAGATGCTGCGGGTCTCGTCGCCGAACACCTGAAGACCGTCCTGACCGGCCCACATCGGGAACACCCAGAACCACAGCGGATACGTCAGCAGCGCCCAGCCGTACGCCCAGACGTTCACGGCGACGACGAAGGAGAACACCGCCCACGGGAAGTGCAGCAGCGCGTACAGCGCGCTCCGCCACGACGTCCCGCTCTTCAGTACGGCGCCCATCCACGCCATGAAGCCGCGCCGGCGCATCCGCAGCGGCTCCGGGGCGGCCACCTCCAGGCCCAGCAGCGCCCGCGCGCGTGCCCGCTCCAGCGCCCCGAGGCCCCGGCAGCCGGCCAGACCCGCCGCCAGCACCGGTATGCCGAGGAACGTCACCAGCAGACCCGCGCCCAGCGACACCATCGTGATGACGTACACGAACAGCAGGATGCTGATCGGCAGGCTCAGCAGCACGTAGAAGAACTCCCGCCAGCTGCGTGCCTCGAACGGCGCCCGCAGTCCGGCCGGCAGCCGGTGCCGTCGCTCGCCGCCGTGCTCGGGAAGGCCGTGCTCGGCGTAACCGAGCCCGTGCCCGTAGCCCTGTCCGTACTCCGTGGCCATCGGCGTCGTCCGTTCTCCTCGTCCCGTCAGCCCCGCCGCCGGGGCTGTGCCGTCGTATCTCCACCCTGGTCGACCGCGAGACCGCGGACCATGGAGGCCGTCGGCGTCTCGAACGGGGGGTTTTCCCTACCCCTGATCGGGTCCTGCCTGATCGGGTCCTGCCTGATCGGGTCCTGCCCCGCCCCGGCTACTCCTGGCCGGGGACGCGGTCCCGCCACGGCAGTTCCGCCGTCACGGTCGTCGGACCGCCCTGCGGTGACTCGATGACGAACAGGCCGTCCACGGCGTCCAGCCGGTCGGCGAGCCCGCGCATGCCCGTACCGCCGTCGAGGCGCGCGCCGCCCCGTCCGTCGTCCCCCACCTGGATGAGCAGCCGCTCGTCCGCCCGCCACACGTCCACCGACGCCGACTTCGCCCCGCTGTGCTTGCTGACGTTCTGCAGCAACTCGGAGACGGTGAAATAGGCGATGCCCTCGATGGCCGCCGCCGGTCTGGACGCCAGGTCGACGGTCACCTTCACCGGCACCGTGCAACGTGACGCCACCGCCGACAGCGCGGCGTCCAGGCCGCGGTCGGTCAGTACGGCCGGATGGATGCCCCGGGCCAGATCCCTCAGTTCCTGGAGCGCCAGCTTCACCTCGCCGTGCGCCTCCGCGACCATCGCCGCCGCCGAGTCGGGATCCTCCAGCAGCTTCTCCTTGGCCAGGCCCAGCCCCATGGCCAGGTTGACCAGCCGGGCCTGGGCGCCGTCGTGCAGGTCACGCTCGATGCGCCGCAGATCCGCGGCCGCCGTATCGACGACAACCCCCCGGTCCGACTCCAGCTCGGCGATCCGGCGCTCCAGTTCGTCGGAGGGCGACAGCAGGCCGCGCACCATCGCCCGGTCCGCGTTCGTCAGGCCCCGCGCGATGAACGGCAGCACCGGCCACAGCACGAACAGCGAGGTCAGCGTGATGGTGAAGGTGAGGACGCCCCAGGGCAGCCGGATGAAGTCGTACAGGATCGTGCGCCAGCCCACCGGGTCCTTCAGCGCCAGCCACAGTTGCGGGAAGAACCCGTCCTTGCCGCCGCGCAACGGCAACGGACTCGGCTCGTCCACCCGCACTCCGAGCAGCGCACGCGCGCGTGCCCGCTCCAGCTTGCCCAGCTGCCGTGCTCCCATCAGCCCGGCCGCCAGCAGCGGGAACCCGATCACCGTCAGGGTCAGGAAGGCACCGGTGAACAGCACCGTCACGACGTAGGTGAAGCCGAGCAGTGACAACGGCAGGTTCACCAGGAGATGCGCGATCTCCTTCCAGGTGTGCCGGTCGTAGGCGAAACGGGCGGGCGGCAGCGGCGGCTGCTCGCCTTCGGACCGCCCGGAGGCGTCCCGCGAAGGGCTGGGGCGTTCGGTCATATGGGCTAGCGTGCCGCGCGGTGCGCCGCGGCGCCATGAGGCGGACTGCCGTCGTCTACGGGGGAAATCCCCACCCCCCGACCCACCCGGGCACCGGACCGTCGTATCCCGACGGGTCTCGACGGGATCTCAACGCGTGACGGGCTGCTTACGGTCTCTTTAGCAGGGCCTAGACTCCCGTGCGTACAGATCGTCGAACAGTGGTGTTCACCGGAAACAGCGGTGTTCACCGGAAACATGCACTGTTCACGGGATCACCAGTCGCAGGACACTGGTCCTGAGGCATCGGTTACGAGGTCAGGGAGCGAGGGGCGGACGTGTCGGAACAGACCGTCGTCGTGGCGGCGGACTACTTCCAGTCCTACTCGGTCGTCGGACTGCTGGCCGTCGTCGGCGTGCTGTTCGTCGCCGTCGCCTTCGGAGCGGGCCGCCTGCTGCGTCCCGTGGTCCCCACACCCGAGAAGCTCCTGACGTACGAGTGCGGCGTCGACCCCGTCGGCGAGGGCTGGGCCCACACCCAGGTCCGGTACTACGTCTACGCCTTCCTGTACGTGATCTTCGCCATCGACTCGATCTTCCTGTTCCCCTGGGCCACGGTCTTCGCCGACCCGGGCTACGGCGCGACCACGCTCGTCGAGATGTTCGTCTTCCTCGGCTTCCTGGCCGTGGGCCTGCTCTACGCATACAAGAAGGGCGTCCTGGCATGGACGTGACGCCAGACACCAACGAGCAGCCCGTTCTGCTCCCGGAGCCGAAGCGGCTGGGCGCACTGGCCCGCCTCGCTCCCGAGCCGATGAAGGTGATCCTCAACTGGGGCCGCCGCTACTCGCTCTGGGTCTTCAACTTCGGCCTCGCCTGCTGCGCGATCGAGTTCATCGCCGCGTCGATGGCCCGCCACGACTTCATCCGCCTCGGCGTGATCCCGTTCGCGCCGGGCCCGCGCCAGGCCGACCTGATGGTCGTCTCCGGCACGGTCACGGACAAGATGGCCCCGGCCGTGAAGCGCCTGTACGAGCAGATGCCCGAGCCGAAGTACGTCATCTCCTTCGGCGCCTGCTCGAACTGTGGCGGCCCCTACTGGGACTCCTACTCCGTCACCAAGGGCGTCGACCAGATCATCCCCGTCGACGTGTACGTCCCCGGC
>NZ_JAKEIP010000232.1 GCF_021474425.1 Streptomyces muensis | reverse complement strand
CCCGAAGCCCCTCTCCCTCCACCACCGGCATCGTCGGTGTGGGGGTCGGGAAGGCCACCGGGTTCAGGGCCGTTTCCAGGGCGTCGAGGCCGGGGCGGAGGGTGGGGTTCTTTTGGAGGAGGGCGGTGAGGACGGCTTGCAAGGGGCCTGCGGTGGGCGGGAGTTCGGGGTCCTCGTAGAGGACCGCGTGCAGGGTCGCGAGGGTGGTGTCGCGGGAGAAGGGGGAACGGCCGGCGAGGGCCGCGCTCAGGGTGGCTCCCAGGGACCAGATGTCGGACGGTGGGCCCTGAGGGCGGCCGGAGACGCGTTCGGGGGCCATGTAGTCGGGGGAGCCGACCAGCATGCCCACCATGGTGAGGGCCTTCGCGTCCTGGATCGCCGCGATGCCGAAGTCGGTCAGGACGACTCGGCCGCGTCCGCGCGTCGGCGTCACCTCCGTCTCGACCAGGACGTTGCCCGGCTTGATGTCCCGGTGGAGGACGCCCCGGGCGTGGACCTGGCGCAGGGCCGCGACCAGGCCGATGCCGATCCGGGCCGTCTCGCACGGGCCCAGCGGCCCCTCCTCCGCCATGATGCGTTCCAGGGAGCGGCCGGCCACCAACTCCATGACGATCCACAGACGTTCGCCCTCGTCGACCACGTCGTAGACCCGGACGACGTTGGGGTGGTCGATCCGCGCCGTCGCCCTCGCCTCGCGCAGGGTGCGTTCACGGCGGGTGCGCGAGTCCTCGGGGTCGAGGCCGTCGATGCGCATTTCCTTGACGGCGACCAGTCGATCGAGCATTTCGTCGACCGCTCGCCACACCCGCCCCATTCCACCCTGGCCGATACTCTCGACCAATCGGTAACGGCCCGTCACCAGTAATCCGGGAAGCCCGCCATTACTCGCACCACCAGCAGCGTCACCACGAGCATGACCAGGATTCCCCGGACTTCCCATGTTCCCCATGTTTCCCACGTTCCCCGGCAATCCGCTGCACCCCCCACCACTCCGCATCGGACATCCGCCATTGAAACACAATGGTCACACTTCAAGCCGTACCAGCATAGTGCGGAGAAATCTTGTGGTAGCTCTTCAAGTACTGCGAATTCAGGCGCAGGCAAGGGGGACGAACATGAGTTCTCGTCGCACGACGGCCATCGCGGGATCGCTGGTCGCGACATCTTTCTCGGCAGTGCTGATCCTTTCCGCCACTGCCGGAGCGGACGACCAGGGTCCTGGCAGCAACAAGGGGGGAAAGGTCATCGACGAGGCGCCGGCAGGGGTGAAACTGACGACTCTGCTGCCCGAAAAGATCTCGGTGGACAACAGTTCGCAGGAAACCGACATCACCGCCACGGTGAAGAACGAAGGGACCAAGGACAGCGGAAAGATCCAGCTTTTGGTCGTCGGTTTCGACGGCCTCACGGTCAAGAATGTCGAGGGCTGTTCAGCTATTGCGGAAGGCAGCCTTCCGGAGGGCTCGAACAGCGGTTTCGCCTGTGCCGTCGACAATCTCCCGGCCGGTGAGTCGAAGTCGTACGCCGTCGACGCGACGTACGACCTGGGCAAGACCGGAAAGATATGCCTCCCCGTGCAGAGCGCGGACGGGAAGAAGACGTACTGGCAGCAGGGGCCGGTGCCGTTCGGTACGGCGAATCCGTCGCCCGACGCCCCGGCCACCCCGCTGCTTCTGGGCACCGACAACAAGCCGGTCGCACCGGGCGCCGACGAGCTGCCCAGGACCGGCCTCGGCCGTGACGTCCTGCCGCTGGGCGCGGCGGGCGCGACGCTGATCGGAGTGGGCGCGGCCGGGCTGTGGTGGTCGCGGCTGCGGCGGCCCGGGCGGCCGGCCGACTGAGCCGACACCCCGGGCGGCCCGGGAGTCCTCGAGAAGAGATCGGCCGGATAACCTGACGGTGGCTGTCAGGTTATCCGGCCACTCTTTGTGCCATGACCTCTCCGCGACACCTCACCGAACCGCCCCTTCTCCACCCCGGCCAACCCGGCTACGACGACGAACTCGCCGGGTTCCAGACCGGCTTCGCCCTGCGGCCCGGCCTCGTCGTCCCGGCCCGCGACGCCGCCGATGTGACGGCCGCTGTGCGGTACGCGGGCGAGCGGCGGCTGCACGTCGGGATCCGGGCCACGGGGCATGGGCTTCCCGGGCCGGTCGAGGGCGGGGTACTGGTCTCGACGCGGCGTATGGACCGGGTCAGTGTGGATCCCGGTTCCCGTACCGTCCGCGTGCAGGCGGGTGTGCGCTGGGGGCAGGTCGTGGCGGCGGCCGCGCCGTACGGGCTGGCGCCGTTGAACGGGTCCGCCCCTTCCGTCGGCGCCGTGTCGTACACGCTGGGCGGCGGACTCGGCATCCTGGCCCGGGAGTTCGGATACGCCGCCGACCATGTCCGCTCGCTCGACGTCGTCACCGCGGACGGGCGGCTGCGCCAGGTCACGCCGGAGTCCGACAGCGACCTGTACTGGGCCCTCCTCGGCGCCGGGCACGCCCTCGGTGTCGTCACCGGGATGGAGATCGGCCTCGTTCCCGTCCGCACGCTCTACGGCGGTTCCCTCGCCTTCGACGGACGGGACGTCGATCCGGCGGTCGTGCTGCGGGCGTACGAGGAGTGGACGCGGACCGTGCCCGAGGGGCTGACGTCGTCCTTCGCCGCCGTACCGTATCCGGACATCCCGGCGCTGCCGCCGCACCTGCGCGGGCGGTGCGTCGTCTCGGTGCGGGTCGCCCACACCGGCCCCGACGGCGACCGGATCGTGGCGCCGCTGCGGAGGATCGGGCCCGTGCTGTCCGACTCCCTGCGCGAGATGCCGTACTCCGAGAGCCACACCATCCACAGCGACCCCGACTTCCCGCACACCTACTACGGGGACAGCGCGGTGGTGAGTGAGCTGGACGTCCGGAGGGTGGCCCGGGTGCTGGAACGTACTGGGCCGGAGGCCGCCGGTGCCATGTGTGTCGTACAGGTCAATCATCTGGGCGGCGCGCTCGGCCGGCCCGCGCCGAACTCGGTGCCGTATCGCGAAGGCGGGTTCCTGGTACGGATGTTGACCATGGCGGACCGGGAACGGGCCCGGGAGATCCTGGACCCCGCCTTCGAACTGCTCGCACCCGTCACGCTCGGCCGGGCGCTCAACTTCGCCTTCGGAGCCGGGGACCGGAGTGCCGGGCTGTACGACGCCGCGACGCGCAAGAGGCTCGCCGGGATCAAGTCGCGGTACGACCCGGCGAACCTCTTCTCGGCGAACTACGGCGTCAGCGGTTGAGCAGCTTCCAGGTGGCGGGCAGGGCGCCCATCGCCAGGGCCGCCTTCAGGGCGTCGCCGATCAGGAACGGGGTGAGGCCGGCCGCGATGGCCGCGGTCGCCGACATGCCGGTGGCCAGAGCCAGGTACGGCACGCCGACGGCGTAGATGATCGCCTCGCCCAGGACCATCGCGCCCGCCGTCCGCCACACCGAGCGGTCGGCACCGCGGCGGGCCAGGGCGCCGACGACGGTGGAGGCGAGGATCATGCCGAGGATGTAGCCGAAGGACGGGGCGGCGGCTCCGGAGGTGCCGTCCGCGAACCACGGCACGCCCGCGATGCCCGCGAGCGCGTACAGCGCCAGGGAGAGGAAGCCGCGGCCGGCGCCCAGGGCCGTGCCGACCAGCAGCACCGCCAGGGTCTGACCGGTCACCGGCACCGGGGAGCCGGGCACGGGCACGGAGATCTGGGCCGCGAGGCCGGTGAACGCGGCGCCGCCGACGACGAGCGCGAGGTCGCGGAGTCGGGAGGCCGGGATCAGGTCGGCGAGGACCTGACCGGGGCGGGCGGGGACGGCGGCGGTGCTCATGGGGACTCCGCGGGGTGAGGGCAGCAGGGGACGCTGTGACGCTATACCGGCATGTGCGGGCCGATCACCGTCAGTGGTCGACAAAGGCACGATCACGGGCTTGGTGAGCTCCGGACAAAGGATGGGGGTTACACCCGGTACGGGGTGATGCCGGTCACTGAGGCGGGGACGTCCAGCTCACAACGCGGGCCGACCGTCTCGCCCGTCGGTCGCCGTCTGGGCAGCGGGTGGGCCGTTTGCTAGCTTCGAGCGCATGGTCGCCCAGTCCCGGAACTTCTCGTCGCGTCGCCATGTCGACCTGCGACGCGTGGGCGCGACCGCCTGTCGCCGTCCGGGGTGAGTCGGTCTCCGGTGGTCCGGTCCCGGCTCGCCCGTTTCAGACGGCGCAGTGTCGGACCGGCTCCCGAGGAAGTTCCCCATGCCCCGTATCGCGGCACCCACTCTTTCGTCCCCTTCATCCCCCGCATCTCCGGCATCCTCCGCATCCTCTTCGTCTCCGATTCCCCGTGTCGCCGACCGTGACCGGCGTCGGACCAGTGCCAGCGTCATCCTGCGGTCCGTCCTGGAGCACGGGCCGGTCGCGCGCAGCACCATCGCCCGGCTGACCGGGCTGTCACCGGCCTCGGTGACCGACTACTGCGCCCGCTTCACCGCCCGCGGTCTCATCCGCGAGGCCGCCGCGCCCCGGCAGTCGGGGGGTGTGGGGCGGCCACATGTGCCCGTCGACCTGGACGACTCACGGTTCGTTGTGGGCGGGGTACATGTGGCGGTGCCCCACACCACCGTGGCTCTGCTCGATCTGCGCGGACGGGTCGTCGCCGAACGGGAGTTGAAGCACTCGGGCGCCACGGATCCGTACGGTCCGTACGGCGTCCTCGCCCGCGCCGCCGAAGGGCTGGCCGCGCTGCTGGACCAGGCGCCGGGCAGCCGGCCGCTCGGCGTCGGGTTCGCCGCCGGCGGCTGGGTGGACCGGGACTCCGGGACCGTCGTCGAACACCCGCTGCTGGGCTGGCGCGAGGTGCCGGTGCGGGAGGTGCTCGGCGCGCACACCGGGCTGCCGGTCCATGTGGACGGGCACGCGCGGGCGTTGGTGAACGCGGAGCGGCTGTTCGGGCGGGCGCGGGGCAGCGGGAGCATGCTGCATCTGTTCGTCGGCAACGTCGTGGACGCCGCCTTCGCCACGCACGACGAGGTGCATCACGGACCCCGCTCACAGGCCGGCGCCATCGCCCATCTGCCGGTGCCGGGCGGCACGGAGAGCTGCACGTGCGGGCGGGTCGGCTGCCTCCAAGTGGAGCTGAGCGAGCGGACGTTGTGCCGGCGGGCGCGGGCGGCCGGGGTCGTCGACGGGACGAACCCGGTGCATGTGGTGCGCGCCGCGGCGGACGGGGACCCGGTGGCGGCGCGGCTGCTGACCGAGCGGGCGCGGACGACCGGCCGGGCGGTCGGGCTGCTGCTGGACGTGCTCAACCCGGAGACCGTCGTCGTCACCGAGATCGGCGTGCTGCGCCGCGAGGACTGCCTCGGGGCGCTGCGCGACGCGGTGGGAAGCGAGCGGGCGGCGGCCGTCGTACCGTCGAGTTTCCCGGATTCCGTGCTTGCCGTCGCGGGTGGATCGGTGGCGTTGGACGTCCTCTACCGGGATCCGCTGGGCGCTTCGTCGAGTGCGCCACCTGAGGCTATTTAATTCAGAAACTCGGAATATTGACAGGGGTCATCGATGACCGGGAACATCCTGCTCATGAGCCTGTTCGTGAGCTGTCGCACCCACTGTTGCTGACCCGTCGCCGCGTGTGAAGCGCTCATTTCATCCTGCGTGAATTCTGTTCTCACGGCTTTCTCCTGCCCGGAATTCCGCATGTTTCTTTCCTGAACTCACGGAGTTTCCCATGCTTTCCTCCGCCGTGTCCGGTGTCGACCGACGGCTCTTCCTCACCTCACTGCTCGGCGCCGCTGCCGGTGTCACCGGGCTCAGCGGCTGCGCCGGAAGCAGCGCGGCCGCCGGCGGCGCGGGCGCCTCGAACGCCCCGCTCGCCACCAAGGTCCCCGCCGGGACCAGCCTGAAGATCGCCTCGTACCAGAACGCCCAGCAACTCCAGCTCAGACTGGCCAGGTTGGGCGATCCGCCCTTCAAGGTGGGCAACTGGCTGAACATCGGCGCCGGCCCCGATGTCATCAACGCCTTCCGGGCCGAGTCCCTGGACGTCGCCAACAACGCGGGCATCCCGCCGATCCAGGCGTACTACCAGGGCTTCGACGCGAAGATCGTGGCGATCAACATCACCCGCAGGCCCAACTACCTCTTCGCCACCAAGCCCGGCAGCGACATCCGCTCGGTGGAGGACTTCAAGGGCCGGCGGCTCGCCTTCTCGCAGGGCCAGGCGCAGGGCGTGGTGCTGCTGCGGGCGCTGAAGAAGGCCGGGCTGAAGTACGACGAGGTCGAGCTGGTCCCGCTGACCAGCAACCAGTTCCTCACCGCCCTGCAGTCCGGCCAGGTCGACATCGCCCCGCTCGGCAACAGCCAGGCGCCCGCCTACCTCAAGCAGTACGAGGCCAAGGGCGCCCGCGTCATCACCACCGATGTCGTCGACCTGCTCAACCTGCTGTGGGCGCCGGTCGCGGTGCTGAACGACGCCGCGAAGGCCGCCGCCATCGCCGCGTACATCCCGTTCTGGGCGCGGAGCCAGGTGTGGACGTACGAGCACCCGGACGTCTGGAACCGGGAGTTCTACGTCAAGACGCAGAACCTGACCCTCGCCCAGGCCGAGGCCATCACCGAGCTCGCCAACAAGCCGCTGTTCCCGCCGAGTTGGGACGAGGCCATCCGGTGGGAGCAGGAGACCGCGGATCTGCTCGCCGAGGGCGGGTTCGTGAAGAAGTTCGACGTCGGCGAGCTCTTCGACCACCGCTTCGAGGGCATCGCCGCGAAGTCCGTATCCGCGGAATACCGGAGGTGACCGCCATGACCACCACGACCGCGACGAACGCACCGCCCCTCGCGGAGCCGGAGCCGGAGCCGGGGCCAGGGCCGAAGCAGGGCCGCCCGGATCCGGACCACCGCGTCCGCCGGCGCCGCTCCCTCTCCCCCGGCAAACGGATTCCGGCCGCCCGGCTCGTCGGCCCCGCGCTCCTCGTCGTCCTGTGGGCCGTGGCGTCGGCCGCCGGGGCGCTGGATCCCGGTGCGATCCCCGCGCCCTGGACGGTGGTGGAGTCCGGCGTGCAGCTGTGGACCGACGGGACGCTGCCCGCGGACATCCTGACCTCGCTGCAACGCGCCGGCACCGGGTTCGTCCTCGGCCTCGTCGCCGGGATCGCGCTCGCGCTGGCGTCCGGGCTCAGCCGGACCGGGGAGGCGCTGATCGACGGGACGGTGAACCTCAACCGGGCGATCCCGACCCTCGGTCTGATCCCGCTGTTCATCCTCTGGCTGGGCATCGGCGAGACCTTCAAGATCGCGATCATCGCCATCGTCGTCTACATCCCGATCTACCTCAACACCCATGCCGCGCTGTCCGGCATCGACAGCCGTTTCGTCGAACTCGCCGAGGTGCAGGGGCTCGGTCGGTTCCGGTTCATCCGGCAGATCGTCATTCCCGGCGCGCTGCCCGGATTCTTCGTCGGGCTGCGGCTCGGGGTGACCGGGTCCTGGCTGGGTCTTGTGGTGCTGGAGCAGATCAACGCCACCAGCGGACTCGGCTACATGATGTTCCAGGCGCAGAACTACGGCCAGACGGACGTCATCCTCGTCGGCCTCGTCGTCTACGGCATCTTCGGCCTGATCTCCGACAGCACGGTCCGCGTCGTCGAACGGAGGGTGCTGTCGTGGCGCCGCACACTGAGCAGCTGACCCGTCCCGCCGTCCGGCTGCGGGGCCTGACCCGCTCCTTCGACGGGCGTACGGTCCTCGACGGCATCGACCTCGACCTGCCCGTCGGCCAGTTCACCGCGCTGCTCGGGCACAGCGGGTCCGGCAAGAGCACCCTGCTGCGGGCCGTCGCCGGCCTCGACCACCGGGTCAGCGGCAGTGGGCGGCTCTCCGCTCCGGAGCGGGTGTCGGTGGTCTTCCAGGACTCACGGCTGCTGCCGTGGCGGCGGGTCCTGGACAACGTACTCCTCGGGCTCGACGGCAAGGACGCGGAGCGCAGGGGGCGCGCGGCGCTCGAAGAGGTGGGGCTGAAAGGGCGCGAGCGGGCCTGGCCGAGTGAGCTGTCGGGGGGTGAGGCGCAGCGGGCGGCGTTGGCTCGGTCGCTGGTGCGGGAGCCGGAGTTGTTGCTGGCCGATGAGCCGTTCGGGGCGTTGGACGCGTTGACCCGGATCAAGATGCACAACCTGTTGCGGGAGTTGTGGGAGCGGCATCGGCCGTCGGTGCTGTTGGTGACGCATGACGTGGACGAGGCGGTTGTGCTGGCCGATCGGGTGCTGGTGCTGGAGCGGGGGCGGATCGGGCTCGATCTGGTCGTCGACCGCGAGGCGGGGGCGCGCGGCGAGTATCGGGCGCGGTTGCTTGCGGCGTTGGGGGTGACGGAGGACATCCGGTGATGAAGGGGCTCCGCCCCTTCGACCCCGCTGGGGGCTGCGCCCCCAGACCCCGCTATCGGCCCTTCGGGCCTCGTCCTCAAACGCCGGACGGGCTGAAGATGCCCGACCGTTCCTCACAAAGGACCTCTATGCCCCGCCAACTCCACCTCAACGCCTTCCTCATGAACACCGGCCACCACGAGGCCTCCTGGCGGCTCCCCGAGAGTGACCCGTATGCGCATGTCTCGCTGGAGCACTACGTCGACCTGGCCCGTGTCGCCGAGCGCGGCACCTTCGACTCGCTCTTTCTCGCCGACGGTCCGCAGTTGTGGAGCAACCTCGCCCAGCGGCCCGCCGGGGCGCTGGAGCCGCTCACACTGCTCACCGCGCTGGCGACCGCCACCGAGCACATCGGTCTGATCGCCACCGCGTCCACGTCCTACAACTCGCCCTACAACCTGGCCCGCAGGTTCGCCTCGCTCGACATCGTCAGCGGTGGCCGGGCGGGCTGGAACATCGTCACCACGGCGGGGGCGGAGGCCGCCCGGAACTTCGGGCTGGACGCCGAGCCGGCGCACGCCGAGCGGTACGCGCGGGCCGCCGAGTTCCTGGACGTCGCGCTGAAGCTCTGGGACAGCTGGGAGGACGACGCGATCGTCGGCGACAAGGCGGCCGGGGTGTGGGGCGACGACGCCAAGATCCATCCGGCCCGGCACCAGGGGACGTACTTCAGCGTCGGGGGCGCCCTCAACGTCCCGCGCAGCCCGCAGGGTTATCCGCTGCTCGTGCAGGCCGGGTCGAGCGAGGACGGCAAGCACTTCGCGGCCCGGTACGCGGAAGCCGTGTTCACCGCCCAGCAGACGATCGAGGACGCGCGGGCGTTCTACGCCGACCTCAAGGCACGTACGGCGGCGGCCGGCCGCGACCCCGGGCACCTCAAGGTGCTGCCCGGCATCGTCCCGGTGATCGGCTCGACCGAGGCCGAGGCGCGGGCGCTGGAGCAGACCCTGGAGGACCACATCGTGTACACGCACGGGGTGGAACGGCTGGAGAGTCTGCTCCAACTGCCGAGCGGGACCCTGGAGTTGGATGCCCTGCTTCCCGGCGAGCTGCCGCCCGAGGACGCCATCGAGGGTGCCAAGAGCCGCTACACGCTCGTGGTGGAGCTGGCCCGACGCGAGCGGCTCACCGTGCGGCAGCTGATCGGGCGGCTCGGCGGCGGGCGCGGTCATCTCACCCTCGCCGGTACGCCCGAGCAGGTCGCCGACGCCATCGAGACCTGGTTCACCCAGGGTGCCGCCGACGGCTTCAACATCATGCCGCCGGTGCTCCCCTCCGGCCTCGACGCCTTCGTCGACCACGTCGTACCGATCCTGCGCGAGCGCGGCCTGCTCCGCTCCGAGTACGGCCCGCGCACGACCCTGCGCGAACGCTACGGCCTTCCGCGCCCCGCCAACCAGCACGTCAGCCCCGAACTCACCGCCGTCTGACATTTTGAAAGGACCCCCATGTCCATCGAGATCCGCAAGGTCACCGCGAACATCGGCGCCCACGTCTCCGGCGTCGACATCTCCCGACCCCTCGACGAGGAGACCTCAACCGCTCTGCGCGAGGCCCTGAACACGCACAAGGCCCTCGTCTTCGACGACGTGAACCTCGACGACGAGACCCAGCAGGCCTTCGTCCGGCACTTCGGCGATGTCACCACCGCCCACCCGACGGTCTCCTCCGTCGCCGGCGTTCCGAACGTGCTGCCCGTCGACAGCGAACGCGGCCGCGCCGCCAACCACTGGCACACCGACGTCACCTTCGTCCTCAACCCGCCGCAGGCCACCACCCTGCGCAGCATCACGATCCCGCCGTACGGCGGCGAGACCCTGATCGCCAGCTCGGCGGCCGCCTACCGCGGTCTGCCCGAACCGCTGAGGCAGTTCGCCGACACCCTGTGGGCGGAGCACACCAACGACTACGACTACGCCGTACCGGACGAGGAGATCGACGACGAACAGGCCGCCCGGCGCGCCCAGTTCACCTCCATCAAGTACCGCACGGTCCACCCGGTCGTCCGCGTCCACCCGCTGACCGGTGAGCGCGGGCTGTTCATCGGCGGGTTCGCCCAGCGGATCGTGGGGCTCTCGCCGGGTGAGTCCCGCAAGATCCTCGACCTGCTCCAGGCGTACGTCACCCGGCCGGAGAACGTCCTGCGGCACCGCTGGTCGCAGAACCAGCTCGTCGTCTTCGACAACCGCATCACCCAGCACTACGCCATCGACAACTACGACGGTCTGCCGCGCCGCCTGCACCGGGTGACCGTCGCGGGCGACGTGCCGGTCGGTGTCGAGGGCAAGGAGAGCTACTCGATCGAGGGGGACGCCTCGCACTACACCCCCGTCGCTGCGTGACTCCCGCGTCACCTACAGTGCGGCCAGTGTCCGCATAGTGGGCAGCCTCTCCTTCTGAGCGGAGAGGCTGCCCAGACTGTGGGCGTTTTTTACCCTCTCACGCATTGGACGAGCCGCGCCCATGCAGCACAGCACCACCGCGGAGACGCCCCCGAAGGCGGACGACGTCTCCCTCTCCCACGGTCTCAAGCAGCGCCATCTGTCGATGATCGCCCTCGGCGGCGTCATCGGCGCGGGTCTCTTCGTCGGCTCCGGCGCCGGTATCGCCGCCGCCGGCCCCTCGATCGTCATCGCCTATGTGATCTCCGGCCTTCTCGTGATGCTGGTGATGCGGATGCTCGGCGAGATGTCGGCCGCGTATCCCTCCTCCGGATCCTTCTCGGCGCACGCCGAGCGGGCGATCGGTCCCTGGGCGGGCTTCACGGCCGGCTGGTCGTTCTGGGTGCTGCTGTGCACGGCCGTCGGCCTGGAGGGCATCGGCGCCGCGAAGATCGTCACGACCTGGCTGCCGCACACGCCGGAGTGGGCCTGGGTGGCCCTGTTCATGGTGGTCTTCTGCGGCGCGAACCTGGCGGCCGTGAAGAACTTCGGCGAGTTCGAGTTCTGGTTCGCGGCGCTGAAGGTCGGCGCGATCGGGCTGTTCCTGGTGCTGGGCGGGCTGGCCATCGCGGGCGTCCTGCCGGGCACGGACGCCCCGGGCACCGCGAACCTCACCGGCGCGGGCGGCTTCCTGCCGAACGGCACCGAGGGCCTGATCATCGGGCTACTCGCCTCCGTGTTCGCCTACGGCGGCATGGAGACGGTCACCATCGCGGCCGCCGAGTCGGAGAACCCGGTCAGCGGCGTGGCGAGCGCGGTCCGCACGGCCATGTGGCGCATCGCCCTGTTCTACATCGGCTCGATGGCGGTCGTCGTCACCCTCGTCCCGTGGGACTCCAAGGAGGTCGTCGAGAAGGGCCCGTACGTCGCCACCCTCGACCATCTCGGGATCCCCGGCGCCGGCCAGGTGATGAACGTGGTGGTCCTGGTCGCCCTGCTGAGCGCCATGAACGCCAACATCTACGGCTCCTCGCGCATCGCGTACTCCCTGGTCCAGCGCGGCCAGGGCCCCGCGGCGCTGGGCCGGGTGTCGGGCGGTGTCCCGCGCGTCGCGGTGCTCGCCTCCTCCGTCTTCGGCTTCGTGTGCGTCGTGCTGTCGTACTGGCGGCCGGACGACGTCTTCCCCTGGCTGCTGAACATGATCGGCGCCGTCATCCTCGTCGTCTGGATCTTCATCGCCGTCTCCCAGCTGCGGCTGCGCAGCCGCCTGGAGCGCGAGGCGCCGCAGAAGCTGGTCGTGCGGATGTGGGCGTTCCCCGTGCTGACCTGGGTGGCGCTGGCCGGCATGGCGGCGATCTTCGTCCTGATGGCGCGGGAGTCGGACACGCGGGTGCAGTTGTACTCGACGGGCGGGATGACGCTGTTCCTGGCGGTCGCCGGGTACGCGTGGCAGCGGGCGCGCGCCCGGAGCTGACGCCGCTTCGACCGCGAAAAGGCCCCCGTGTGATCCACACGGGGGCCTTTTGCTGTTAGCTTGTTGTTGCAAGCTACTTGCAATAAAAGCTCTGAGGGGACCCTTCATGCCCGTCTACACACTCCCGGAACTGCCGTACGACTACGCCGCGCTGGCGCCGGTGATCAGCCCCGAGATCATCGAACTGCACCACGACAAGCACCACGCGGCTTACGTCAAAGGCGCCAACGACACGCTGGAGCAGCTGGCGGAGGCGCGGGACAAGGAGACCTGGGGCTCGATCAACGGGCTGGAGAAGAACCTGGCCTTCCACCTCTCCGGGCACATCCTGCACAGCATCTACTGGCACAACATGACCGGTGACGGCGGCGGCGAGCCGCTGGAGAAGGACGGCGTGGGCGAGCTGGCGGATGCCATCGCCGAGTCGTTCGGATCGTTCGCGGGCTTCAAGGCGCAGCTGACCAAGGCCGCCGCGACCACGCAGGGATCCGGCTGGGGTGTGCTGGCGTACGAGCCGCTGAGCGGACGGCTGATCGTCGAGCAGGTCTACGACCACCAGGGGAACGTCGGCCAGGGCGGCACGCCGATCCTCGTGTTCGACGCGTGGGAGCACGCCTTCTACCTGCAGTACCGCAACCAGAAGGTCGACTTCATCGACGCCATGTGGGCCGTCGTCAACTGGCAGGACGTGGCCCGGCGTTACGAGGCCGCCAAGTCCCGTACGGACGTTCTGCTGCTCGCGCCGTGACGGCGCCCGTGCGTCCTGCCTCGTGATCGTCTTCTCACCCTTCACGAACGGCAGGCGGAATGGAGGAAGCCCCCGCGAGGACGTGACTCGCGGGGGCTTCCTCCATTCCGCCTGCCGTTCGTGAAGGGTGAGAAG